>DATHQS010000328.1:0-9155 GCA_035482455.1 Candidatus Acidiferrales bacterium | reverse complement strand
GTCATACGGCAATTCGGACTGGTAGAAATACAGCCGTCCCCAGTTGCCATTCCACAGCGTTTGATATTTCTGGTGATGCTCGACGAACAGCCCGTAAATCGTCACCCGGTCGCCGTTGACGATCAGACCGTAATCGCACGGATTCTGAGTCCAGCCGACACCGGTACCGTGGTCCGCGCGCCAGAGCCAGACGTTGTCCGCCACGGCATCATTCGCGTTGATCTGCATGCAACTAACGGTCGAACCGGCGCTCGCCCCGCCCACGCGCATGGAGATATCATAGATGAAGGTCGGGTCGCTGGAGTGATTCAGGGGACTGTTCGTAGTTCCGACTTGTAATAACGTGGGGGACTGCACCGGGCCGGCGTCGAACAACAGGCCGCCGACTTTTACGCCGTTCACATCGGCGATGGTCAGCGCGGGCGTGCCGGTCTGCGGGATGAGCGTCGGATAGCCAAGCCCCAGGATGACGGTATCGGGATTGGTCACCTGCAAGCTGCCGTTGAGCAGGTAGACGCCGGGACAGAGGATAAGGTTCAATCCTGCGTTCAAGGCGGCGTTGATGGAGGCGGCGTTGTCTGAATCTGAGTGCGCCACATAGAACTGGCTGATCGGAATGGACGCGCCCGGAGTCGGGCCGTTGGCCCACGTGATGCCAAAGCTGTTGGTCTGCAGGGCGGGCACGAAAACCGCGTAATTTCCGTTGGTGTCCAGGTACAGATACGGCTTCTCCCGGATCAAAGGCGTGTTGGTGATGACCGTAATAGGCTTGGCAGGCCAGACGCCCGTTGGCGGGTTGGAGACGCCCACGAACACCATGTTCCAAACGCCGCCGGACCAATTCCCGAACACGTCGTTGCGCGAGAGCCATTGCTGTTGCGCGATGGAACTGATGGTGGTGTCGACCTTGGAATCCGCCAGGAATCCGCCGCTGGCAAAGTTGCCATCGGTGTGGTTTGCGAGATCAACTTCGCCGTGGATATGCATACGGCGGAAGGCGGTGCCTTGGGAAACGGCCCAGATGACATAGCTGCCGGAGTTGGTGGGAATCACCGCCAGATTTTCCGCGGAACGCCAGAAATTCACGGTCGCATTTTCATTCACCAAAACACCATCGGAGTACAGCTCGCCGTCGATGGTGACGTCATCGGGCGACTGGCCCAAGCCGATCACCTGGGTGTAATAACCGAGGGGAATGCTTAGGTTCTGATAGACCCCGGGCTTGAACATCAGGGCGGTGCGTTGCGTGCCGAATTGATTGTATTTCTGCTGGGCGTACACGGCATCAATTTGGCTTTGGATATCGGTCATCGTCGGATCAAAGACGAGGACGTTGGGTCCGAAATCCGGTATGGAACTGACGGTGACGGTCCGCGTGAGCATACCCGGAGTGCCGTCGGCCGTGGTGGCCGAGTAGGTCACGGTATAAGTGCCGGCGAGGGCGGTGTTCACCGGGTTGTTGGAGGTGACGGTCAGGCTGGCCTGCGCGCAGAGGTCGAATGCCGTCGCGCCGGCGTCCACATACGGGCTGTTTAACAGGACGTTGACCGGGGTGGAGCCGTTGAGCGTCCACACGGGCAGGGCGGTGTGCAGGACGGAAGTGATGACCGCGACATTGGTCAGGGCGTTGTAGGCGTTTTGCGCTATGACGGTGTACGTTCCCGCGCTGGCATCGGTTGGATCAACGAGCGTGTAACTGGCATTGGTGGCCCCGGCAATCGGGTTGTTGCTGTTGTCATACCACTGGTAGTTGATCGGCGGCAGGCCGCTGACGGATGCGGTGAACGTCACGTTGCTGCCGCATTGGGGGGCGATCAAGGATGGCGTGATGACAAGGTTGGTAAGCACGGGATTAATCACGTTCACGGTCCGCATCACGCTGCCAGGAACGCCGGCACCGGTGGTGGCAGAATAGGTGATGTCATATTCGCCCAACACGGCGGTGTTGACGGTGCCGTTGGTGGTTATAGCCAGACTGGTGCCGGGGCAGGTGTCATAAGCGGTCGCCCCAAGTTCCACATAGGTGCCGGCCAATGGGATCAAAACTGTGCTATTTCCATTCAGGGTGATGAGCGGCGGGGCGGAATCGACGGTCAGCAGTGTCACTGAATTGGTAAGGATGCCGGTCGGGCCGGAGGCCACGACCAAGTAGGTGCCACTGTCGGAGGGGTGTGTGCTGTTCAGCGCGAGCGTGATGTCCGTGGCACCGGAAATGGGCTGGAGGGTGGGATCGTACCATTGATAACTGGTGGCTCCCGCCGCCGGGGTGACGGTGAACGTGGCCGGGTCGCCGCAGGTATTGGTGATGGCGGCCGGCGAGACGCTGAAACCTACGGCGAGTTGGAGGTTCTGGCCGTTGATCACGATTTGCGGCACGGAGCCGGCGGCGATGCCCTGGCCGGTGATCACGGGCAAGGGCAGCGCGCCATTGACCGTGAAACCGTTGGTGGCGGTGAACAAAGTGTAGGTTCCTGCGGGGAGCGGCGCGCCGGTCACGTTGACGGTGATGGCATTGCCATTCAGGGTCACGCTGCCGGTGAGATTAATTTTTCCAACGGTGACGCTGTTGCTGCTGGCATTGCCGACAAGGGTGAAAGCGGCCTGTGCACCGGGCGCGAGTATCATGGTGCCGGGACCGTTCGCGGTGCTGGCGGCAATCGTGGCGGTTCCGGTCCCGCTCGCCCCCCCGGAAAGTGTTTGCCCGCCAGTCACCATGAACGGCGAAACGGCGGAAATATCCAGGGTCGTGCCCGTCGCCAGGGCGATGGACGAGGAATTGGCGATCGTGCCGTTCGTGTTGATGATCAGCTTGCCGCCGTTGAGCGTGGTGTTGCCGGTGTAGGTGTTCGCGCCGTTTAACGTCACGGCGGCGCTGCCCGTGAGGGTCAAACCGCCAGCTCCCGAAATCGCGCCATTGAATTTCTCGGGAGCGTTGCCGTTGAGCCCGTTGATCGTGAGCAGGTGGCCGCCGTTGTCGACGTTGCTATTGACGGTGAGCGTGAATGAGTTCGCGGTCCATTTCCAAATCTGGTCCGTGGCCAAAGCGATGTTGTTGTTCATCGTAAAGCTGTGCAGGGCGCCAGACCCGTCCAAGCTCCCGGCACCCAGGGTCAATATGTGGCCGCCGGCGGTGTCGGTGATGGTTACTGCGCCATTGCAGCCGTTCACCAGTCCGTACCAGGACATGCTGGCGCCGAGATCCATCGTGCCCCCGCTGGAGTTGGTATCCCAGACGCCAAGGCCATCGGCAGCGGGCGGACCGGCGGGGCCGGCGCCACCTTTGACCACCGTCCAACTGGCGGGCAAATTCAGGGCGGTGGTATTGTTGACCTTGTAGAAGGTCTTGGGCGGCGCATCGAACAGGCTGCTTTGCACCGGGCTGAATCCGCTGACGGTGGCCGTCAGTGAGAGACCGGCAGAAATCTGCGGGATGGACAAGTCGCTGAAGGTGGCTTTGCCGTTCGCATCGGTTACTTGCGGATTGGTGCCGAGGAGCGTGCCGGAACTCAGCACCAGCGTGACCGTTGCGCCGCTTTGCGAAACCGGGTTGCCGTTCTGGTCCTGAATCTGGACCACCACGGCGGGCAACGTCACATTCACGGGCGTGGTCACGGGTTGCGAAGTGAACGCGATCTGCGTGGCCGCGCCAGCCACGAAGGTCACCGTGGGCTGTGCGTTGATGATTGTTCCATCGATGGTCACCGTGATGGCCTTTGTCCCGGCGACCGTGGATTTGAGCGTGGCGGTGGTCTGGCCGTTGACATCGGTGGGCGAGGCCGGTTGTGTCAGGATATTTCCCGAGCCGCTCGCAGCCAAGGTCACGATCGACCCGACCAACGGCGAGGCACCGCCGCTGATGGCAGTGACGGTGATGGTCGAAGTCGAGACGCCGTCCGCGACGAGCCCGGTGTTCGGGCTGGCCACGGCGGTTGAGGTCGCGGCGCTCACGCCGCCCGCAGTGAAGGTGACGGTGGGTTGCGCAGTGATCTGGGTGGAACCGATGGTGACGGTGATGGTTTTCGTTTCCCCCACCGTGGAGGTGAGCGTGGCCGTAGTATGACCATTCGCGTCAGTAACAGCGGGAGTGGAAACCGTGTTGCCCGTGCCACTGACACTCAACGTGACGGCTTGTCCGGGAATCGGATGGCCGTAATCGTCCATGGCCGTGACGGTGATGGTGGAGGCGGTGGCGCCATCCGCCGCGGCGTTGGTGGGGATGGCCACGGCGGTGGAGGCGGTCGCGCTGACCGGGCCGAGCACGAAATTGACCGTGAGTGAAGAGGTCGGTGCGTTGGTGGCCGTGCCAATGGTGGCAATGGCCGTGCCGCCCAATTTGGCCGACACCTTGGTGCTGCCGAGGGTGGAGGAGGAGGTCAAGGTGGCCTGATAGGTTCCGTCGCCGTTATCCGTGGTGGTGCCGTAGGTGCCGAGGGCGTTCGTGAACGTCACGGTCGCTCCGCCGGCGGTGAGGTTGACGCCGTTGATGTCCCGCGCCTGCATCTTGATCACGGAAGTGCTGGTGCCGTTGGCGATGATCGATGCGGGTGTGGCGCTGACCATGACGGAATGCGCCGCGCTGACCGTTCCGGGCACGTTGGCCGCCGGCACTGCTTGCGCCCAGGTCGTACCGATGCGGACTTCGTCCCATTTTTCGCCGAAGGTATTATCGTTGCCGTTACATGAAATGGTGAAATCGGCAAGGCTGGGCCAGTTGAGCGTGCCCGTTACCGATTTATCCGGGGTCGGCGCGCTGCCGGCCCCGTAGCTGCCGGTGCTGGGATTGACCCAGAGGTCGACGACATCTTTGGCGGGGCTGGTATGGAAGGTATACCGGGCGACGATCAAAACCGTGGTGTTCAAGGCCGTGGCCGCAGTTTCAAACTGCGCACCGGTGAGGGTCGGAGTAACGGCATTGATGCCGATATGGCCGGTGTGGTCGATGAGCAGGGCGAGCGCGGTGGTTCCCGGCATGGGGGCGCTGGAACTGGTGCCGATATTGGTCGCGTCAAGAAAAGCGATGACGCCCGGGCTGGTGGTAGGGTACGTAGCGACTTGGTACAGGAAGGAAGCATAGACCGTCTTGCCCTCGGCCGCGGTCTGGGTGGTAAATTGTGTGCCGGCGAATCTGAAGGCTTTGGCGGAGCCGGCCACGCCGTTTCCGGCGGAGGCGGCAAAACCGGGCAGGGTCAGGTTATTATTGGTCACGTAGAGATTTCCGGTTCCAAAGCACGTTTCCCAAACCGTTGATGAGGCGGTGGCCAAGCCGTTCAGGGAATAATCAAAACTGTCGTAGAAGGGCAGGGTCTGGATCACCTGCGCGGCTCGTGCGCCCGGGGCGAGCAAGAACAGGACGGCCGACATGAGGCTGAGGATGGAGTAAAAGGTAGGGTTCAGGATACGGGTACGATTTTTCATGAGCAGATGGTTACAGTTGGCCTGGGTTGGCGGATAAAAGTGAATTGCGAAGACCTTACGGCAAACGGGCAAATCAATTCATCCCTCTTTCGAGTGATATCCCGGTGATTCACGGCCGGGTTGGGGCTGGATCCCTGATAGAATTGCTCCGTGTTGAGCTTGTTACCGCGGGTTTCTCTGCTACCTTTCACGGCCCTGTGAAAACGATTTTACATCCGACCGGCAACCTGAACTGACATGGGCACCCTTATTTCAGCTTCCGATGTGAGCGTGCGCTACAACAACCGCACGATCCTGAACGACATCACGCTCGGTATCCAGGAGGGCGAACGCATCGGGCTGGTGGGCCGCAATGGCAGCGGCAAGACGACGTTCCTGAAGATTCTCGCGGGCCTGCAGGCGCCGGACAGCGGAGAAGTCTCCCGGCAACGCAATCTCGCGGTGAGTTACCTGCCGCAGGACTTCATGCTGGATGACACCAAGAACGTTTTTGAGAACATTCGTGACGGTGCGCAACACGTGCTGGATCTCATCAAGGAATTTGAATCCCTGCCGCATGATTCCAAGCGGCACGAGGAACTGGAGCAGCGTATCATGGTGCTGGATGGCTGGACGGTGGACCGCCGCATTGAGATCGCGATGGCGCATCTGAATTGCCCGGGCGCCGAGCGGCGCATCGAAACGCTTTCGGGCGGTGAGAAACGTCGCGTGGCCATGGCGCGGGCGATTGTTTCGCAGCCGGACTTTCTGATGTTGGACGAGCCGACGAACCATCTGGATCCGGAATCCATCGAGTGGGTGGCGGAATTTCTGGAGAGCTTCAGCGGAGCGTTCCTGGTCATCACGCATGACCGTTATTTTTTGGACCGGGTCGCGAACAACATCCTGGAACTGTACGACGGCAAGTTCTTCTCCCATGCCGGCAATTACACCGATTATCTGCTGGCCAAGGCCGAGCGTCAGGAAGCGGATGCCACCATCGAGCACAAGCGCCAGATGTTCTTGAAAAAGGAACTCGCGTGGGTGCGCCAGGGGCCGCGCGCGCAGCGCAGCAAGCAGAAGGACCGCTTCGAGCGTTACTACGATGAAGCCGCCAAAGAAGGGCCGATGATCGAAGAGGACATCGAATTGTGCATCCCGCCGCCGCCACAGCTTGGCAACCGCACGGTTGATGTCACCGGTTTGGCGATGGAAATGGGCGGCAAGAAATTATTCTCCGGTTTCAATTTTACTTTTGAGAACGGTCATCGCATCGGTGTCTGCGGACGCAATGGTCTTGGCAAATCGACCTTGCTGAAAACCATCATCGGCCAACTTCCGCCGACCGAAGGTGTCGTGAAGATCGGGCAACTCACGAAGTTCAACTACGTGGACCAGGGGCGGTTGCAGTTGAATGAAGAGCGCACCGTGCTGGACGAGGTTTCCGATGGCTCGGAATTCGTCATCTGGGGTGATGCGAAGATTTCGGTCCGCTCCTATCTTAAGCGCTTTCTTTTTTCCGACGACCGCATCCTGACGGTGGTGAAGAAACTTTCCGGCGGCGAACGCAGCCGGTTGTTGCTGGCGCGCATCCTGAAGAGCGGTGGCAACTTTCTCATCCTCGACGAACCGACGAACGATCTCGACCTGCCGACCTTGCGCGTGCTGGAGGAGGCGTTGATCGCATTTCCGGGCGTGGTATGCGTGGTGAGCCATGACCGCTATTTTCTGAACCGCGTCTGCACGGACATCCTGGCGTTCGAGGGCGACGGCAAAATCCATCACAGCGTCGGCGACTACGATTATTACCTGGAGAAGAAGCAGAAGGTTGCCAAGGCGCAGGAAGTGGCGGCCAAGGCCGCCGCCGCCAAATGGGAAAAAGACCAGCAGGTGGTCGCCGCACAGGAAAAACCCAAAGGCAAGGGGCGCAAGCTCTCCTTCAAGGAGATGCACGAGCTGGCCGGGATGGAGGCGCATATCCAGACGGTCGAGGCGGAGATCTGCCGCATTGAGAACCTGTTCGCCTCGCCGGATTTTCATCGCACGCATGCGACGCAGACGGATCAACTCATGGCCGAACTGGAATCCGAAAAGGAAACGCTCAAGAAGCTGTTTGTTCGCTGGGAGGAACTGGAGGCGCTGAAGGCGGCTTCGCCGGATGCAAAGGCTGATTGATGCGGTACTGCTTCAGCTCGGCGTAGATGGATTGCGCGAGGCCGGACTTGGTGAAGCCGATGGCCTTGGCGCCTTTGACGGCGAAGAATTTTTCCAGGTCCGCGCCCGTGAAATGCTGCACCACGGGGTAGTGGGTAAAGTCTTTCAGCACTTCCTCGCGGCTGGCTTCGGCGATGTCATCGGTGATGAGGACGAAGTGGAGTTTGCCCTTGTTGGCGCGCAGGGTGTCGCGACCCACCAGCAACGCGCGGGTTTTTAGCACGAACGGGAAGAGGCGTTCGACGGGATGGGGCGGGATGGGTTCGCTCATGGGAGACGATAATTTGAATTCGTGGCTGCGAGGAATTGTGGGCGTACTTCTTGGGGTGAGCGTTCTCCCTCACCCCGGCCCTCTCCCGCTGGGAGAGGGAGAAACGCTCCCAGCGTCTTGGCGAGTCCGCGTCGGTCTTCTGCTCGATTGAGTTTGGAGTTCATGGTTTGAGCCTCCTCACGTCGGCTGCTACGGAATCACGGTTACGCCACCTTGACTTTGACTTTGTGGCCTTTGATTTCGGCGCGGTTCAGCTTGGCGATGATGCTGTTGGCATGTTCGCTGGCGACGTCCACAAAAAGATGTTTTTCGCGCACGTCCACGGTGCCGACGACCTTGCCGGGCAAACCGGTTTCGCCGGCGACGGTGTTCACGATGTCGATGGGCAGGATGCCTTGCGCTTCGCCGAGGCTCATCCAGAGACGGGTCTGGTCGGGCGGCGTGGCGCGGCTGACCTTGGTCTTCGGCGCGGCTGCGAGGGCGGGCTTGGGCTTGATGAACAGCTTGGAGGCCGGCTTGGCTTCCGGGGCTTTCACCGAGGCGAGAATTTCCTCGTCGGTATACGTTTTAACAGGTTCCGGCTTTGGTGGGGTGACGGGAGCAGGCGCTTCTTGCGGGGCGCTCACCGGTTTTTCCACGGCGGCGGGCCGGGGACTGGCCGCCTTGGTTTCCGTTTTTGGAAAAGCTGGAGGTTTGCCCGCTTTGGGATCGGCAAAGGCCACCGCGGGGCGGGGCGTCACGGTTTTGGGGCGAAACGGCGCGGGCGCAGGCGCAGCCGAGCGCGGCGGGCGGTCTTCAAAACGGCGCGGTTGTTCACGGCGATCATCGCGGAAATTTCCCCGGTCGCCGCCACGGTCATCGCGATAAGACGGACGCTCGCGGCGGTCATCACGGCGGTCATCAAAGCGGGCAGGGGGACGTTCGTCCCGTTCCGGGCGGTCGTAGTTTTCGGTTTTTGGCGCAGCCTTGGCAGCTTCGCCGGTTTGCAACAGATGGATCAACGCCGAGGCGATGTCCGTCGAGCTGAAACCTTCTTCGAGCAGGCGTTCAATGACTTGGTCGTGCTTCTGAAATTCGCCGCCCGTGAGCAGCGCCCGCAATTTTTCGATGAAAACATTTTCGCGCGCCTCCGACACTTCGTCGGCCGTCGGGATTTTACCGCGCTGGATGCGCACGTTGGTAAAACGTTCGATGTTCCGGATCTGGAACAGCTCGCGTCCCGGCACCAGCGAGATGGCGCGTCCGCTGCGGCCGGCGCGGCCGGTGCGGCCGATGC
>DATHQS010000327.1:0-2005 GCA_035482455.1 Candidatus Acidiferrales bacterium | reverse complement strand
GCTTTTCACTGTTTCAGGCTGCCTCTCTGTTGGTTTCTTCATTGCCCTGCGGGCGAACTGCTCCTAATAATCAGCCGCTCGCACATGAAAAAAATCTCTCTGTTAATCATCCTGCTGGCGGCGGGTCGCGCGCCGGAAATTTTGGCGGACGGCAAACAACTTTCGGGGCAGTTCGCGCCTGCGGCTTCGCCGGCATTATCCCCCGCCGAATCGCAAAAACGGTTTGTGGTGCCGGAGGGTTTTGAGGTGCGGCTGTTTGCCGCCGAGCCGGACATCATCAATCCCGTGGCGATGACCTGGGATGATCGCGGGCGGTTGTGGGTGGTGGAGCTTTACGAATACCCGCTTGGCGCCGCGCCGGGAACGAAGCCGCGCGACCGTATCAAAATTCTCGAAGACACCCGCGGCGACGGGCATGCGGACAAGGTGACGGTGTTCGCGGACGGATTGAACCTGGCGACGGGCATCCAGCTAGGCTACGGCGGCGCATTTGTCGGCCAGGCGCCGGACCTGTTGTTTCTCGCGGACACGAACCACGATGACAAGGCGGACCGGCGGACAGTGTTGATGACCGGTTTTGGGTTGGAAGACCGGCATGAACTGCTGAACGGGTTCACCTGGGGGCCGGACGGATGGTTATATATGACGCATGGGGTTTTCACCCATTCCAAGGTGAAGATGCCCGAGGCCAGCGCGCCGGGAGTGGAAGTGACAGCGGCAGTGGCGCGTTATCAGCCGCGCACCAAAAAATTTGAAGTGTTCGCCGACGGCACAAGCAATCCGTGGGGCGTGGATTTCGACCGCGCCGGCAATGCGTTCGTCAGCGCCTGCGTGATTGACCATCTGTTCCATATGGCTGCGGGCGGCATTTATGTGCGGCAGGGTGGGACGCCGGAAGATCCGTATAGTTACCAACTGTTGCCATCCATCGTGGACCACAAACATCACATGGCGGCATATGCGGGCATCCAGGTCTATCAAGGCAATCAATTCCCGGAGGAATGGCGCGGCGAAGTATTGTTCGGAAACATCCACCAAAACGCCATCAACCACGATCATCTCACGCCGAACGGCTCGAGCTTCAAGGCCACAGCGGCAAAAGATTTTCTTACCACCAGCGACGGTTGGTTTCGTCCGGTGAGTGAACAGGTCGGGCCGGATGGCGCGTTGTGGATTGCGGATTGGTATGACAAATATCCGTGTTATCAGAACGCGCAGGCCGACCCGGCGGGCGTGGACCGCGAGCGCGGCCGCATCTGGCGCGTGGTCTATACCGGCAAACATCCCGGCGCAAAAGTTCCCTCCCGGCCCGAGGTGAAAATGAACCTTGGAAAATTGAGCACCGAAAAGCTGGTGCAGGAACTGGCGCATCCCAACATCTGGCAGCGCCGGGTGGCCGAGCGTTTGCTGTCCGAACGGCGCGACCCCAAAGCCGCCGGCCCGCTGAAAAAGCTTTTGGCAACCGGCGGAACATTGGAGGCGCGGTTGTTTGCCTTGTGGACGCTGCACAGTTCCGGGCAATTGGAGGAACCGGTGCTGACGGGCTTGGCCGAAGACAAGGAGCCGGCTATGCGGACATGGGTGGCGCGGCTGGCCGGTGAACGGAGAATCGCCTCGGACAATATCATGGAGAAGTTGCTGATGCTGGCGGGTGATCCCGATCCCTCGGTGCGGTTGGCGGTGGCCACGGCCATGCGGCAATTTGCTTCCGGTTCGCTGACGGTGGACACACCCGTGCCGGATGCTTTGAAAGATGTGGAAATCGGACCGATCCTCGCCAAAGTCGGCGCGACGTCCAAGGACGGCAAAGACCCGTTGATTCCCTTCATGATCTGGCAGGCGGCCGAGCCGAGCGTGGCCGCGGACCCCCAACCCGCGCTGAATTGGCTCGGGGAAAACGGCCCGGCTTACATGCCGTTGACCGGGCAGATCATCCGCAAGGTGATGCGGCGGATTTGTGACGCGAATGATCCGGGACGACTGGATGCGGCCATGGAATTCCTCG
>DATHQS010000326.1:0-6153 GCA_035482455.1 Candidatus Acidiferrales bacterium | reverse complement strand
AGTCACTTCGCCCGGACTTGGAAAATGAAGGTGGAGGTCGCCGAAGGGTTGGTAGGCCTTTTGGCGGACGGGGTCGCTCAGGAAATTGCTTTTGGCAAGCGCGGAGGCTTCCTTGGTCTGACCGGCGGCGAGCAGGCGGCGGATTTCGGCCAGTTGATCACCGGCGCCGACGCGGACGTAATCGTGGGGTTTGCCGGTCCACAGCGTGTCTTCGTTGAACTGGATGCGTTCGTCAAAGATGCCGCCGAAGACCATCGCGCCCAGGCGTCCATTGCCGATGGGCAAGGCATCGGTCCATTTTTGAGCTGGCTGCTGATACCAGAGTGCCGGTGCGGACGATTCGGCGGCGGCCAGTTGGACGATCGTGAACACCAACGTGGCAAAGATGAACAAACGGGTACGCGGCATGATGCGGGAATAATCCCAGCCACGCAGGGCCGCGTCCAAGATAATCGTCCGCAAGTAATGCCAATTGGTTTGAGAAAAGTGCCGGGTATCGTTGGCAAAAGACACCGCTGAGGTTAACCAGAATGCGTTGGTTGGCAGTCGCGGCGCGCGCGGAGCGACGCGCCCTACCTGGGTGTCATTACAATTTAACGTCTAACTGTTATAGAACGTTGAAGCGGCCTGAAGGCCGCGCGCCGCGGATTCTAATGCGGGTGTCAAAGGTACTTGGCCAAGATGGGCTTCAGTTCCGCCACGGTTTTCTTTGGCCACAGTTTCTTGTCGGTGAGGAAGGCGTGGTTCAGGGCGGAATGGGCTTTCCAGTTCGGTTCGTCGGGAATCTGCGGGATGACGGCGACGACGATGCGCTTGGCGGTATCGGCGTTTTTGTGGAGGTTGGCGATGATGACATCGAGCGTGACGTGCTCATCTTCCTTCCAGCAGTCGTAGTCGGTGGCCATGGCCATGGTGGCGTAGGCGATTTCGGCTTCGCGGGCGCATTTGGCCTCGCCGAGGTTGGTCATGCCAATGACGTCGTAGCCAGCGCCGTGATTGGCGAGGGATTCGGCGCGGGTGCTGAAGGCCGGACCTTCCATGCAGACATACGTGCCGCCATCGTGGGCGCGGGCCTTTTGGGCGCGGGCGGTTTTGTAGATGATCTGGCGCAGTTCCTCGCTGATGGGGGAACTGAAGGCGACGTGCGCCACAATGCCGCGGCCGAAGAAAGTGTGGTTGAGCGATTGCTTGGTGCGGTCGAGGAATTGGTCGATGACCACGATGTCGCACGGTTCATATTTTGCCTGCAAGGAGCCGACGGCGCTGACGCTAACGATCCATTGCACACCGAGCTTTTTCATGGCCCAGATGTTGGCGCGATGGTTCAACTCGGTGGGCAGCAAGCGGTGGCCGCGGCCATGGCGCGGAAGAAACACGACATCGCGCCCGGCGATTTTGCCGGTGAGCAGGTCATCGGAGGGATTGCCAAACGGGGTTTTGACCTTCACCCATTTCTGGTTGGTGAAGCCCTCGATGTTGTAAAGGCCGGTGCCGCCGATGATGCCGATCTTGTGTTTTGACATGGCGGATTTTTTACCACGAAAAACACGAAAGACACGAAAATAAAAAGCGGATCACAACTGCGAAGCGAGACGGAGCTTTGGCGGAGTCCGTCTCTCCAGATATTATTTCCAAGAGAGACGGATGGAAGAGGCGCGTTACTTCTTCTTGCCGGCGGACTGTTTGGCGGCCACGGCGGCGCTTTTCTTGGCGTTGGCGCTGCTGGCGGCGGATTGTTTCTGGCCGGATTTCTTCTGGTTCGCTTTCGGGGATTTGTCGCCCATAATTTTTTTGTTCTGTCGTTGGCTTGCCGGCAGCATGAAAGTTTCTCCGCAGGCGGTTCCAACTATGCGCGGTGGGGTGGCGGAAGTAAATGGCGGTCGTCAATTCATTTGCCCCGGTGATTCACCGGCCGGTGGCACGGGTGATGCGGACTTCGGGGCGGTAGACGATGCGCACGAGGAGATCGCCGCGACCGCCGCGGGTTTTGGGCAGGCCTTCGCCGGAAAGGCGGATGATCTCGCCGCGGGCAACTTTTTTTGGAATGGGTACGCGGAGGAAATTTCCGGTCACTCCGCGCACGGATTCCACCCCGCCTTGCTGGGCACGTTGGAAACTGATTTTAAGGTCGCACCGCAAATCCGAGCCGCGAACCTTGAAACGGAAATCCGGCTTTGCTTTTACGCGCACGAGGACAAAACCGCCGCCGGCACGCGGGATTTTGAAACGCGTACCTGGCGCGGTTTCCGGCGGGATGGCGAGTGTGTAGGTTTCCGCGTCATGCGGATTACCGGGGTCGTTCACGTGGACATCCAGTTTTGCGCCCCGCAAGAATTCGAGGATGCCAAGGTGGACTTCCTTGGTGATATGGCCGGCTTTTGCCGGGCGTGCGGGGGCAGGTGATTTTTTAGCGGCGGAAGCTTCCTCGTCGTAAGCCTGGCGGCGAGCTGGGTCGCTCAACGTTTCATGCGCGGCGTTCAAGGCCTGGGTGCGGGCGACGGCTTCGCGCGCACCGCCGTTGACATCGGGATGATGTTGTTTGGCGAGGATGCGGTAGGCGGCGCGTATCTGGGCATCGGTGCAGCGGCGGTGAAGGCCGAGCGTGGCGTAATGGTCTGGTCTGGATGATTGCAACGGCGGGAGTTTAGCGTGGTGCGGACGGAAATCCAGCAGGTTGGCCGACGTGAAGGGTTTTTTAGGTTGGACAGCCTTTGTCCAACCGGTTACGGCAGAATGGGAGAAATGAATGACGAAATCCTAATGACGAATGATGAAAGAATAAAAAAGCTCCAAGCACCAATCCCGCATGCGGGGCTCCAGAGAAACTCCAATCCTGAAGCCGGGTGGGCGTTGCGCGCAGAAAAATGAAAATTGCGAAACAAAGCCAACTTAAAAAGACAACAATCGCCTAATTTTACGGATATGAAATGGCGATTTAGACAATAAAAAACAAAGCCAAATAAACCCAAATAAAGCCAATTTAAACCCATTTCAAAGCCGGTTTTCGGGTGAAACAAGCCATTTAAAGCCAAACAAAGCGGTTTGAAGAAGGTTGGCTGTCTGCGCTTGGCTTCAAGCGCGGCCCGGTTCAAAATCGGGGATGCAAGAAGTGGTGATTCATTCTGACGGTGCGTGTCATGGCAACCCCGGTCCGGGTGGCTGGGCGGCGGTGCTGGCCAGCGGCGCACACAAGCGCGAGCTGAGCGGAGGCGTGGCGGCGACCACGAACAACCGCATGGAACTACAGGCGGCCATTGAGGCGTTGTCGGCGCTGAAAGAACCCTGCAAGGTGGAGTTTCATACGGACTCGAATTATTTGCGCGACGGCATCACGAAATGGTTGCGGGGCTGGAAGCGCAACGGCTGGCGCACGGCCGCGAAGCAACCGGTGAAAAACGAGGACCTGTGGCGGCGGCTCGATGCCGCCGTGTCGCCGCACACGGTGAACTGGCATTGGGTGAAGGGACACGCGGGGGATGCCGGCAACGAACGGTGCGATGAACTGGCCACGGCCGCCATCGCCGCCGTGAAGCAGGGCCATTCCCGGGAACAACTGGCGGCGAGCCTGCAGGAATTCAATGAAAGCGTTAAGGCAGCGGCAAATGCCGGCTTGTTGCCGCTGGTCTGATTGGTTCATTTTAGGGCGTGCCATCGTCCCCGCGCCTGATATGCTAGTGGGCTATGTCATTTGGACCCCTTGGCCTTGACGCCAAAATTTTGCAGGCCGTGTCGGAAGCCGGCTACACCGAGCCGACGCCCATCCAGACCGCCGCCATCCCGCCCATCATCGCGGGACACGATCTCATCGGCATCGCGCAAACCGGCACGGGCAAGACGGCGGCATTCACTCTGCCGATCCTCACGAAACTTGCCGCGCTGCCACCCGGGCAGCGGCGCACCAAAGTATTGGTCATCGCGCCGACGCGCGAACTCGTGGTGCAGATCGAGGAAAACGTGAAGGCTTACGCCAAGCATCTGCCGCTGACGGTCGCGACGGTTTTTGGCGGAGTAGGGGAACAGCCGCAAATCCGTGCGCTGCGTTCGGGAACAGATGTGGTGATCGCGTGTCCGGGACGGCTGATTGATTTGATGGGGCAGCGTTGCGCGGACTTTTCCCAATTAAAATTTCTGGTGCTGGATGAAGCCGACCGGATGTTGGACATGGGTTTTCTCCCGTCCATCCGCCGCATCGTGCAACAACTGCCGAAGCAACGGCAGACGCTGATGTTTTCCGCGACGCTCTCGAAGGAGATCGAATCGCTGACGCATGAATTTCAACGCAGCCCGAAGGTGGTGCAGATCGGCCGGCGCGCGAATCCCGCGGAGACGGTCACGCAGCTCGTCTATGAAGTGCCGAAGCATCTGAAGACGGCGCTGCTGCTGCACCTGCTGAAAGATCCGTCGATGGACATGATTTTGGTTTTCTCGCGCATGAAGCACGCGGCCGACCGGCTGGCGCGGCAATTGGAGCAGAAAGGCGTCCGCACGGCGACGCTGCACTCGAACCGTTCACAGAGCCAGCGGTTGCGGGCATTGAAAGATTTCAAGTCCGGCGCGGTGAGCGTGCTGGTGGCGACGGATATCGCCGCGCGCGGCATCGACGTGGACGGGATTTCCCACGTGGTGAATTACGATTTCCCGATGCATGTGGAGGATTACATCCACCGCATCGGCCGCACCGGGCGGGCGAACCAGATCGGGGACGCGATCAGTTTTGTGACGCCCGAAGATTATGGCGAACTGCGGGCGCTGGAGCGGTTTATCGGCCGCGGCATCGTGCGGAAGAAGGCGGAAGGGTTCAATTATACCGCGGCGATTCCGCCGTACAATCCGGCGGAAGACGGCCGGCCTCCGCGCGCACACAATCAGGGAGGACGTCCGCAACGGCACGGGCAATCGCATCGGCCGGGCGGACAGGGCGGCCAGCCGGGGCAGCATTCCTCCGGCGGGCAGCCGCGGCAGGATCGCTCAGGCGGCGGGCGGCGGCAGTGGGGGCGTTGAAGTTTTGGCCGGAGCCTTGGGCTCCAGCAACGTGGCGGACTTGAGCAAACGGCAGAAGTCTTTCTTGCTCGTTTGGCGGTGTTCGCCGGCACCGGACTTGAGATTCTTCAGGATCTTGTAGCCGACCTCGAGTCGTTCCAGCTGCACGATGCGGATGAATTCATCGCCGTGTTGCCAGACCTGGCCTTGCCGGAGTTTGAGCGCCATGGAAATAGGGAAGGTGAAAATGGAGAGGGGAGACGGGACATGTCTCTCCTGATTTATTACGTCAGGAGAGACAGCAGGCGGCTACTTCTTTTTCTTTTTAGCGGCTGGTTTCTTTTTAGCGGCGCTTTTGACTTTGGCTTTTTTTGCCATAACTTTTTTGATTTATACTGCGGGTTGACTCACCTGCGGCATGATAGTTTCTCCGCTGGTAAGGGCATCATGCTGCTTGTCAGGCTGGTTGTAAATGACTGTTCTCAGATTCTACAGGGGGTTGGCGCGGCCGGTTTCAGGTTTAGGGTGCAAAAAATTTGTTGCTATTCTCACGGAAATTGTCAGGCTGGCCCTGTCTGATAGATAGCTCGATGCTTTCGCGGCATGGTGAATCTTCAAGTGAACTTGGTTCAGTGATGATTTGAGACCCGGTACACGGGAACAGTCGGTAGAAAGTCACGGTTAGCCAGACAGTATCAAAATCACATGAACAATAAATTATTCGTAGGAAATCTTTCCTTCAACACCTCTGAGAACGCGCTGAACGACGCCTTTGCGGCGTTCGGCACGGTGACCGAAGCCACCATCATGATGGATCGCATGACCAACCGCCCCCGCGGTTTCGGTTTTGTGACCATGAGCTCGGATGCAGAAGCCCAGGCGGCCGTCGAAGGTTTGAACGGCAAAGAAGTGGATGGTCGCGCTTTGACCGTCAACATCGCCCGTCCGCGTGAAGAACGTCCGGCCGGCGGCGGTGGTGGTCGCCGTGACTTCGGCGGCGGCGGCGGACGTCGCGAAGGCGGTGGTGGTCGCGACCGTTACTAATCTGGCCTGGCCAGCATATTTCAAGACGGGATCCGGTTTTAACCGGGTCCCGTTTTTTTATTTAAATTTCCGCTTGCACGATTTTATTTTTTGGGATTATATTTAACCACATGGTTAAATGTACGAACC
>DATHQS010000325.1:0-5033 GCA_035482455.1 Candidatus Acidiferrales bacterium | reverse complement strand
ATGCGAATCTATCGCCAGCCCAGAGCCACCCCTTAAAAGCAAGAGTCCCGCAATCGTAAAATACAACCACCGGGACCAAGAAGCGCGAGTGCGTGAACCGAAAAATGGCATGACACCAAAGACAATGGCCATTCCTAGATCAATGAAGTGGTTGCTCATAATACATCAAGTGGGCTAACAGGTGATGGTCGGCGTGCTTTGCGGCCTATTTTTCCCTGTGCGGTCTATCCTTAAGCACGTGGGAGAAGTAGGGCGAGTAGAGCTGGTTGTCGAGAACAAACCGGCTTGGATTTGCGCGCTAGTGCTCCTGAAGAAGCGGAGCACAAATCAGAGCATCAGCGCCCGTTCTAAAAGTTTCCCCAAAAAATATTCCACCAAGCTTGAAACTTTTTGTGGCGGGCGGCATGCAACTTTGCACGGGTCGATTTGGCGTGCGGTGAGTTGCTGGTTGAATGCTGGGCGGGGATTTTCGGCCGTCCCTGCGGGACTTGGGTTCGTTTTTGGCCTATCCCTCCGAGGCTTGAAAGCAGGCGTGGTTGGGGGAACTTTCGAGGACGAGGACGAGGACGAGGACGATGAGAGCAGAAAGCGGCCGTTCAGCCGGCAAGGGGGATCATTTGGAATTTTTTGCGTGGATGGCGGCGAGGCGCAATTCGAGGGAGGGCAGGGTGGCGCTGACAAACTTGCGCTTGCCGCGCACCATTCCTGACTGGCGCGATTCCGTCTGGCGATATTTGGGCGAAGGCGTGCCGCAGTGCGTCTGCTGCTTGCTTGATTTTTTCTTGGCGGTCACGGTCGGTTTGGGCACTCCTAATGGTCGCACGCGCATCCAAACAAGCCACACCGATTTTGTTATTGTTTTGGCAGGAGGGCGGAGGGGAACGGCCAGTTAATGAGTTTGAGAGTTAATGAATCAGTGAGTTTTGGATTTGCGTCTTCCGCCTTCGTGCAACTTCGGCGCGACAGGGGCGTCCGGGGTCTGGGTTCTGGGTCGAGGAAAAGGAAGATTTTTCATTTTCGAAAATCCCTCAATTCCCCAGCAAATCCGCATTTTGGCGACCGGTCGCTCGGGTCATGACAGCAACTGTCGTCAATGTTCACAATGGGATTGTGATTTTATGGGGATTTTTTCGGCCGGACCCCCTTCCCACTCCGACTTTTTGCAGAAATATGGCAAAAATCTGCATTCTACATTCCCGGGAGAAATTCAACTATTGACCACCTATGGTAGGGTCGGGGTGTGCGACACATACTGCACATATGGCGCGACCGGACAGGCGCGCGGGAAAATGACGAAGGACTAAAACCTAATGGTACTAGCGTACTGCCACCATGAATGACGAATTTCAAATGACGAATGGTTGGAGCGGTCACCAAAGGTACTGTGAACGATCTGGGTTCTACCATGGTCCGGGTGCCCGCTGCACGAGGTCCGATGCTGGGCAAGCGGTTGTGGTGCAAGGTCCGTTGGGCTTTGTCAGGCTTTGTTGGACCATAAACTTTTTAAAAGGTCCGAGCCTGCCCCATTTCAACCCGTTTCAACCGATTTCAACTGCTTTCAACCGGTTTAAACCCACTTTTTAAAAAAATTATTTAACCACAGATGGACACGAATGGACACAGATACGGGAAAAGCTCCAGATCATCCGAGCCATCTTCGGTTCGGCCACGTGCTGCGAGTTGGGACAACTCGCGCTCCGGGTTAATCCGATCTAATCCGACCTAAAAAGTTTCCGATATGCGATTGACGATTTACGAGGCTGTTGACAAAGCGGCGAGTCCGGCCGGTATGGCAGGCCGCGGTTGCAGGCGAAAGCGGTGTCGATGCTCCGCTTTGCCACCGCAGTCCAAGATGCGTTGGTTGCAGGCGGGGGCGCTGCGGATTGGGGCAATCCGCGTTCCGGGCGCATACCCCGTTCGAGGGATATACAGAAGGCGGGGTTTTCGGCCAAAATGAGGGCTGTCTCCCAAAGGCCGACCCTATGGAAATACAGGCGACGCGCAGAGACAAAATGTTTCCTTCGGTTTTGCCGATTGGCTAACGTGGCCGGATTCAAATGACAGCTAAAATGCCCATGAAAAAATATCTTTTGATGTTGTTGGCGGGGATGACTTGCACGGCGGCGGTGCCGGTGGTCCGGGCCGAGGCGGTGCTGGGCGACGTGTTCGCGCGGCAGGCGACGAGCTTGAACGGGAAGTGGAACGTGATCGTGGATCCGTATGACACGGGGTATTTCGATTATCGCCGCCAGCCGTACGATGCGAAGGAGAAGATCACGGGCGGTTTTGCGCTGGATCATCACGCGAAGGACAAGACGGAGCTGGTGGAATACAATTTTGACACGAGCCCGACGTTGAACGTGCCGGGTGACTGGAATTCGCAGGATGACAAGCTGTTTTATTACGAGGGGTCGGTGTGGTACCGCAAAAAATTTGACGTGAGCAAGACGGCGCCGGAGGACCGGCTGTTCATCTATTTCGGTGCGGCGAATTATGAGGCGGATGTGTACCTGAACGGCAAGAAGCTGGGCAAACATATCGGCGGGTTCACGCCGTTCGCGTACGAGGTGACGAAGCTGGTGAAGGCGCAGGGCAATTCGCTGGTGGTGCGCGTGAACAACAACCGCCATGCCGAAGGGGTGCCGACGGTGAACACGGACTGGTGGAATTACGGCGGCATCACGCGCGAGGTGCTGCTGGTGGAGACGCCGGCGACGTATATCGCAAATTTCCGGACGTGGCTGAAGGCGGGCACGACGAACACGATCGAGGCGAGCGTGCAACTGGATGGCGCGGACAAGGGGCAGACGGTCAAAGTCAATTTTCCGTCGCTGAAGATCGCGGCGGAGATGAAGGCGGACAAGAATGGCGTGGCGAAGTTTGAACTGACGACGCCGAGCCTGGCATTGTGGTCGCCGGAGAATCCGGTGTTGAACGAGGTGGAGATTTCGGCCGGGGCGGATGCGTTGAAGGACAAGGTGGGTTTCCGCACGATCACGACGAGCGGCACGGATATTTTGTTGAACGGCAAAAAGGTTTTTCTGCGCGGCATCTGCATCCACGAGGAGAATCCGCTGGAGGGCCGGCGCGCGTGGTCGGAGGCGGACGCGCGGCAGTTGCTGGGCTGGGCGAAGGAGCTGGGCTGCAATTTTGTGCGGCTGGCGCATTACGCACACAACGAGCACATGGCGCGGGTGGCGGATGAACTGGGCATCATGTGCTGGGAGGAAACGCCGGTGTATTGGACGATCCAGTGGACGAACCCGGCGACGCTCGCGAATGCGCAGCAGCAGTTGCGCGAGGAGATCATCCGGGACCAGAACCGGGCGAGCGTGGTGGTGTGGTCGGTGGCGAACGAGACACCGGTGAGCCCGGAGCGCACGGCGTTCCTGAAATCGCTGGTGGACGAGGCGCGGGCGCTGGACGGGACGCGATTGATCTCGGCCGCGATGGAGGTGCGCTCGGAGCCGAATACGCCGTTGCACAAGATCGTGGATGATCCGTTCGGCCAATACACGGACCTGTGCAGCTTCAACCAGTACACGGGCTGGTATGACGGGTTGCCGGAGAAGATTGACCGCATCAGCTGGACGATCAAATACAAGAAGCCGGTGTTCATCAGCGAATTCGGGGCGGACGCGAAGTCGGGCATGCATGGCGACGCGCTGACGCGGTTCAGCGAGGAGTATCAGGCGGACGTATACCAGCGGACGTTGCCGATGCTGGGCAAGATCCCGGGGTTCACGGGCTGCACGCCGTGGATACTGTGCGACTTCCGTTCGCCGCGCCGGATGCTGCCGGAAATCCAGGACGGCTGGAATCTCAAGGGTGTGATCGGGCACAACGGCGAGAAGAAAATGGCGTTCGACGTGCTGAAGAATTTTTACGACGCGAAGGCGAAGGCGGACGTGGCCAAATGATTATTTTTCGGTAGCATGGCCGCGTTGATGAAAATATCGATCCAGGAATTGATGGCGCGCAGCGGCGTGGCGTTCGGCACGAGCGGCGCACGCGGATTGGCGACGGCGATGACGGACAGCGTCTGTTACGCGTACACGAAAGGTTTTCTGCAATACCTCGAGGGCAGCGGCGAACTGCGCGCGGGTGCGGCGGTGGCGGTCGGCGGCGATTTACGGCCGAGCACGGACCGCGTGATGGCGGCGGTGTGCCGCGCGGCGTCGGACATGGGGTATCGCGCGGTGAACTGCGGCAAGGTGCCGTCGCCCGCGGTGGCGCTGTACGGACTCGAAAACAAAATCCCCGCGATCATGGTCACGGGCAGCCATATTCCGGATGACCGCAACGGCATCAAGTTCAACAAGCCGACCGGCGAAGTGCTCAAGGAAGATGAAAAGGGTATGAGCGGCCAGGTGGTGGAACTGGACGATGTGCTGTTTGGTGCGGACGGAAATTTTGCCCAGGCGAAAGCGGCGCCGGACGTATCGCCGGTGGCGGGGGAAAATTACGCGATGCGCTACCTGAACTTTTTCAGCCATGACGCGCTGCGCGGATTGCGCATCGGGGTCTATCAGCACTCGGCGGTCGCGCGTGATGTGCTGGTGAAGATATTGTCGCATCTCGGCGCGGAGGTGACGGCGCTGGGGCGCTCGGAGAAATTCATCCCCGTGGACACCGAGGCGATCCGGCCGGAAGACGTGCAACTGGCGCACGACTGGGCGGCGACGGGGAAGTTTGACGCGCTGGTTTCGGCGGACGGCGACAGCGACCGTCCGCTCGTGAGCGACGAGCGCGGGAACTGGCTGCGCGGCGATGTGGCGGGGATTTTGTGCGCGAAATTTTTGGCGGCGGATTCCATCAGCACGCCAGTGAGCTGCAACACGGCGGTGGAGAAGTGCGGGTGGTTCAAAGAAATCCGGCGCACGCGGATCGGGTCGCCGTTCGTGGTGGCGTCGATGTTGCAGGCGACGGCGGGCGGGGCGAAGCGGGTGGTGGGCTACGAGGCGAACGGCGGATTTTTGCTGAACTCGGAGATCGAGATGAACGGTAAAAAATTGCGAGCGTTGCCGACGCGC
>DATHQS010000324.1:0-14043 GCA_035482455.1 Candidatus Acidiferrales bacterium | reverse complement strand
ACTTCGACCCGCAGCACCACCAAACGCCATCTGAATCGTTCCGGGTGGGGAGGGCCGGGGTGAGGACGGGCAATCAAACTAACATCGTGTGTCTGCCTTTTCTGCTCCTTCTGCCGCATCCGCGCTTCCTTCTTCAAGGATTGGGCAATGCGGAAAGCTCCTCGGCCGCTGTGAGCGAGCCGGCGGCAGCGGCTTTTTGCAGGTATTCCCGTGCCTTCTTCAAGTCCACGTCCACGCCTTCACCGTCGCGATAACGTTCGCCCATGCGCAGCAATCCGTAGGCATCTCCCTGTGCCGCCGCGGCCTGGTTGGATTGCAGGGCCTGGTTTAATGCGGCATTTCGCTGTCTCTCCTGGGCCTGGGTGGTGATTCGGAAATCGGTTTCTTCCCGGGTCACCGGCGGCAGCGGGCCGGGGCGGCCGGTTTGGGCGGCCAGCCGGGCGCGGTTCAGATCGAAGTAGGTCCAGAGCAACCTCCAGCTTTGCCTTTGGTCGGCGGGGATTTCATAGGCATCCGTCCCGACCCGGACGAATGCCAATTTTGCGAAAGCCAGGTCGCGCAACTGATTCCGGGTCAATTCGGAAAAGATTTGTTCCACCGTGCCCGCTCCGGGCACCATTTGGACATTGTACTTCAGGACGTTCGGCGAAAAAAATGTGTCATCGCGACGGATATCCACCTCCTGGGCGGATTTGTACCGTGCTGTCGTGGCTTGGCTGGTCAGGTGCAGGCAGATCGTCCGGGGCGTTGTGTCATTGCTATACAGGAAGGCGCAGATGCTGCAGCTCATGACCCCCCCGTAAGTGTCGGTCAACGGCTTGTCCGCCGTGGCGATTATCATCCGGTTTTCCGCCTCATCCCGCTGGCTGGTGACATATTGCGGCAACATCTGGCGGAAAGTGGCCAGCCGGGCATCGATGCTGGCACTGGCATTCGTCGTGGCCGGGGAGAGACCGGTCTTGTCCGGCGCCTGGCCGGCCGGGACCGCCTGCGACGGATGGACATTTCCCGGCCGGGCATCGCTCGTTTGCGCGGGACAGTCGGGGGTGCCCGCGGCGATCGCTAAAAGGATGGCGGAAAGCCAATGGCGAAACCGGATCAGCGCGATCATCTGGCGTGCCTTTATCATAAAAATTGACACAAAAACCCATCCAAGCTGGTGGGATAACCGGGCAGGATTTGAAGCCCAAACCAAAAAAAAGTCAAGGGCCCCGGCATGGGCCACACATTGATCGATAACAATTACACCATCCACCTCCCACACCGTTCTCGTAGGTCCGTCCGGCTCGGACTCCGCCCTAACTAAAGTCCCGGAGGGACGACCGAAAATAGCCCGGCGTTTCAACGCCGGGTATTGATTTCAATCTATCTTCAGTCCCACCAAACTTCAGCGTCAAAAACCACGTTGCCCAAATTCATCAAACCAGCGCCTTCACCCACTCACGAAAGTCCTAGAAAAATGCCAATCACAAAGGGTCAGTTCGTGGGTTAGACAGCCCTTGTCCCACCCCCCTGCTAGGATGAGGCCATGAATGCCGCCCGCTATTTCATGCGCCGTGAAGATTCTTCAGCCTTTAGACTTGGGACTTTGGGCGTTTTTGAGATCCGCCAACAGCCCGTTCCGCCCGGATATGAAGGGAAAATCAAATTGACTGGTATCACCTGTGATGTCATCTTGTTCTGGATGGAAATTGTGCAGGACACCAATGTTTTTGTTGCCGCCTTGCGCAGCCAGGAAGGCGCAAGCGCGCAGGTTCTGGATCGTTGTCTGGCAGGTGCCGACCGGGCCGTGATGGGCGCGGCCTTGTTTGCAGAATATGAAGAGCTGGTGCATCGGGAAAGTTTGTGGCGGGATGTGCCGGTGACGGCGGCAGAACGCGAAATGTTGCTGGACGATTTCTGCGCTGCGGCCTGCTGGCAGCCGGTTTATTTTCGCTGGCGGCCAAACCTGCCTGATGCGGATGACGACCATGTTTTGGAGTTGGCGATTGCCGGCGGCGTGGAACATCTGGTTACGCACAACACCCGTGACTTTGGGCGGGGCGAGCTTAAGTTTGACCTGCCGCGCGTGGTGACACCGGCGCAGCATCTGAAAATTGTAAAATGAAATGAAAACGATCCCTTATCGTTGCGATGATTCACGGCACAAGGCGCTGCTGGGCGCGGCGCGTTCCACCGGCACGAGCGTGCAGCGGCTGTTTGACAACTTTGTTACGCACGTCATCACCGAGCGCCAGGCGGAGGCCCGTTTTGTGGCGCGGCAACGGCGCGGCAATCCGGCCCGCGGAAGGAAACTGCTGGCTGAAATCCGCCAGCGCATCGCTGCCGGTGCCAAAAAATAACGGCAATGGCCCTTCCGCCGCTTCAACGTCTCCCCTGTCGCGCCGGGTGGCTGTACGCTAGTACCCTTGGCAAAGGCGGATGCCTCAAATGCGGCTCCGTCAAACTGCGCGGCATCGGCGAATTTGATTCCGAAACCGGCGACAGCCATGGCAGCCGGACATGCTTAGGGATTTGGCGGCGGGGTGGTTTTCTTGGTCTCGTCCGTCTTGGTCGTGGTGCCATCCGCTGACTTGGTGACGGTGGTATCCTTCGTTTTAACCGTGCCGTCCTTGCTGACAGTGGTAGATTTTTCGCTGGAAACCTGGCGGTCACACCCGACCAGCAGCAAGGACAACGACAGGGCGGACATGGCCGCGCAAGTTACTATTTTATGATTCTTCATGCCTGTAAGATACGTGCTGGGCTGGAGATTGATATGGGGTGTTATACGATGACCGGCCCGCATCACCCGTCGCGCCGTAGTGCTACGAAGGCGGACGCATCCCGCATCCCGCTTCTTTCCTCTTTTCGCGTATTTCGAATATTTCGCGGTTAAAATCTTGTTATCCCTTTCGCCCTTTCCATCTTCCATTCTCCATCCTCTATTCTTGTTTCAAGCGGTGCCCGGCGGCCACAAATTTTGCCCGATGTCCGTGCGATAATAGCTGCCCACCACCCGCAGCTTGCGCATGTTCTCATACGCCTTCGCGATCGCCGCCTCCAGCGTCGGCGCCAGCGCGATGACGTCCGCGATGCGGTGGCCCGCCGCCATCAGGTTGCCGTCCGTGTCGCGCGCCACCTCGTTCCACCACACGTCGCAGTCAAATTCCCCGGTGACCTCCAGCGGCAGATGCGGCGGGGTGATCTGTGTGAACGGATACCCGTAGCCCGCCAGCGTCAGCGAGCAGCCGAAATGCAGGTCGTCATTGAAAATCAGCTCCAGTTTTTCATTCCGCGCCGTGCGCGCGACCACCTCCGCCGGATTTTTCAGCATCCGCAGGATCATCGGCCCGGAGGTCACGCCGATGCGGATGTTGTACTCGATGACGCGCCATTTGTTGTTGCGCTTGATGGCGGTCACCTGCAACGGCCCGCTGTACTTCACCTCGCGCAACCACGGCAGCAGCGGGTGGATCAATTCCTTCGCCAGGCCGTACTTGTCATGCTCGTCGCGCTCGACGATTCCGCCCAGCGGCGCGCCGGCGATGATGCCCTGGTTGCCGTTGAAGGCGTATTTGTATTCCTGGTTCGTGACGAGCGAATAGATTTCGCCGTGGCTCACCAGCACGATGTGTCCGGCCTCCGCGCGCCCGAGGTATTCCTGCAGGAAAATTCCCTCCGCATAATTGACGTGCCGCAGCCACGCGCGCGTGTCCGACTCCGTCTCGCACAGGATCGTGTGCATCGGGCTGGTCGGCGAACACAGCGGGTTCTTGATGACGAACGCGTGCGGATGGTCGTGCAGGATCTTTTCCGCCGCCAGCCGGTTCGCCGCGACAAAGGATTTCGGGAACGGGATTTTATAATCCCCGCACAGCTTCCGCGCAAAATCACGCTCGCGCTCGATGCGCATCGCCTCGCCGGTGGGAGAAAAAATGCCCACGCCGGATTTGATCAGTTCGTTCGCCCATGGTTGCATCGCCCAGTCGATGGACTGCGGGATGACCACCTCGATCTTGTGCTGTTTGAGCAGCGGCACCGGGTTCGGGTGGACATCGCGCAAAAACGCCGGCCCGACGAGCGACGGCGGAAAATGCGCGTAGTCGCGTGTGAGGTAGGTGGAAACTTTGGCGCCCGCATCGGCCAGCGCGCTGCCGATGCTGTGGGCGAAGGACCCCACGCCGAAAATCATCACGGCCGGGGGATGAGAGGTATGGGTGCGATGTGACATTAGAGTGGAAAGTCGTGTTCTTTCGGTTTCACTGTTTCACGGCGGGCGGTGGTTGTTTTGCTTTTCTCCGGCGCAACTTCCGGCGCCGTCTCCGCCGGTGGCGGCGCAATATCCGGCACCGGTGCCGGCGCTTCCTCGGCCAGATTTTTGGCCGGTACAGGTTCCGGCGGCTCGGTCTTGGAAATTTCTTCCACCACCAGCGCATCCGTGATCTGGGTGATGTGGCTTGGCTTGGGCGCCTCGATGGCCGGCTGGGCGGGCATGCGCGTGGCGAGCGCCAGCAGGGAAATCTTTTCGGCGGCGGTGCGCTCCGCGTCCTCGATGCGGGCGAACTCCCCGTAGATTTCCGCCAGTGCCGGCTGTTCCGTCACGGGGAGCTCGCGGCCGGATCCGGAACGCAGCGCGAGCAGGATGTGGTGCGCGTTGATCGTGTCGAGCGGCCGCGCCGGAGCGTAGGCCGTCTCCACACCGCCGACCTCGGTCACGAGGTGGGCGGCCGTGAGCGTACGGAGAACTTGCTGGGTCAGCCGGCTCGGCACGCCAAGGTCGGTGGCCAGTTGGATGACGCTCGCGGGTTTCTGTCCGCTTTGAAAACGCTGGCCGATCAGGGTCATGAGGCGCAGCGCCACAAATTCCCGCCCGCGCTGGTTCACGTTATCAGCGAGCTTGTCCTGCAGGTACGCCGCGCGGTTCTGAAACGCATACGCCACCTGCGCGCCGAACAGCAGGATTGCCCACGAAAAATAAAGGCCCAGCATGAACACCAGCACGAGGCCGACCTTGCCGTACATATGGCTGTTCATCACCGCGCCCGAAACATAAAAAAAGGCGAAGATGCTGTTCAGATGCCACAGGGTTCCCGCCACCACGCCGCCGGTGAGGGCGGCTGAAAATCGCACCCGCGTATTGGGCACGATCTGGTAGATCAGGGTGAAAGTGATCCAGAGCACAATGAGCGGCAGCAGTTTAAAAATGAAATTTCCGAATAATGGCATCGCATGGAAATAATCCCTGACGGTCTGCAACTGTCCGCTGCCGGCGAGACCGGCCGCGCCAAACAGCAGGGCCGGGCCAAGCGTGATGGCCCCCCAATACAGGAAGACGCGTGTCAGCCAGCCGCGCCCGCGGGCCACCCCCCAGATGTCGTTAAACGTCTCCTCGACGCGGCTCAACATCATGATGGCGATGAAGACAAAGGCCAGCATGCCGGTCACCCCGAAGCTCGTGCCGGTTTGCGCGACAAATTCCTTCAGGCTTTGGGCGATTTGACCTTGCAGACTGACCCGCATTTCCACGGACGCGGCGGAATTGGTGATGACGGTCTGATTCGTCTGCCAGCCTCCGTTCAGCGCGTCTTCGGAAACCACCATGTTTGTGGTCAGCGTCACCACCGGATTCGTATTTTCGGTGGTCGTGATCGTTGCCGGCGGCGCGATGCTGGCGATGGTCTGGTAAAACTTGTCCGCATCCACGTTTTTCAGGATGAGGGTGCTGATGCTGATGATGACCACCAGGAGGGGGATGAGCGCGAGCAGGCTCGTGTATGCCAAGGCCGAGGCGCGGATCAGGCAGCGGTTGCGGACGAAGTGCCGCGCCACCAGCGTCCAAAAATGCACCGTGCGCTCCAGTCTGCCTTCGAGTTGGATGAGTTCTTCATCCTCGCCGGAACTGGTGCCGGTCCATATTTTTAAGAGACGGGAAAAGCGGTTGCTCGCCATGCTTGCCGCCACGCTAGCGCAAACCCAGCGCGCAAGTCAACGCGGTGAAACCGGAAACTTGGGCCGCGCCGGAAAAGCCGTGGCCGGCTTTCAAAAGTCATTGACGCCTCCAGATTTGGATTTGGCTTGAAAGCCGGCCCGATGCCCGTAATGTTCCAGCCGTCGGTAAAACAAGTGGAGGTTTCGCGCGTCAGCAGTTTGATGTCGGAACGACAGGATAGTGAACGCAATTCAAACCATGGTTTATGCCGCCCATTCCATCCTCGCCAATGGCCGCTGAAAAACGGCGCCTGACGGAAGACCTGGCCGGCCGCCAAAACTGGCGGCGCTGGGGCCCTTATCTCTCCGAACGGCAGTGGGGCACCGTGCGCGAGGACTATTCCCCCGGCGGCAACGCCTGGGAATATCTGCCCCACGACCACGCCCGCAGCCGCGCCTATCGTTGGGGCGAAGACGGCATCGCCGGTTTCAGCGATGACTGGCAGCATCTTTGCCTCTCACTCGCCCTGTGGAACGGCAAAGACCCCATTCTCAAGGAACGGCTTTTTGGCCTCACGAATTCCGAGGGCAATCACGGCGAGGACGTGAAGGAGCTCTACTACTATCTCGACGCCACGCCGACGCATTCGTACCTGAAGATGCTCTACAAGTATCCGCAGGGAGAATTTCCCTATGCGCAACTGGTGGAAGAAAACCGCCGGCGCGGCACGGATCAGCCGGAATTTGAGCTGCTCGACACCGGTTTGTTCGACGCGGACCGCTACTTTGACGTCTTCGTGGAATACGCCAAGGCCGGGCCGGATGATATTCTGATGCTGGTCACGGTCCACAATCGCGGACCGGAGGCGGCCAAATTGACGTTGCTGCCGCAGCTTGCTTTCCGCAACACCTGGTCGTGGGTTCCGAACGCGAAAAAACCCAACCTGTCAGCGGATAAAGGCGGTTTAAAAATCGAAAAGGCTCAACTCGGCACCTTCCGCCTCGATTGCGACGGCAACCCGGCGCTGCTTTTTTGCGACAATGAGACCAATGTCCGCCGGCTTTACGGCCAGTCCGACGCAAACGGTTTTTTCAAAGATGCCCTCCACGATTATTTGATTGCCGGGAACAAGTCGGCGGTGAATCCCGCCCAAACCGGCACCAAAGCCGGCGTATTGTATGAGCTTAACGTGTCGCCGGGCCAGCCGGTCACCGTGCGGTTGCGGCTTGCCAAAGCAGAGCTGGCGAAGGGCAAGCCGTGGGATGATTTCGACGCGATTTTTGCGCGGTGCCGAAGCGAGGCGGACGAGTTTTACGCCGGGTTGCAAGCGGGGATCGGCGAAGATGCGAAGCTGGTGCAGCGCCAAGCGTTTGCGGGGATGATCTGGAGCAAACAATTTTTCCGCTACGATGTGCCGGTTTGGTTGGAGGGTGATCCGGCCCAGCCACCGCCACCGCCCGAACGTAAACACGGCCGCAACGCCGACTGGCAGCACTTGAACAGCGCGGACGTGATCTCCATGCCGGACAAGTGGGAGTATCCCTGGTTCGCGGCGTGGGACTGGGCGTTTCACTGCGTGGCGCTGGTGGAGATCGATGCCGAGTTTGCGAAGTCGCAGCTTGTCCTGCTCATGCGTGAATGGTACATGCACCCGAACGGCCAGTTGCCGGCCTACGAGTGGGCGTTCGGTGATGTGAACCCGCCGGTGCATGCGTGGTCGGCTTTCCGCGTGTTCCAGATCGACCGCCGACAGCGCCGGGAATCCAACCCGGATGATGCTGGCGACCTGTTCTTTTTGGAACGCGTCTTCCAAAAGCTGGTCATCAATTTCACCTGGTGGGTCAATCGCAAGGACGCACAAGGGCGCAATATTTTTCAAGGCGGTTTTCTCGGGCTGGACAACATCGGCTGCTTCGACCGCAGCCAGCCGTTGCCCACCGGCGGTTTTCTCAGCCAGGCGGACGGCACGAGCTGGATGGCGATGTATTGCCTCAACCTGTTGCGGATCGCGCTGGAGCTGGCGCAGCAGAATCACGTCTACGAAGACATCGCTTCGAAATTTTTTGAACATTTCCTGTCCATCGCCGCCGCCATCAACGGCGTGGGTGAGAACAAACTGGGGCTGTGGGATGAGGCCGACCAGTTTTACTACGACCATCTCAACCTGCCGGACGGTGAAAACGTGCCGATGAAAATACAGTCGGCGGTGGGCCTGATCCCGCTGCTGGCGGTCGAGGTCCTGGACCCGGACGTGCTCAAGCAGCTGCCGGATTTTGTGGGCCGGATGGAATGGTATCTGCAACACCGCCCGCAGCTCGCGGGGCTCATCTCCAACTGGAAGGCCGCCGGCACCGGGGATCGCAAACTGCTTTCGCTGTTGCGCGGTCATCGCATGAAGGCGCTGCTCCGGCGCATGCTGGACGAGGCGCAGTTTCTTTCCGGCCAGGGCGTGCGTTCGCTTTCAAAGGTTCACGAGCAGCATCCGTTCCGTTACGAGACATGCGGCCGGACCTACGAGGTGGGCTACTGGCCGGGAGAATCGCGCAGCGGCCTGTTCGGCGGCAACTCCAACTGGCGCGGGCCGATCTGGATGCCGATCAATTTTCTCTTCATCGAGTCGCTGCAAAAATTCCATTACTACTACGGTGACGATTTCAAGGTCGAATGCCCGGCGGGCTCGGGAAAGTTCATCACCCTCAACGAGGTGGCCGAAGAGTTGTCGAACCGCCTTGCCAAATTATTTTTGAAGGGCGAGGACGGCCAGCGTCCCGTGTTGAAATATCACCCGAAGCTCGCGACCGATCCGCATTTCAAGGATTACGTCCTGTTCCATGAATATTTTCACGGCGACAGCGGACGCGGTGTCGGCGCGTCGCACCAGACGGGCTGGACGGGCCTGATCGCCAAGCTGATCCGGCCGCGAAAGTCAATTTTCCCCTTGCGACCCAAATGAAATACAACCCATGAGCGCAAATCATTACGACGTCATCATCATCGGCAGCGGCGCGGGCGGCGGCACCCTGGCCCTCAAGCTGGCGCCGTCCGGCAAACGCATCCTCATCCTGGAACGCGGCGGTCATCTGCCGCGTGAGAAGCAGAACTGGGACACCACGGAAGTCTTCGTGAACAACCGTTACGTCTCGAAGGACACCTGGTATGACAATGACCAGAAGCCGTTTCAGCCGGGTTCGCACTATTTCGTCGGCGGGGCGACCAAGATGTACGGCGCGGCGTTGTTCCGTTTGCGGGAGAAAGATTTCACCGCGCACCGTACGGCGGATGGCATCACGCCGGACTGGCCCATCAGTTATGCTGAACTGGAGCCGTATTACACCCAGGCGGAAAGACTCTACAATGTCCACGGCCAGCGCGGCGATGACCCGACCGACCCGCCGGCCAGCGCGCCGTATCAGTTTCCCCCCGTCAGCCACGAACCACGCATCCAGGAACTGACCGACAACTTGAAGCGCGCCGGTTATCACCCGGCCTTCGCGCCCACCGGCATTTTGCTGAATGAAGCGGACGCTCCCAATAGCAAATGCATCCGTTGCGACACGTGCGACGGCTTTCCCTGCCTCGTTCACGCCAAGGCGGATGCGGAAGTCATCGCGGTCCGCCCGGCGTTGCAATATCCGAACGTGACCTTGTTGACCAACGCCCAGGTGCAGAAGCTGGAAACCAACGCGAGCGGAAACGAGATCACCAAGGTCATCGTCGAGCGGGACGGTCAGCGCGAAGAATTCAGCGGCGACATCGTGGTCGTATCCTGCGGCGCGGCGAACTCGGCGCGCCTGTTGCTGATGTCCGCCAACGACAAGCATCCGCGCGGCTTGGCGAATGGCTCGGACATGGTGGGCCGCAATTACATGTTCCATAACGCCATCGCGCTGGTCGCCCTTTCGCGCCGTGAGAACACGACCGTTTTCCAAAAAACGCTGTCGGTGAATGATTTTTATTTCGGCGCTCCGGATTATGAATTCCCCATGGGCAACATCCAGATGATCGGCAAATCCAAGGGGCCGATGTTTCAGGCGGACGCGCCGAAGTTCGCGCCGGGCTTCACGCTCGACCAGATGGCGCGGCATGCCGTGGATTTCTGGCTCACCGGCGAAGACCTGCCGCTGCCGCAAAATCGCGTGACGTTGAATTCTCAAAATGAGATCCAACTGCACTACGAATTCACCAACCTCGAGCCCATCAACCGGCTGCGGAAAAAACTCCAGTCCATGCTCGAGCATCTGGACCTGCACCCGCATCTCATCCCGAATAATCTGTACCTGGGAAAACACATCCCCGTCGCCGGGGTCGGCCATCAATCCGGCACCTGCCGGTTCGGCAACGACCCAAAAAGTTCCGTGCTGGATGTGAACTGCAAGGCACACGAGGTCGGCAACCTTTACGTCGTGGACACCAGTTTCTTCCCGAGCATCGGCGCGGTGAATCCTTCGCTGACGGCCATCGCGAATGCGTTGCGCGTGGGCGATCATTTGCTGGGGCGTTTGAAATAAAACATGGCGCAACGCAGCGAAATCCTGACCGTGTATGCCGCCGGCATGGTGCAAGGCATTGCGCTGGTGACCTTCCCGGCGGCAGGCGCGGTGTTCACGAGCGCCAGCGACTACGGCCTCTCGAGCACGCAATATGGCGGAATGTTTGTGCCGCAGGCCATTATGGCCATTGTGGCGTCGCTGCTTGGCGCGGGTCTGCGCAGCCGGCTCGGCACCAAGCGCATTTATTTGCTGGGCCTCATCGCGAACCTGCTGGCGATGGCGCTGCTCGTCTTGAGCCGGTTCGTGATGAAGGATCATTCGCTGGCTTACGGAATCTTGCTCGTCGCGACGACCTGCATGGGTATCGGCTTTGGTTTTACCGTTCCGGCGCTGAACACCTTCGCCGCCGCCTTTTTCCCGCAAAAGGTGGACAAGGCCGTGCTGGCGCTCAACGCGCTTTTGGGGCTGGGCACGGCGCTGGCCCCGGTCTTTATCGCGGTATTCGTTGGGCTGGGCATTTGGTGGGGGCTGCCCATCCTGGTGAGCGCGCTGATTATCGGGCTGTTGTTATTCAGCTTCCGCCAACCGTTGAATGAAGGTGATTCGTCCAGCGCCAAGACGGCGAAGAAAGCAAAATTTCCCGTGCGGTTCTGGGTGTTTGCCGCCTTTGCCCTGCTCTATGGCGTGTGTGAAACCATGAACGGCAACTGGGCGGCGCTCTATCTGAAGGAGAATTTTGGTGCCAGCACCGCTTTGGCATCGCTCGCGCTGACGCTGTTTTGGGCCATGGTGACCGCCGGCCGCATCCTGTTCGCTGCCATCGGCAAGTGGGTTCCCGAACCGGTGGTCTGCCGCATCCTGCCGCTCGTGGTGACGGCGGCGCTCATCGCCAGCGCCTGCGCACCGAAAACGAATGCGTTGCTCGGGATTTTGACTTTCGCCCTCGCGGGTCTCGGCTGCTCGGCGCTGTTACCGTTGACGATCAGTTTTGGCCAGAAAGAATTGACGACCATCGCCGCCTCGGTGGCGGGCGGATTGATCGCCTTCTACCAGATCGGGTATGGCATCGCGGCTTTCGGCGTCGGCCCGCTGCAATCGGCGGGTTGGGACCTGCACCGTATCTACGGTGCAACCGCGGTTGTCGCGCTCGCGTTGTCTGCGCTATCCTTCGTCGTCGCGCGCGCGCCGCGCGCGCCCGCGTGAAATTTTGTTTATCACCACCACCATTAACCAAGGAAAATCATCATGAACCTAAAAGGCAAAGTGGCCATCGTCACCGGTGGCAATAGCGGCATCGGCATGGCCATCGTATTGGAACTCGCGCGGCAGGGCGCGAACATCGTCATCGATTACGTCGCGCATCCCGAGGCGACCGAGGCGCTCGAAAAACAGGTCCGCGACCTGGGCGATCGCGCCATCGGCGTGATGGCCGACGTCAGCCAGATCAGCGAACTGCAAAAACTCTTCGCCGCCGCCGTCATGGAATTCGGCCGCGTGGACATCATGGTCAACAACGCCGGCGTGGAGACGCGCACGTCCATCCTTGATACGACCGAGGCGCAATATGACAAGGTCCTTGCCATCAATCTCAAGAGCGCGTTCTTTGGCACCCAGCTCGCCGCGCAGCAAATGATCAAGCAGGGCGGCGGCGGCCGCATCATCAACATCACTTCCGTTCACGAAGACTGGCCCATGCCCGGCAATACCGCCTACTGCCTGTCCAAGGGCGGCATGCGGATGTTGACGCGCACGGCGGGCGTCGAACTCGCGCCGCACAACATCCTGGTCACCGCCGTTGGCCCCGGCGCCGTGGCGACCCCCATCAACACGTCCACGATGGCGGACCCGGCGCTCCTGCAAAAACTGAACAATTTCATCCCGTTGGGCCGCATGGCCCGGCCGGAAGAGATCGCCAGCCTCGTGGCGTTTCTGGCGGGGGATGGATCCAGCTACATGGCCGCGACGACGATTTTTGCCGATGGCGGCATCATGCAGGCGAGCCCGGGACTCTGAGCGTTTGGCCGGTTGTGGCGGCGGCGCGCGCCGGGGAAGCGCCCCATTGCATAGAACATTCATCTTAGGTCTGTGGCGTGGACAAAGATCGTTTGCGAACCTAGACTGGAACCGTCCCCAGATCCGATTTCCATGCGCATCAGAAAACCGGGCCCGGTTGGCGAGCGGTTGGCCGTTTGTATATGGCTGATTGTGGCCGTGTTTGTTCCCGGCCTCACCGCCTTGGCGGCGGTTTCCACCAACACCGCCTGGTCCGTCCGCGTCTGGCAGTCGGACGACGGTCTGCCGAACAACATCGTCACCGGTCTCGCGCAAACGCGTGACGGTTATCTGTGGGTGGCGAACCCCACCCGGCTCGCGCGGTTTGACGGTGTGCAGTTCGAACAGCTTCCGGGGCGCACCCTGACCGGCGGTTTCAACCAGCGCATCACCACCCTCGCCGACGGCCGTGATGGGGCGTTGTGGCTGGCCACCGACCGTGGCGTGGTCGTGCGCGTGGACGACGGCAACGTCGTCCAATATACCAACAACCTGCCGGCCCTGTTCGTGGAGTCGCTCACCGAGGATGGTACGGGCTCGCTCTGGGTGAAAAATCGCGGCGGCAACACCATCTGCCGCATTCAGAACGGCCAGGTGACGCAACTGCCGCTGGTCGGCGGCTACCGTTCCGTGGCCACGGATTCGTCGGGCCGCCTCTGGTTCATCCGCAACGGCGAAGTGGGCCTGTTCCGCAATGGCCAGTTTGAAACGCTCCTGCAACTCGGCAAAACCGGGGCCAACCGGATGGTCGGCTCCAAAAATGGCGGCGTATGGATTTGCCTCGGTGCCGAGCTGTTCAAGGTCGAGGAAGGCAAGGCCCCGGTGGATTGCGGCGCCTTCGCCGCCGAGTCCACGGGCATGGAACCGACGGTGATGTTGGAAGACCATGACGGCGCTCTGTGGATCGGCACCTCGGACAGCGGGCTGTTCCGTTACGATGGCAAGACTTTTGAGAACATCCCCGTGTCGCACCGGCAGGTCTTGAGCCTGCTGCAGGATCGCGAGGGAAATTTCTGGGCCGGCACCGGCGGCGGCGGGTTGGACCGCATCCAGCCGCGTGCTGTGGCGCTCGAGGGCATGGAGAGCAGCCTGCCGTTTGAAACCGTCCAGTCGCTGACCCAGGACACCAACGGCACCGTCTGGGCGGCCACGCAAAACGGCCTGCTCGTGTGCCGCACGAATGGCGGCTGGCGCACGGTTTCCGCCGAGACCAACTGGCCCGGCGGCCGCGTGGCCTGCGTCGCGGCCGACCGTTCGGGCAACGTCTGGATCGCCACCCGCAACCGCCGGGTTTATTCCCTGCACGACGGCCAGTACGCCGTTTATCAGGCCACCAACGGCATGACCGTCCGCAGCCTCCATGTCTTGCTGACGACTTCCAAGGGCGATGTGTGGATCGCCGGCACCGGGCCGGACGCCAGCGTCCAATGCTTCCGCAACGGGCATTTTGAAACCCTCACCATCCCGCCGGACGCGCAGGTCGTCCACTCGATGGTCGAGGACAGCCACGGCGATGTCTGGCTTGGCACCTCGCGCGGCCTCCTGCTCCGCATCCGCAACGATGTCGTCACGGATGAGACCGCTTCCACC
>DATHQS010000323.1:0-27318 GCA_035482455.1 Candidatus Acidiferrales bacterium | reverse complement strand
CCCATTGTTGCAAAAACACCGATGGGAGAAGGGGCACTTTTATGAAGTGAAAGTCGGCGCTGGCATAAATCTCCGGCAGGCAGCGGCGGTTCAACTCGCGGAACATCTTTGAGTGTTCCGCCTCCTCGGCAATGAAGGTCTGAAGTCCGCTGGCCAAAATGGCGGGGGGTTTCCGAGAAATAAAGCCGCGCAACAGATGCCGCGCCATCGCGCTCTCAAAAAAAATCGTCTGTTCGTTGAAGTACGAGGCGTGAAGCTGGTTGTACCGCAGACGCTGTGCACCAGAGAGCTGGGCGTAGATTGGCGCATGATAAAGCGGCGTGAGACGCTCGGGCATAAACCGCCTTGAAAAATCAATCGCCTGGATAGCCATTTTGGAAATACAAATTAAATCCTAACCGCTGGCCGTGGCGACATAAAATGAAGAATTAGATATCAGACCGGTGAATCGCCATTGATTTCGCCACTGTTTACATCGAAATTATCAACCCGTCCACCACACCATTCCCCTTGAAGCTTCGTGAAATGGGGTCTATACCTTGTTCGCAAAAGAAGCAGTGACAAATTTCCATGTCAGATCGCAAAATCAAAATCGCGCTCATCTCGCCCAAGGGCCCGCTGTACCGGCATCGCGGCGGCATCTGGAAAAAATCGCTGCGCTACCAGCCGCTCACCCTGACCACGCTCGCGGCCTTGATCCCATCCGAATTGAACGTGGAGGTCCAGCTGTTTGACGAGGGCATCGCCGATGTGCCGCCGGACCTCAAAGCTGATCTGGTCGGCATGACCGTCATCACCGGCACGGCAAAGCGTGCGTATGAGCTGGCCGCCCACTTCCGGCAGCGCGGCATCACGGTGGTGCTGGGCGGACCGCACGTCACGTTGATTCCCGAGGACGCCCAACCGCATGCGGATGCGATCGTGTCCGGCTACGCCGAGGATTCTTGGCCGCAACTGTTGCGCGACTTTGCCAACGGACAACTACAACCGCGCTACAACCAGGCGCCCGGACTGGACTTGGCGGACCGGCCGTTCGCCCGGCGCGAGCTGCTGCCGGGTAATCGCTATCTGACAAACAATGTCTTTGAGGCGACCCGCGGCTGCATCCACAGTTGCGACTTCTGCGTCGTGCCGACGGCGTGGGGACGCAAGCCGTATCAGAAACCCGTGGCGCAAGTCGTGGCAGACATCCAGCAGCACGGCGCGCGAAAACTCATCTTCGTTGATTTGAACATCATCGCCGATCGCGACTACGCATTGCATCTGTTCAAGGCGCTGATCCCGCTGAAGGTTCAGTGGTATGGCCTCGCGACGGTTCTGTTGGCCAACGATGAAGAACTTTTGGAACTGGCCGGACGCAGCGGCTGCCGGGGATTGTTGATGGGACTGGAATCCATCTCACCCCAAAACCTGCGGCAGAACCACAAGGGTTTTAATTCGCCGGAAAAATATGTGCAAGTGGTCGGGCGCCTGCACGAACACGGCATTGCGCTGCAAGGCTGTTTTGTTTTTGGCCTGGATCAGGACGAACCGGACATTTTTCTGAAGACAGCGGAGTTCGCCGTGCAGGCGCGCATCGACTTGCCTCGCTTTGCAGTGGTCACGCCATTTCCCAACACACCGCTTTACAAAAGATTGGAGGCGGAAGGACGCATCCTGACGAAAAACTGGGAGCTTTATGACGCGCAGCATGTCGTCTTTCAACCGGCCAAGATGACCATCGATGAACTTCAGCAAGGCGTGGAAGCGGCATGGAAACATGCTTACAGCTTTCGTTCCATCGCGCGCCGCATCCGGCATTCGCCCGCGCCATGGCCGGTGAAGCTCGGCACCAATCTCGGCTACCGTTTTTACGCGCACAATTTAAGCCGCTTCTATAATTGCGACTGGATCATCGGCCGCGCGCCGGCTTCGCCGCCCATCACGGTCATCAAACCGCCAGAACTGGCCACGTCCGCCAGCCGGTCATGAAGCTGACCATCATCCATCCGTGCATCGGGCGCAAACCGGGGCAAAAATACATCCGTACCTGGCAAATGGAAGCGTTGCCGGCGGCGACACTGGCGGGACTCACACCGAAGGATGTTGAGGTGAAATTTTACGATGACCGGATGGAGGCGATTCCCTTCGACGAAGCCACCGATCTGGTGGCCATCAGTGTCGAGACCTACACGGCCAAGCGCGCCTACCAGATCGCCACAGAATATCGGAAGCGGGGCGTGCCAGTCGTGATGGGTGGCTTTCACGCGACGCTCTGTCCGGATGAAGTGGCCGGATACGCCGAAGCCGTGGTCTGTGGTGAAGCGGAAACCCTCTGGCCACTGGTGATCGATGATGCGCGTCATGGGCGATTGCAGAAGTTTTATCGTCAGACCGGTCGGCCCTCGCTCGCGGACGTGAAACCGGACCGCTCCATTTTTCGCGGGAAGCGTTATCTGCCCATCGGTTTGATCGAGGCCGGGCGCGGCTGTCATTTCAAATGCGATTTCTGCGCCGTGCAAACCGTGTTCAATTCCACCCAGACACGCCGCCCCGTCGATGCCATCATCGCCGAGATCGCGCAAGTGCGGTGTGAGCGGAAGCTGTTCTTTTTCGTGGACGACAACATCACCTCGAACATGGAGCAGGCGAAGGAATTTTTCCGGGCGCTGATCCCGTTAAAGGTTCGCTGGGTGAGCCAGTCGAGCATCAATGCGGCGCACGATGAGGAATTTCTGTCGTTGCTGGTGCGGAGCGGCTGCCAGGGTGTGCTCATCGGATTCGAAAGCCTGAACCCGGCAAATCTCAAAGATATGAACAAGGCGTTCAACACCATGCGCGGCGGTTTTGAGAAGGCGCTGGCGAATTTGCGGCGTCACCATATCCGCGTGTATGGCACGTTTATCTTCGGCTACGACCGCGATGCGCCGGAGAGCTTTGCCGAGACAGTGGATTTTGCGAAGGAACATGCGCTGTACATCGCGGCGTTCAATCATCTCACGCCGTTTCCCGGCACGCCGCTCTACGCGCGACTGAAAGCCGAGGGCCGCTTGCTCTACGAAAACTGGTGGCTTGATGAACGCTACAGCTACAACCGGATTCCGTTTCAACCGCGTGGCATGACTCCGGAACTGCTTCAGCAAAAATGTCTCGAGAGCCGCAAAAGTTTTTATTCGTGGCCCAGCATTTTCCAACGCGGGCTCGACCGCGTGAACCGGAGCGACTGGTTCATGTGGCGGAATTTTTACCTGATCAACTCGATGCACCGCAACGATGTGAGCATGCGCGACCATTACCCGCTTGGAGACGAATCATGGCAAGGGACGTTATTGAACGCGAACTGACCGGCACCCGGCCCGGCCGCATCGCCTTCGCCTTGGCCGGCGAGGGCGACGATGCGGACATCCGCCGCCTGCTGCAGGAGAACCCCATGCCGGGCAACATCTCGCTGTCGCTCGAACGCGAGCCGGATTATTTCGCCGACGCATACTTGCCGGGTGAAACGAAGCAAACGATTGTCGCGCACGCCGCTGGCCGGGTGGTTTGCACCGGCAGTTGCACCATCCGTCGGCGTTTTGTGAACGGTGAACCATGCCAGGTGGGTTATCTGGGTGGCTTGCGGTTGGATGCCGGCCAAGCCGGACGCTTCGACATCCTCCGGCGCGGCTACGAATTTTTCCACGAGCTGCAAGCCAGCGAACCCGCGGATTTTTACTTCACCAGCATCGCCGCCGACAATGAACGGGCGCGGACATTGCTTGAACGCGGCCTGCCGGGGATGCCGCGCTATGAATTCATCGGCGAGTTTGTGACCGTGTTGCTGTCAACGGACAGACGGCATGCGGTTTCAAAACCGGATGCGAGCCCCGTCCCGCCAATGGAACAAGTCATCGAATTGCTGAACAATCATAACTGCCAGCAGCAGTTCGCGCCCTGCTGGTCGGAAGACGAATTGGGCGCGTTGCAAATGCTTGGCCTGCGGGTGGGCGATTTTCAATTTATCCGTGACGCTGGCCACATTGTCGCCGGCGCCGTGCTGTGGGATCAAAGGAAGTTCAAGCAAACGCTCATTCGTGGTTATGCAAAGCCACTCGCGCGGGCACGGCCTTTGCTCAACCTCGTCGCCCGTTTCACGGATGGAGCGAGGCTGCCTGCCATCGGTGAAACGCTTGCCAACGCCTTCATCACTCAACTTGCGGTAGATCCGGACAAACCGGACAGCTTGACCGGGCTGGTCAAAGATTTACGCGGCGCAGCGGCGCGGCGCGGGATTGAGTTGATCACGCTGGGTTTTGCCGCCAATGACCCGCGGCTGGCGGTTGTGCAGAAAAAATTTCGCGGACGGGAATATCGCAGCCGGCTTTACAGCGTGCGCTGGCCGGATTGCGGCGGCGCGGCTGCGGAGCTTGATGGCCGGATTTTGGCCCCGGAGGTGGCGTGGTTATGAGTGCGACGGGAGTTCAATTTGAACTGGTGGAGCGTGATGAACTCACGTCCGTCCAGAAGGGCGAAATGTTGCAACTGCTTACGCAGCACTTTGACGGCGTGACGCATGAACAATTTGCCCGCGACTTGGCGGAAAAAAACCTGGCCTTGCTGCTGCGGCGGGAAAATCGGCTGGTCGGTTTCTCCACGCAACTGGCGTACACGACAACTTTTGAAGGCGGGCCGGTGAATGTCATCTATTCCGGCGATACCATCGTCTCACCGGAGGCATGGGGCACAACGGCGTTGCCCCGGGCATGGGTGGCCGGGGTGGAGGCGCTGCGGGCGACCCTGCCTCCGGGACGTTGTTTCTGGCTGCTGCTAACTTCGGGCTTTCGCACCTACCGTTTTCTCCCGGTGTTCTGGCGCGAATTTTTCCCGCGCTTCGATATGCCCACACCGCCGGAAACCCGGCGACTGATCGACCAGTTGGCGCGGGAACGGTTCGGCAATCAATTCGATGCCCGTGCCGGTGTCGTGCGCTTTAATCAGCCGCAACGGTTGCGCGCCGGGCTGGAGGAAATTCCTCCCGGCCGGGAACAGGATCCGCACACGGCATTTTTCCTCGCACACAATCCCGGCCATGCCAGCGGCGACGAACTGGCCTGCCTCACTGAACTTTGTCCGGAAAACCTGACCGCCGCGGGCCGGCGCATGATGCCCATCCGTACCCATGAACTGGCCAGCCTCCCTCGCTAATTCACTCTGGGCCGGCAGCAGCCTGCCCGCGTGGATGAACTTCCGCCGCGCCTTGAACCGCCCGGCGGAGGCTCAACGGAAAGTGTTGCGCGGACTGCTGGCGCGTAACTCAACTTGCGCTTATGGCCGCATACATGGGTTTGGTGAGATCAAGAGTTACGCAGATTTTGCCCGCCGAGTTCCGCTGGTGGAGTATGAAGACCTTGCCCCGTGGGTCAAACGCATCCGCAGTGGCGAATCGCGGGTGCTGACCAATGAGCGGGTAACGCACCTGATACCTACCAGCGGTTCGACTGGAGCACGGAAATTGATTCCCTTCACCACCGGATTGCAGGCGGAATTTAACCGCGCCATCGGCCCGTGGATGACCGACCTTGCCCGGCAGCATCCAAAAATCCTGCTCGGCCCGGCATATTGGTCCATCACACCAGCGCAAAAACCGGCGCAACCCGAAACGTCAGCAATACCCATTGGTTTTGCGGATGATGCCAGTTATCTGGGCGGTGCCAAGGGCTGGCTGGTACGCGCGGCAATGGTGGCGCCAGATGGAACAAGCCAGCTGACCGACCTTGAGGAATTTCGTTTCCAAACTTTGCTTTGCCTGTTGCGTCAGCGCGACCTGCGGCTCATCTCGGTCTGGCATCCTTCGTTTCTGACGCTCCTGCTGGATGCGCTGCCGGGATGTTGGGACAAGCTGCTGGCCCGGCTGCATGGGGAAAACACGAACCGCGCACGCGAATTGAAATGCGGCAACCCGCGGCAGCCGGAGTCGTTGTGGCCGCACCTGCGTGTCATCAGTTGCTGGGGCGATGGCCACGCGGATCTGTCGTTGGCTGATTTGCCCGGACGCTTCCCGAATGTGCTGGTGCAAGCCAAGGGGTTGCTGGCCACCGAGGCATTCGCAACCATTCCCCTCGGAGATTTTCACCCGGTCGCGGTGTGTTCGCATTTCTATGAATTTATTGATGACCGGGGCCGGGTACATCCGGTCCACGATTTACGTGCGGGTGAAATGTATGAAGTTGTCGTGACGACTGCAGGCGGGTTATGGCGTTACCGGATGCACGACCAGGTCCGCGTGACGGGATTTTTGGGCCGGACACCGTCACTGCGATTTGTCGGCCGAAACGGTAACGTGTCCGACCTGTGTGGAGAAAAACTTTCGGAAGCATTCGTCGCCGGCGTCCTGCAAGAATCCCTTGTGGACGCCAAAACCAGGCCACGTTTCGCTTTGCTCGCGCCCGACGAGGATTCAGCCGGCCGGGGATATACGCTCTACATCGAAGGCACGCCGCCTGGCTACCTGGCCGGAGTTGTCGAGAACGCTTTGCGCGAGAATCCGAATTACGCCCACTGCCGCGACCTGGGCCAGCTCCGGCCCGTCCGCATGTTTATGATCGCAAGGGGCGGTTACGAGACGTTCGCCCGCCGGTTGGTTGCCGAAGGCAGACGATTGGGGGACATCAAGCCGGTTCCGTTGAGCCGCACCGACGGCTGGTCAAAAATATTTTCCGGGGCGTATGCGGAGGTTGCAACCTTGCCATTGGTTGCCGTTTGATGACGCCTTACTCCGTGGCCATGCCCATCTTGGTGATGTCGAGCTGGCGGAGGGTGTCGAGCACGCCGACCATGACCTGATAGTCGGTGTCGTCCGCGCCCTTGACGACGACGCCGAGTTCCGGGTCGGCCGCCTTGAGGGCGGTGAGCTTTGCCTTCAGTTCCACCGCCGTCACGGGCTGCTGGTCGAGCGTGATCTGGCCCTGGCCGCTGATTTCGATGCGGGTGGGTTCCACCTTGGGCTTGTTTTGCTGCGGTTTGCCGGAAGGCAGGTTGATCTCCAAATTGTTCATCAACTGCGGCGTGGTGATGATGAAGATGACGAGCAGCACGAACACGAGGTCCAGCAGCGGCGTGATGTTTAGTTCCGTCATCGTGCCGTGGCCGCGACGGCTGGTTTTCTTGAGGCTCATGGCACAACAGGTTCGGTTTCTTCCTGCACGTCAAAACGGACGGTGACGTGGTCGGGAAAGTTGGTGGGCGGACGGCGGTCGATCTGGGTGACGACCATGAACACATCTTTCACGGTCTGGTCCCATTTGGCATCGCCGCTGCCCTTCTGCCACGCGACGCCGCTCAGCTTGCCTTGCTTGTCCACGTTGACCTGCACCTCGGCGGCGTAAGTGTCATCGGCCATGTTATCAGGGCGGTTCCATTTGGAACGCAGCATGTATTCCATGTAACCCTTGTACAGCTGCACCGGGTCGCTTTCGGAAAGCACGGTCTTGCCGCCCGCAAAATCAAAGCCCGGCACATCCACCGCCGCCGGGGCCACGACCGGCGGGGCCATCGTGGGCGGGGCCGCCTTGGCGGTTTCCGCCTTGGGCATCTCGACTTTTGGCGTCTCGACCTTGGGTGGTTCCACCTTCGGCGGTTCCTTGGGCTTTTCCGGCTCCTTCTTTTTTTCCTCCACCTTGGTGACCGTGATGGTCTGAAGTTTTTTGCCGAGATACCCTTCGCGCGCCGCGAAATAAATCAGGGCGATGATGAGCAGGCCATGCACCACCGCTGAAATCGTCAGGTTCGCCTTGGACGAGTTCTTGGGTTTCTTGGGCTGGGATTGCGGGGTCATTTCGGCACCTCGGTCGCCAGTTCAAGCTTGGGCACGTTGGCCTGCTGGCAGATGTCCAGCACGGTGCGTATGCCCTTGTACTTGGTCTTGCCGTCACCGCGCACGATGATGTTCAGGTCCGGGTCATCGGTCCGCAGGCTGATCAATTTCCCCAGCAGGTCGTCCATTTTGATCTCTTCGCGGTTCAAAAAGAGCTTCCCGTCCGACTGGAGTGAGATGTAGTTGGCCTTGCGCGGCGGATCTTTCAGGCTTTTGCTCGCCACGGGCAGCTTCAGGTCCTTGTCCTCGATCGGCGGGATGGTGGTGATGATGAAAATGACGAGCAACACGAACGCCAGGTCCAGCAAGGGCGTTATGTTCAACTCGGTCAGCGACTCATGCGCGCTGTGCGAACACTTTTTCATCGGTCCTTTTCCCCGTCCGTATTCAACGTTGTGCCGGCTCGGTCTCATGCCGCTTCAGGGCGCCGGCAATCTTGTCCTCGATGTCGCGGTTGTCCACGTAGGTGTGCTCGATCTGGTTGGCATAGCGCGACGCAAAGCCGTCCAGGTCCTGCGTGATGTGCCGGATGGTCGTCACCATGAAGTTGTAGGCGAACATCGCCGGGATGGCGACCAGCAGACCCGTGACCGTGGCGATGAGCGCGCCGGCCACGCCGGGCGCCATGGCGGTGAGGCTGGCCTGGCCGGCCTTGGCGATGCCGGCGAAGGTTTCCATGACGCCCCAGACCGTGCCGAGCAAACCGATGAACGGACCGCCGGCCACCGCCGTGGACAAAACGATCATGCCTTTCTCCAGCGACATCGCCTGCGCCGCCGCCGCCTCTTCCAACACCACCTTGGCCGCTTCAAAAGACGCGGAGCTGATCTTGGTCGTGATGCCGTGCGCCAGATGATCCGTGTTGCCATCGCCGCGGCTCTGGACCACGACGGCCTTCACTTCCACGGGATTGTTCTTTAGGTGATAGCTGACCTCCTCCGCGCCGCGCGCATAAAGCTGATACGCGGGAGCGCCGTCGAATTCCTCGCCGCGTTTGTGGATGTCCATGGGATCGCGCGTGGCGGAATAGGCGGCGTAAAACTTCTTCGAGGCGGCCCGCGCGATCCACAGCTGCCGGAACTTGGTGATGATGATGGTCCAGCTGAACATCGAAAGGATGAACAGCACACAGATGGTCGTTTTGCCCTCGGGCGTCGCCTTTTCGAAGGCGAACTGCAGGGCGTTGGCCGCCAGGAATGGATGGAGCAGTGAGGTCATAAATTACGGTTTTGGTTTTTTTGGTTTCAGTTCTGGGCTTCAGTTCTTCGCCGGCAAAATCACGGTCACCCGGCTCACCTTCTGGGCCAGGGCAATGGGTTTTTTCTTCTTGTTCAACTCGTCGTCGGCGTTGTCGTCACTCGATTTGGCGGCCACCTTGGTGGTGTCTTCGTTGCCCACTCCGGCGGCCGCATTTCCGGCCGTGGCGCTGGCCGCGAAGCCGGCGCTGCCGCTGGTTTCGCCGCTGATGCCGTTGTTGGATTCCAGGCTGGCGTCGATGCTGCTGCCGCTGGCGCTGACGCCCGCGATGCCGATGACCGTGCCGGAAATTGTGCCGGAATCCGAACCCACGCTGGCCGTGCCCGCGGCGAAGACGTTGCCGGAAATGTTTTGAACGGCGGTAATATCCACATTGCCGCCGGTGGAGGCAAAATTCCCGTTGATGTTGCCGCTGGCCTTGACATTGAGGTTGCCCGCGCTGACGACACCCGAGCCGTCGGCGGTGATGTCATTTCCGCTCGACAGCTTCACCAAGGTTCCGGCCGCAAGATTGACCGCGGAAATCTGCGGGTTGCCGAACGGGTCCAAAATGGGATTCTGGCCGGCATCCAACGTTTCCAGGCCATAGCCGGCGTACACATCGACGAATGAGACCGGCGCGCCGTTGCCGGTGCTATTGATCAGGTTCTGGTAGGCCAGGGCGGCGGCCGTATTGCCTTCCAACGCCAGCCGGAACAGGGTTGCTATCTGGTCCGGATTCAATGCCGTCTGGCCGCCTTTGAACAAAACCTGTTTGATGCCGCCGACCCCGATATTGACATTGCCGTTCAACGCTTCCACCAGCACGTTGCCGTTCCGGTTAAACGAGGTCGCCAAAATGCCCGTGCCCGGAATGGTCGGGATCTGCGCCGTCACCGCGTGGGTAAGCGGGTCCACGAAATACGAGAATACGGTGACAAACCCGGTCCCGCCGGCACCGACGATGACGTCGCCATTACGTGAAACCACGGTCAAGGAACCGCCGGCCGGCGGGATGCCGGGCATCAACGGTCGCGTGTCATAGACGGCGATGCGTGAGCCCTCCACATCGATGGTCCCGCCGGCGTAGACGGCCACGTTGCCCTGGCCGGTGGAAAAGATGCCGCGCGGGCCGAAGGTTTGAACGGTCGAAAGCGGGGTGCCGACATTTAAATTACCATCGGCATTGACATAAATATCGCTGCCGTTGAACGAGGCGATGCTGGAGGAGACCAGGTTGAGATTGCCGCTGGCGTTGACCACCAAGTTCGCGCCGGTGTTGAACAACTGGGCCAGCGGGTAATACCCGTTGATATTATAGAGCCCCACGCCGGACGAAATGATTCCCGCGGTCGTGCCCAGGTCGATGTTGCGCGCGTTGATCTGGAAGGTGCCGCCGCCGCCCACGATATAGCCGTTGGCATTTCCCGCCACGGGATTGAGGATGTCGCCGGTTACAACCAGGCTGCCGTCCGTGGCCGGATTCAGGATGCCGCTGTTTTCCAGGTTGACCTTGGCCACCTGCCCGACGTTGATGCTGGTGACATCGCTGTCGTCCAAGTTCAAACCCTGAAACCGCGTGTTGTTCATGCTGCCGACGACGTTGATCTGCGCGGCCTCCGGCACGAAGACACGCAGGAGATCCATGTCGCCGGAGATGTTCAACTGGACTGGCTGCTCGCTGCCCAAATGCACTGGCGTGATGGCGTGGTCGTCCGCGCCGAAGGTGGTGCCGGAACTCACGTTGAACTGCCAGGTGCTTATGTTCAACGGGTCGATGTAATGGTCCGACATGACGAGGTCGAACAACTGCGATACCCCGCCGCTTTTGGGCAGTTTTCCGACCAGCGCACCGCCACCGGTCGTATCGATGACCAGGCTGCCGAGCGGCGAAGGAAACAGGATCAATTTCCCAAAAGTGACGCCACCGGCACCGTTGAACACCACGCCGCCCGCGCCGGCCATGATATTGAGTATGCCCGGATAAATCATCGGCACGGCACCCGCCCGCGGCATCTGGTTGCCACCGAGCTGGACCTGGTTCCCGGCGGTCAAATTCACATAATCCGACTGCGCGTAGTCAAAAACGTGCGCCAGCGGGCTGCCGACCGTGTTGTTGAACAGGCCGTTCGGGTTGCGGACCTCTTGCATGTTGATGTTCTGTGCCGCCGTCACATTCCAGCCGCCCGTGATGAGGCTCAGGGCCAGGCTTTCCCCGTTCAAATCGTTGCCTGCATTGCCGTTCGCGCCGAGGACGTATTTTCCGGCCACGGAAACCGGGTTGCCGTTTGCGTCCATCTGCACACCCGCGAAAATGCTGCCCGTGCCATTGGCCACCAGGTAATGCCCCGTCACATCCCCGCCGGCGATGACCGTGACGTCACCGCTTTGGCCGGGATCCTTGCCGTAGGCGCCCGCCCCGGCGGTCAACGCGTCACCGGTGTCCGTCTTGGCCGGCAGATAACTGCTCACGTCACCACCCGCGGTCAACGACACGCTGCCGCCCGCCGCCGTGCTGATGCCGCCGAGGCCATGGCTCAAATCGTAGGCCGCACCGATCGTGGTGGCGCCGGGGTTGATGTGATAACCTTGCGGGTCCCCCCCGGTGATGATCGTGCCGGAAAGCGCGTGGGCGCTGATGCTGCCGCCACCGGTTGTGATGACATAACCGTCATTGACGGTGATGTCCTGCCCGGCCGTGAGATTGATCGCGCCCGCCCCCAGTTGTATCGCACTGCTGCCGTCCAGCGTGATGCTGCCGGTGTTCAGCTTGACCTTGTTGTTGACGAAATCATATCCGGCCTGCAGGGTCAGCGCCCAGTTGTGGGCGTCCGTGATCAGCGAGCCGTCGTTCAGGAAAATGTTTCCGCCAGCCTGCAACGTCACCAGGCCGGCGTTGCCGCCCGTGCTGCCGCTCAGATCCCAGACCGCCCCGGCATCCATCGTGATGTCACCCGTGGCCTGCAGCTTGATGTTGGAAAAGTTCTTGTTCGCGAACGAGCCGCCGGTCCCCACGTTCAGATTCAATGTGCCCGGGGTGGTGTAAGGCGCGGTGCCGTTCGCCGGCACGGTGCCGCTGCCCGAGCCGAGCTCGATGCTGGCCGGATCGAGCAAAAATTCGCCGCCCGTGAAACCCGCCGATGCACCCGCATCCATGCTGGAATTGAGCGACTGGATGTTGGGCGCGCTCACCTCCACGTTGCCGCCGTTGCCGCCGTTCACGCCACCCGCCGTGACGATCTGGCTGCCGGCGGCGTCGCTGAAAACATTGCCGGATTTCAAGGTCACAGTCCCGCCGTCGCTCACGGACGCCGAATCATCGCCGTGCGCGGAAATGTTTGAGTCCGCGCCGAGATTCAGCGAATCCGAGGCGACGAGTTCGATCACGCCATGGTCGTTCTGCACCGAGTTCGCCTGGATGAATCCGTTTTGATTCACGACCTTCGCATTCAGCGCGATCGTGCCGCCATCGGCGATGACGTTGCCGTAGTTGTCCACCGAGCCCTGCGGCAGCGTGACCTGCATGCTCATGCCGCGGCCGTCCGGGCGCTCGCTCAGGGTCACGGTCTGGCCGGCGGCGAAGGCGATATTGCCGCCGGGCGCCTCGACGCTGCCGTGGTTTTCCACCTTGTCCGCGATAAAAAAACAGTCGCCACCGTGGCCGATCTTGATCTGGCCGAAATTCACGATGCTTGCGAGCGGCGGCGGCCCGTTGAACTGCCATGCCCCGCCGCCGTTTTGCGGCGGCGCCATGTTCGCGGTGGAAACCATCAGCCCGGCGGCGCTCACGTACGAGTCCGGCCCGAAATAAAATCCGGAGGAATTCAGGAGCACGACGATGCCGTTGGCCTGGAGGCTGCCGTAGATCTGCGAGGGATTCTGGTCCGTGATGCGGTTGAACACGATCGAGGTCGCGGACGGCTGGATGAAGGTGGTGCGTTCCCCGGCCGCGATGTTGAAGGACGACCAGTTCAACATCGCGTTTTGCGAGGCGGTGACGTTCAACTGCGTGCCGCTGGCCTGCGTGGTGGCGGAGCCGGAAACAACGGTCAAGCCGGTCGGGTTGGCCCCGGATTCACGCGCGAGCAGCAGGAACACAAAACCCGGCATCACGCGGCCGCAGCCGCACAGGATTTTTTGAAAAATATGTTTTGTTTTCATGATTTTCAAAGTTGCCCACCGATGGCGAAATAGACATGCATGTCCCCGGCGGATGTGTTGCCGACCGTGAGCAGCGGGAAGGCGACCGTCAGCCGCGCGTCAATATGGTTGCCGATGTTGGCCGTCAGGCCCGCGCCCGCGCCCCAAAAACGGGTGACGTCACGCGACGTGGCCGAGGTCTGCTGCAGCAGGTAAATCTCGCCGTAATCCATGAACACCGAGCCGCGCAGCCAGAACGGCACATTGCCGTCCACCATGCCGATGTTGACGAGCGGCGTGCGCGGTTCGATGGAGGTGCGCCAGCCGGTGTCGCCGTAGGCCTGGCCCTCGGAATATCCGCGCACGCCCGACAGGCCGCCCATCGCATATTGTTCGTTGCTGAACAGCGGCGAGCTGGACCACTGGCCATCCACGCGCAGCAACATGTCCCAGTCCTTGTAGATCCGCTGGTCGCGGGTGACACCGCCCTGCAGGGTGAAATAATTGTCGCTCGCCTGGTTGTTGGTGCTGGTGTGGGTGGTGTGCGTGGTCGAATTCGACGTGACCACGAAGGTGGAGGCGCTGTAGGCGATCTGCGATAGCGACCCGATGTTGGCGATGTTGTAATTGGCCTGGGCGTTAAAGGTGGTCGAGCCCCACCTGTCCGGCGCCGAGCCGCTGATGCCGAAATTTAACGGGAAATAATCCACCACCTGGCTGGTCGGCGGAAAATGCGCCGTGCTAAAGACATCGCCGTATTTGATCGGCGAGGTTCCGTTGGTGGTGACGACCGAGTAGAGGATGACATCCGCCTGGACCGTTCGCGCCTCATAATGTTTGTAGTCCATGCCCATCGATACCGCGGAAGAAATATTCCGGATTCCCGGCAGCGGCATGGAAAGCTTGTAACCCAGGCTCTCGTTCAACGACACATTTTCGGTGACAGTTTGCTGGCCCAGCATGGTTCCGCTGCTGTCAATGATCGGCGTGATCGGATCCACCAGGACCCCGGTGTCGGAAACGGCCCGGCTGCCGTAAAACGTCAGGTCCGGCCGGCCGCTCGGCGGCGGCATCTGGAACTGGTGGGTGGATTCGTTATAGCCAAAACGGCCGTCGCTCTGGTCGATCTGCTGCTGCACGGATTGCAGGCGGCCAAGCGGCAGGCGGTAGTAAATGCTGTAATTGTCCACCAGCGGCAGGTCGGGATCCCAGATGCCATACGGGTTCGCGTTCTTGTAATTGACCGGCGTGAAGGTGTATTGCACACCGATCTGGTGCTCCAACTCCCACAAGTTGTCGTACTGCGCGTTGAAAGCCACCCGGTCGTCCGGTGTGCCGGCCGTGCCCGTGTTGTTGTATTCCACACGCGAGTGGACGGGAAAGCGATCCTTCACCTTCAGCGTCAGCTCGCTCGTGCCGGGCTCGGGGCCGGGGCCGATGACGGGATAGATCTGGCGGTCGCGGTTGGCGTTGGCCAGGTCCAGTTCGCGCTGAAAGACATGCGAATTCAAAAGCATGTTCGTGTGGAGGCTGGGCAGGGAGCGCAACACGTTGGGCGTGCTGAACCAGTTGTTGCCCTCCACCTTGATGACGGCCAGGTGGCCTTCGGTGACTTTGACTTTCACCGTGTCGTTGGTCAGTTTCTGCGGTGGCAAGCCCACCGACACGGTCACGAAGCCGCGCTCGCGATACGCCGTCTGCAAATTCCCCAGCGCCGTGCGGATTTCGGCAAAAGTGACGTTGGTGCCAAAGGATTCCGGAATGTTTGTGAACAGTGAGCCCAGCTTGTCCGGCGGCAGGATGGTGTTGCCGGAGACAAGATACTTTTCCACCTTGAACTTGGGCGCGGTGTTGGTCACGGCGGCAGTGCCGGCGGTTTGGGCCTTTACATCAGTCGAAAAAAAAACCTGCATCAAAATCAGCAGCACCGCCATGGCAATGCCACCGCCCCGGTTGGGAAAATCATCCCCCGCCGGCATGAGGTTCTTCTGGCGCCAGGCGCTCGGGGTCAGGCCGAAGCGGCGCTTGAACATCTGGTTGAACAGGCCGAGGTGCCGGTAACCGCTTTCGTAGGCCACGTTGATGATCTTGGCGTTCGTGGCGGCGAGCAGCTGGCGGGCGCGCTGCAAACGCAGCTCGGTCTGGCGTGAACGCAGCGAGATGTTGAACTCCTCGCGGAAGAGGCGGCTGAAATGCCGTTCGCTGCAATGCAACTGGCCGGCGAGTTCCGACAGCGAGCGGGTGGCCAGCTCGGATTCCGACATCTTGCCGATGAACTCCCGAAAGCGGTCGCGCAACTGCACGCCACCGCCCGCCGGATCACGGGCCGGAAGCAGGCCGTTGATGGAGGAGGCCCAGAGTTGTAACATGGCCGAGCGGGAGGAAAGGCAGTCGCGCTGCTTTTGGCCGGCGATCCGGGTAAATTTTTGCGCGGCCGGTTCATTTGCGTGGAAATGAAGCACATGGGGAGCGGCATCCTTGGCGGCATCCTCGAGTTGGCGCCATTCGGTGACGGTCAGCAGGCCGTTCAGGTATTGGGGCAGCACCAGGAAAAATTCCAGCTTCATGATCCCCAACTGGCTGGCACGCAAGATCACGTTATTGGCGGGCCCGGTGATGACCGCGTCGCCGGGGTTAAGCTCCCGCGCACCAGGCCCTTGCAGGCAATAACCCGCACCTTCGGCCACACGCACGACCGTCCAGCCCTGCGCCTCCGGCTTCCACTCGCCAGAGGGGCGCAATGCCAGTTCCTGGATTATCAGATGTCGTTCCACGGTCAACAAGGTGGCGAGGATGCAGGAGCATTGCGGCTGTCACGTTTCAGCTGGGTCACGATTTGGAAACAACCGGGGCCGCAGGCTGTCCTGAAAACGTCAGCCACTTAAACACATCAATTGAAAAACCGGCGCAGGTTGCCCTGCGCCGGTCTTGCGGGGTCGATTTCGCCAAGATCAGTAGTGCATGCCGCCACCGACAGCATCACGCTTCGTCTTCATGTCACTGAGGCGGATGGCCGTATTGGGGTAGGTGCCCGCCGTGGTGCCGGCGACCGATTGCGCGCTGACATAGATTTCGTTATCCAGGCTGCCGACAATCGGGCTGGCGGCGTTCTGGCCGTTGAACACGCCGAGGAACGTTCCCGGAGTGGCGCCGGTGCCAAGCTGGCTGTCGGTGATCTTGGAATCACTGATGGTGTTCTGGGCCGTCGAATAGATGAAGACTTCTTCCGCCCAGGCTGGAAAGAAGCCGGAGGTCACGGGGGAGAAGTTGTTGGTGACCGTATTGGCGTGAATACCGGCGCCCGACGTTGTCGGCCAGTAGCCGTTGAAGGAGCAGACCAGGCCCCAGTTCGCGTTGCTGCTGATGACGCCATCGCCCTTGGCCGACTTGGCATCGCTTACGGAGAGCAAACCGATGGAGAGGTTGTTCGCGCTGCCATCGATCACCGCACCGCGCAGGTCACCGCCAGCGACATAGCCGGGGCCCCACGCGAGATTCGCATTGTTCAAGCCGGCCGCTCCGACCACGGAAACGTTGTTACCGCCCGTGAGACCCTGGGTGATGGCCGCGGGGGCCGCGTACCAGTTGGTCTTGGTGTTCGCATCCCAGATGTAGGAGCCCACGGTGTCATTAAAGGTGAAGTTGGCCATGGCGGTCTCGACGCGGCGGGTGCCGGAGTCCAGGGTGCGCTGGGCCACATACACGTAGGTGTTGAGGTCGTTGGTCTTGCCGGTCCAGGAGGCGAGCGGAATGCGTCCCGTCTGGATGCCGTATTGGGCCTGTTCCCAGCTGACGTTTTGCACGCCGTCGGCAAAAGCGGCGGGTGAGGCAACCCACACGAACGGCTGGATGGCGCAGGACTCTTCATTAAAGCCGGTCGTCACCGCAAAAGGCGTCGAGGTGCTTTTGGCGTCCGAGAAGCCGATGGTCGGGCTGTTGGTGGTATAGGCGCTGGTCAGCCCGTTTTGCGTGCCGGAGGCCACCGCAAAAGTGAGGTTGGTCTTGCCTTCAACCGTCGCCAGGCCCTGGATGGAACCGGTGAATAGGCCGTGGATGATGAGCGTGGTGCCGGAGGGCAAAGCGTTGATGTGACCCGGGTCATAGACATTGGTCAGGGCGGTGATCGGCGTGCCGGTCATGACCCAGGAGGCCGTGGTGGAGCTGAAGCCGGAGTCAGCACCCCCGTTGGCGGCGTTGGCGTAGTAGATCGTGGGGGTGACGAAGAGGTTCTTGCACGCGCCATAGACGTTCGCGCGGAACGCCGTGGAGCCGGTGATGAACACTTCAACAGTGCCCGCAGTGAGCGTGGCGGCACTGGCCAGGCCAAGTGCCAGGGTGAGGAGGAGCGTTTTTTTCATATTGGTTGTTTTTAGTTGGTTAAGAGATTGTTGGTTGATTTTTAAAATGTTTGGTTGGTTGGTCATTGGGCCGTGATGGTATAAAAGCTGGTATTGGCGGTGTCGGTGAACGTGACCGTGTGGACGGTGTTATCGCCGCCGGCCAGCGTCGCCATCGGGGTCCAACTCAACTTGGGCAGGCTGATCAGGTCGGAATTGGCGCGCAGCGTGTAGGTGCCGTAAATCCCGGTCGTATAGGTGATGGTAGTCTGGTTGCCGGCGCGTTTGACAGACTGGATGGCCGGCGTCGAGATCGGATACGCCACATAGGTCATCACACCGTTGGTGTTCAACTCAAAGTAACCCAGCCAGACCGCCGAGGCCGCGCCGGGCGTGAGCTTGTAAAAATCCGAGCGCTGCACCTTGCCGGCCGTGGTGAAATTGTTGGCCGCACCCAGTCCCGACGGGGTCTTTTGCTCGGGCACACCCTGGAAGGTGGTGTTGAAGTTGGCCGTCGAGGTCTGGCCCAGGATGGCATCGCGGTAGCTGGTGCCGCCGCTGGGGCCGGTGCCAAAGTTCGGGTTGTCGACACTGTTGTCTTCCGTGAGGATCGCGGAGGAGGTGCTCGCGGTGTCGATGTCGGCTTCCGCCTTGGCACCGAGGACCATCTTGGCCATGCGGAGGGTCGTCAGATTCTGGCCATCGGAAGTGGAAGGAACCCACGGGATGCCCTGGACATTCAAGGCCGTGGCCGGACGCGGCGCGGTCATGTAGAGCGTGTTGTCGGTCTGCCAGGTGAAGGCGGACCAGAACAGGCCGTTGAGACTGCCGAAACCCAGTGAACTCGAGGAAAACTGCGAGGCGCTGTAGTCCGATATGACGTGGGAAGTATTCACACCGTAACCGGTGTAAGTGCTGATCGGACCGGCATCCACCACCATGTCAGCGGCCTTGCGGAAGCAAATCAACACATCGCCCCCGCCGGGCGTATAAGCCGTCAGATCGCCGGCCACGATTTCGCCCACGGCGAAACTGGCGAGCAAAACCATCAATCCTGTTTTTTTGTTTATCATAGGTTTGTAAGAGTTAAATTTTCGAGTAGTCATGCTAGGCGATGCCTTACAGGACAACCTCCAGCTTCCAGCCAACTACTGGCAGTTTTGCGCCGGGCGGGAAAGCGGCGGGGAAAATCGCTTTCACCATGCCAGCACACGCTTTGTGTTGCCGTGGCGGGGAAAAGGCATCCTCCCGCCAACGGGTGTAACCGAAATGTGACGGGAGGCACACGTTCTCCAAAAGTTCCCGCCGCCTGGCAGAAAATTCGGCTGACATAAACCGGACAAGCCGCTGGCGCCGGTTGTCACCGCATCGTCACCCGTCCGCCGCGCAGGCGTAACGGCGAACTCCCAGGCTGACGGACATTTGATTCTTCTCATGAAAAAATCTACGGGACAAAAAACTTTTTTGGGCCGGACCTTGTTGCTCGGCGCGGTCTGCCTGCTGCCGGCCGGCCTGGCCCACGCCCAATCGGCGGACGCGCTGATCGACAAGCTGGTCGCCAAAGGAATTTTAACGGCGAAGGAAGGGGAGGATTTGCGCGACGAGTCGGACAAGAATTTCACCACTGCGTTCCAAACCAAAATGGGCATGCCTGACTGGGTGACGAGTTACAAGCTGGGCGGCGATTTTCGCGGACGGTTTGAACAGTATTCCAGCGGCAACTCGGCGATGGCGGACCGGACCCGGATACGCTATCGCCTCCGTTTCGGGCTGACGATGAACATGCTGGATAATTTGGAGACGGGCTTCCGTTTGGGAAGTGGCGACGTCGCAAAAGGCTATAATACCGCCACACCGCTCTCAAACAGCAGTACGTTTCAGGACAATTTCACAAAAAAGGATGTTTTTATCGATACGGCTTATGGCAAGTGGACCGTGGTGAACTCGGGCGGTTGGCTGGTGTCGGGCACGGTGGGCAAGATGGATATTCCATTCTCGTTCACGCCGATGGTCCTGGATCAGGATTTGACGCCGGAAGGAGCCGTGATTCAGTCGGCGTGGAACATCAACGATAACCAGTCCTTGTCGCTCAATGGCGGGGCGTTTGTGCTCGATGAGGAATTGGCCTCGGTGCATGACCCGTTCATGTACGGCGGGCAGTTTTTGTGGAAAGCCAAGTGGTCGGACAAACTGTCAACCACGTTGGGTGTGGGCGGATTTGACATCGTCAACCAGGATCAGCTCACCACCGCCAACGTGCCGTTGATCAACCAGGGCAACACCCGCACCATTACCTTGGACCCGATCACGGGCGCGGACCTGTACTCGTTGCAATACAGCTACGCCCCGGTGATCCTGGATGCCAGCGCCACCTACACGCTCGACTCCTTCCCGCTGTACAACGGGGCCTTTCCCATCAAGGCCTCCGGTGAATTCATGCAGAACCTGGCCGTGGCGAACAAGAACCAGGGCTTCTGGGTCGGCGTGACCTTTGGCAAGTCCGGGACCAAAAAAACCTGGGATATCAGCTACCGCTACGAGCGCCTCGAGGCGGACGCGTGGTATGACCAGTTGGTGGATGATGACAACGGCGCTTTCTATCCCGGCGACCAGTTGACGGGAACCAGCCCGGCCATTCCGTTCGGCTACTACGGCGGCACAAACATAAAGGGGCATCTGGTCAAATTTAATTATTCAGTTACCGACTCGGTAACATTCACCGTCACTTGTTATATCAATGACCTGATCAGTCATGATGGCTTGCAATCCAACCCGTTGGTTCCAGACAATAAAACCAGTTCCTTGATCCACGTCATGGCCGATATAAATTGGCTTTTCTAAATCTTGGGCGCCGCGTGTTTTCCAAACCGGTCCTGCGATCATTGCGGAAAGCGTACGGGCCATTGGCAGCGCAAGTCCGGGCCATTTCAACCCCGCATAACTGAACCCCGGCGCAGTCCATGTTCGGCAACAAATCCCTGGCGGCAACCGGTTGTTGCCGGCGGCCATTGCGATTTCGGACGCGGTTGCAATCCTCTCATTGGATTTTGAAACGGCCGCCGGACGGCTCAAGATGGATGATGCCCCGTTGGATCGCCGTGGTGACGGCTTCGGTGCGGTCAGCGGCGCGCAGCTTGCCCAGGATGTTTTTTAGGTGGGTTTTCACCGTGTGCTCGGAAATGCCGAGGGTGTCGGCGATTTCCTTGTTCGCCATGCCTTTGGCCAGTTCTTGCAACACCTGCACCTCGCGCAAGGTCAGGTTCTCAAAGGTTTTCCGGGAGGCCAGCCGGCTGGCGACTTCCTTGGGAATCCAACGTTGTCCGGCCGCGACGGCGCGCAAGGCGGGCACCAGTTTTTCCACGGAGGAATTTTTGAACACATACCCCTCGGCGCCGGCTTGCAGGGCTTTGTGGATCTCCTCGTCGCCGTCGAAGGCGGTGAGCATGATGATGCGGGCATCGGGGAACTGGGCGCGGATCTCCATCGTGGTCTGCACGCCGTCCTTCACCGGCATGCGCATGTCCAACAGCACAAGGTCGGGCCGGTGGCGGCGAAAAAGCTCCAGCGCCTCCGCGCCATCCACCGCCATCGCGATCACCTCCATGTCCGGCTCCACGCTGATAAGCGCGGTCAGGCCGATCCGGACGACATAGTGATCGTCAGCTATCAGGATGCGAATTTTCGCTGAATTCTTCATGGGAATTTTGCAGGCCGGCCATTTCGGACGACGACGTTTCCTGGACCGGCTCCAACAGGATCTCAACGCACACCGTGGTTCCGGCCCCGGGCGCGCTGGTGATGCTGAACTGTCCGCCCAGCCGTTTTACCCGCTCAGACATGCCGAGCAACCCGAAGTGCCCCTCATCCGGGCCGGCGGCCTTTTCCGGGACAAAACCGCGGCCGTCGTCCCGGATCTTCAAGACCACGCGGCGCGGTTCAAACTCCAGCTGGATGCTCACGGATTTCGCCTGGGCGTGTTTGATGACATTGACGATCGCCTCGCGCCCGATGCGCAGAAAATTTTCCTCCACGACCTCCGGCAGCGCCCGGACCTGCCCCTTGGTCTGGAGTTCCACGTCGATATCCGACCCGGCGGTCAGTTGCCGGGCGTTTTCCAGCAGGGCGCTGGAGATGTCAAACTGCTCCTGCACGAGGCGGCGCAAATCCCACACCGACTGCCGCACTTCCAGCTGGCTGCGGGACATCAAATCGCACGACAGTTCCAGATGCGCCAGCGCGTCCTGGGGATGTTTTTCATACAGTTTCCGGGCGGTATCCAGTTCCATGGCAATGCCGGTGAGCGTTTGTTCGACCGTATCGTGGAGTTCCTGCGCCAGCCGGGTGCGCTCGGCGAGAACGGCCTTGAATTGCAGCTCGGATTCCTTGCGGGCGGTGATCTGGAATTTGAGCTGCTCGGTCCGCGCCTTGACCCTTTCCTCCAGCTGGTCGTTGGCCTGTTGCAATGCGAGCTGCGCCTTTTCCCGCTCGCGGATGAGATAATTCAGGACTGAATTTTTGCGCGAGACCATGACCGTCCAGCCGGCAAAAACGATCAGTCCGGAACAGACGATCGCAAAGCCGATCAGCAGCCGCTGCGGGGTGAGCCAGCTGGGCTTCTGCAGGACCTGGATGTCGCCCGGATTTCCGATCAGTATCTGGAACGATTTCAGTTTCCCTTCGCTGTCGATCTGGGTCAGGCAGACACCGCTCACCTGCAATACGGAGCCGATCTGGATGAGCCCCAGGTCCGGCTGTCCCGGGGCGTAATTGGCCTCGGCGGCGAACGTAAAATTGGAACCTTGCAGCACCAAAACGGTGGTGGAATAGGAGAACGGAAGTTTTGAGCCGCTGCCCGGCCGGACCGTGCGCTCAATCAATTTGCCCGTGAGGGAAACATACTCCGCATGGTGCAGGCCCTTTTGCAGTTCATCGCCGGTCACCGGCCGGGCTTGGATGGGTGCGGCCGGCTTCGGCAGTTTCCGAAAAACGGCGTCCTGCAACACCGGAAGGTAATTTTCAAAGCTCGGAAAACCGGCCGCCTCGACCAGGTCGCCGGGCTGGCAGACGGCCGATTGCCGGCTTTGGATCTGCAACCCGCCCAGCTCATCCTGCAGGAACAGGCTTTCGCCATTCTTCTGCAGCGTCACCACCCCGCGGACATGGACCCGCTGGCCCAGCGAATTGTCCCGGTGATATTGTGCCAGGTTGTTGAGTTGGATGACCGGCTTCCCAAAGGGATCCGCCGGCTCGGGCTTCTCGACGACCAGATCGTCCAGCACCGGAATGTAGACTTCCACGATGATCAGTTGCCGCAACGACCGGTTGTGCGCTTCTGCCGCCGTCCCGCGAATCCGCACCTGCGAACCGACCAGTTTTTCATATTGGAAACCGGCGGGGACCTCTGCGTAGGCCAGGAAACGGTACCCGCCCGCCGCGAGATCGATCGTCAGCCGTGAACCATCCACGCGCGCGTCCCGCACGATGCCGGAGGTTTCGATCCGCTGGCTGTCTTCGGCGCCGGACATCAATTCCTCGACCGAAACCGGCTTGGCCGGCGGCAGCGGCGCCGAACCCTTGATGACCACCCGCGGAGCGGTGATGGTGGGGGCATACGCCCCGGCATACGTGATGCCGGAAATCTCAACCAGTTCGCCGGCCCGTAAACGGGTGCCGTTCACATTGTCCACAAACACGCCGCCGGTGGCATCCTGGACAAAAAACCGTCCCTTTAAGATGGGGTCGGAAACCGTCACCACGCCGGTCACCAACACTTTCAGGGAACGTGAAGCCTGCTCCGCTGGCAGGGAAATGACATCCATGGCGTTGGTCAAAAGCGGTGCCGGTTGCGCCTGGATGCGGGCCGCTGAAAAAAGCCAGGTCAAGGCGAACGCCAGCCGCAGGGTTCGCTGGTAACACCCCCAAAAACAGCCCGCCGCAGTGCCGGTGGTTTTTATTTTTTGGTTGATGCTCAAATTACAGTTTCGGGTGCGTATAAAGTCGAGATAATTTTACGCCCCCCGGTTCCGGCCCGGCACCAGCACGGCGGTCATTCCTTGGGATTCGCCACCTGACCGGCCTGGGCCATGGGAGAGGTTCCGGCTTCGTCCACGTAAAACGGGATGTTCACATGGGCGGCATGACCTTTGCCATCTAACACGTAGGCGTACAAACGGTAGGCGCCCGGTTTGGCCGGGGCCCGCAATGTGATTTCACCTCCCGCCGCATCTTCGATCAAGCCCGGCAGGCTTTCGGGCCGGGCCTCAAAATCACCGCCCGTTTTCAGATCCGTGCTTTCCGCCGTCACATCCCAGACAAAGGTAAGGGGCGTATTTTTTCCATCCAAGGCCCGGATCTTGGCGGGATAGCTCTGTCCGGATTTCAAATGAATGTTCTGGTATGCGGTCTTGCCGTTCAACCAGGCCCCACCCAGTTGCGGACAACGGACATCCGGCCAGGTTCCGGTCCAGAGATATTGCATCACATCAACCGCGGACGTTACTTCGCCGGAATCAAGGAACATTCCGTACCAGGTCGGGGTCCGTTCCTGTTTGTGGCCCCAGAGAAAAACATAGGAGCCGAGGCACTGGCTGCGATCCGCCCCGATCACCGTCTCAAACCGTTTCTGGTAAGAGTTTGCCTTGGTGGTGCTGTCATTTTCGATGGGCGCACCCCAGCCGGTTTTCTTGACCTCCCAGTGACCGGTCGCGCCCCATTCGGTGATCATATACGGCCCGTTCCAGTCAGACTCGTGCAGATAATGCGGCAGGTTCACGATGTCGGCATACATCTGAAAGGAGATCAGATCCAGGTCCGGCGCGCGTTTTTTGACCGCCTGAACCACCTCCCGGTTAAAACCGGACAACGGCGTGGTGGTGAGGTGATTCGGATCAATCTGGTGGATCATCCTGGAGATGTCATTGACCGCGTCCCAGACCTTGGGATTTTTCGCATTCAAATTAAGCTCGTTGCCGATGGCCCAGATGATCACGGCCGGATGATCCTTATATTTTAAAACCTCCTGTTTTATCCTCTCGAGCTGGCGGGCCACCGCTGCCGTGTCGTTATAATCAAACCCCTGGCGCTCCAGTCCCACCCTTAACCCCAACGTGACGTAAAGATGGTTCGTGAGCGCGCGGTCGAGCAATTGGGGGGTCCGTTTATCGTCCGTGCCCCATGTGCGGAAGGAATTGCCACCGTGTTCCACCAATGCCTCCTGGCTGCCGGATTCCAGGCCCGCCCCTTTGATGTAAAACGGGTTGTGATCCACGTATAACTGGTAACCGCCATTCGTTTGCAGGATCTCGACTTTTACCGGTTCCCCGGCAACAACGGCAACCCCGCCGCCCCATAACAGCATCCCGGCGATGAGGGGAGCAAACCACGTCCGGTTTCCCGCACACCGGCCAGGCGCGCCGGGTTCAAATGATGTTCTCCTTGTTTTCATGGCTGGTCGTAAAATGGTTTCATTGCAGCTGGATCCGGTAAAATTGTTGTGGGCCGGCCGGTATGTTGGTGAACGGCGGGGTGGCACCGTTCACGTTGTTCCACGGCCCGGAAACGTTCGTGGCGGATTGCAGCGTACCGTAGGGCCAGTTCAAAACAAAATTCCCGGACAAAGCCTGCGCGGAAAAATTCACCGGCGGATTGACCGTCACGACTACGCTTCCGGGCGATGAAGCCAGGTTGTTGGAAGTCGCTGTCACGCTATAAGTGCCGGAGGCATTCTGGTCCGCCTTGAGCAGGACAGGATTTTGGATCGCGGAAGTGAATCCATTGGGCCCGGTCCAGTTGTAAGTCGTCCCCGAAACGGTGGAAGCGGTCAGATACAACGTCATGCCGGCATACATCGGGCTGTTATAGCTTGCCACCGGTGCCGGTGGTGGCAGGGGCAGAGTCACGGCCGCTTCCGTCGGTGAATTTGCCGTTTCACCTGTCGGAATGAACGGGGTGGCCGCGGAAACCACGTAGTAATATGTCGTCCCGTTGATCGCGGTCACATCGACCCAATTGGTCGCAACGACCGTCGCCGACGGGGAAATGAGCGTGTACGGCCCGCCGCTGGCGGCGGACCGCTTAACGTTGTAACTGGTCGCTCCAAACAAGGCGTTCCAGGTCAAAGACACCTGATTGTTGCCGGATGCCGCCGTCAAACCCGCCGGGCCCGCCGCTGACTGGCGAACGGCCTCGACGAATCCGGCATCACCGATCCCGGTGTAAAACCGGAAGTCATCGATCCAGCCGGCAAAATCACGGTCGCGGTTCAGCCGGTTACCGATGTCCAGGGACGCCACGACGCCGAGCGGAACGATCTGGTTGGCGATGGCCGTCTTGCTGATCAGCGCCGCCGGCGACAGGTCGGTGCCTTCGTAAAGCGATACGTTGGTCCCGTCATAAGCCATGGCCACAAAAATCCAGGTGTTCAGCGGCAGGTTGGAACCAAATGCGGCCGTGGCCTGGTTGCCGTTGACAAAAAAATACAGGTCGCTGGCATCCTGAAATTTCATCCCGATGCTGTTGGCCGTGCCGCAATCCGTGTTCGTGCTGTTGCCGAGAACAAACATGCGCGGCCCGATGTTGCCTGCCAGCAACACCGATTGCTTGAACCACATCGTGGCCAGAAAATTGGAGACGTTGCCGAAACCCAGGGCGGCGTTCGTCACCGCGGCGATCGGGCCGCTGCCGCCTTGGCTGGCATTTCCGGAAAAATTCAACGCCCGGCTGCCGGTGGTCAATCCGGCCACGCCCGAATTTGCGGACCCGTGATAATCGGCGGGAACGCCGATGCTGTTAAACATCTTCAAATTGATGTTGGCACCGCCACCGCCGGTGTCGCTGGGCGTATTCGTGCCGGGACCGGCGTCATCAAAGGCAAAACGCACCTTCACGGCCGGACCATAGGGCACGTTGCCAACAATGACCACCAGCCCGACGCTGGAATTCAGCGCCCCTTTGCTTGCCTGAAAGACCAGATTGTAAACTCCGTTGGTGCTGAACCGCGCCGTCGTGCTGAGGGCATTGGTGTCGCCGAACAGAACAACGCCCGGGCCGCCGGCCGAGCTCCAGGCCGTGACCAGCGGCGGCGCTGAATTGGGCTCGTAGTCGAAGGCGGTCGCGGATAACGACAAGACCGCATTGGTGTTGAGCAGATACGTCACGGGGGTGGCGGGGTCGGTGATGGCAACTCCGGGCGGCGCAATGGGCGCGACCCAGACGAGTGAATCTGTGACATTGCTGCCGCCCTTGGCACCGGTGGCTTGAATGGTGTTGGTACCGCCAAGCAGGGCCACGGGCCAGGTGAAGATACAATTGGTGCTGGTGGCGGCGCCTTGTGACGCGCCATTGACAAAAAGTTCGACCGAATCGCAATTGGCATAAACTTTTGCCGTAACCGCATTGGTCAGGCGATTGGTAAAAGTATGGCCGGTGACATACACCATCGGGTTGGTCGTCCAGTTGGCCTTGTAAAAATAGAATGCATCTTTCCGCGTCTGCCGGTCATAGGTCACCAGGCCCTTGTCGTTACGACCGGGGGTATCGCCTTCGTTCCGGCCATCCGATGCGAAATCAAACAGGTTCCAGATGAAGGTGCCCCACAGAAACGGGCGCGCCTTCATCTGCTGCCAATGCGACTCATGGAACAGATCCTGATATTCTTCCGGATGATACGGGCCGGCATTGGCCGGTTCCGTGACCGGATCTTCACTGTGCTGATAGATGCTGGCGCCCGCGCCGTATTCACTGACACCCACCGGGCGCGCCGGATAGGTCGCATGG
>DATHQS010000322.1:0-7386 GCA_035482455.1 Candidatus Acidiferrales bacterium | reverse complement strand
AGTCAGGCAAGCATTTAGTGGCGGGTCCGGCCGAAGTGCGCTTTTGCCAGTTTCAGCGGATCGGTAGGTGAGCTGAAAAACGGTTGAAGAACTGCGAAGAGGTGGTACAACTATTATGGCCTCAAGATAATGGTGGACATGAAGAAAATTATTTTACTCCTTGCGACTCTTTTGCCGGTCATCGGCTTTGCCCAGAGCTATTCCGTGGATTGGTACAAGGTGGCCGGCGGCGGCGGGACGAGCACGGGCGGCACATACGCGGTGGGCGGCACGATTGGGCAGCCAGATGCAGGTGCGGCGATGAGCGGGGGGAGCTATTCAGTGACGGGCGGTTTTTGGAGCCTGATCAACGTGGTGCAGACGCCGGGCCTGCCGAATCTCGTAATTCTGCGCAACGGCCCGAACAGCGTGCAGATCGTATGGCCGGATGCGGCCACGAACTCGTACACCTTGCAACAGGTCGGAAATCTGACGGCCGGCGGCTGGGCGACGAGCGGTTTTTCGATGACAAACGGTTTCGGCACGAACTTCGTGACCATCACGTCGCCGACGGGGAATTTATTTTTCCGGTTGAAGCAGTGAGCCGGTTTGCCAGCCTCCTCCGGGTGCTGATGGGGTTCAGCCAATGACTTAGAGGTCACGGGCGTTCTCCAGATCAAATCCAGTATGGACATGAACCGGGAGCTGGGTTTTGAATTAATTGCTTGTCCTAATTAACTCTTGTATTGCCCGTATTACGGTTGCAACATGCGCTCATGCACCAAGTCCGCCGGCACAAAAGTTTCATCTCCATTCTGGCGCTCACGCTGATTTTTTCATGGCCGGTCTTCGCGCAGGAGTCCAATGCGCCGGCAAACCTGGCGACGGTGGCGACGGCGACGGATTCCTATGTCTCGGGCGACACGTCGGTGTCGGCATTGAATGACGGTTATGTGCCGCGCAATTCGCGCGATAACCGGCGGGGCTCATTCGGTAACTGGCCGCGCACCGGGACGCAGTGGGTGGAATACGACTGGAACCAGCCGGTCAGCACGAAGCAGATCGAGGTGTATTGGTGGGATGACAACCAAGGGGTGCGCCTGCCGAAGGCCGGCCGGGTGAAGTATTGGGACGGAAAAGATTTTGTGGAGGTCAAAAATGCGAATGGCCCGGGCGTGGCGGGCGATACATTCAACGTGGCGACGTTTGATGAAGTCACGACTACCAAACTGAAGCTGGAGATGGATGGGAACGAGAATTTTTCGACAGGTATTTTGGAATGGCGCGTGTTGGATTCGGGCAAGTCGCCGGATTTTCCACCGAAGGTCCGCGCGGGGGTGGATCGCGATGTGATGCTGGATGGCAAGACGTACCTGTCCGGCTCGGTGAAAACCTTCAAGGCGGACAGCGCGGCGGCGAAGGTGACGTGGAGCAAGGATTCCGGACCGGGCCGGGTGGATTTTGCGGATGGGCACACGAATATCACGACGGCGACGTTCACCAAGCCGGGCAACTATGTCCTGCGGCTGACGGCAGGCGAGGGAAAACTGGCGGCGGCGTCCACGCTGAAGGTCAAAGTGGTGGTTCCGCCGCCGAGCAGCCGGCTGGAGGTCGTTTATACGAAGCCTTACAAGATCAACAACCCGTTGTGGAATGCGCGGGCGAAGGCGCTGATCGTGAACTGGATCCCGCATTGCATCGACGAGATCAACAGCACGAACATCGCCAAGAACCACGGCGATGGCGGTATTGATAATTTTGTTGAAGCCGCAAAGGCGCTGCGCGGGGAGCCGCATGCGCCGCAGCGGGGCTATGTTTTTGCGAACGCGTGGGTGCACCAGACGGTCGAGTCGATGTGCATCGCATTGATGGTCGATCCGCAGGGCGACCAGGAAATCATCGCGGCGCAGGAAAAAATGAAGGCGACGCTGGAGGATTGGATCCCCAAGATTCTCGCGGCGCAGGAACCGGATGGTTATCTGCAGACGGCATACGAGCTGGCAGATCGCAAGCAATGGCCATCGCGTTGGAACCCGGCGCAGCGGGGCAATCACGAGGGTTATGTGGCGGGCTATTTCATCGAATCGGCCATCAACCACTACACGCTTACGGGCGGGACGGACAAGCGGCTATATAACGCGGCGAAGAAGCTGGCGGATTGCTGGGTGGCGAACATCGGGCCTGGAAAAAAAGAATGGTACGACGGCCATGAACAGATGGAGCAGGGGCTGGTGCGTTTCGGACGCTTCGTGAATGACATGGAAGGCGGCGGGCGCGGCGACAGTTATATTGCGCTGGCGAAATTTCTGCTGGATTGCCGGCGGAACGGCACGGCGTATGACCAGAGCCAGGTGCCGGTGCAGCAGCAATACGAGGCGGTGGGGCACGCGGTGCGCGCATCGTATCTGTTCTCCGGGATTGCGGATGTGGCGACGGAGACGCATGACGTGGATTATCAGAGCGCGGTGCTGTCGCTCTGGGACAACCTCATCAACAAGAAATATTACATCACCGGCGGCATCGGGAGCGGCGAGACGTCCGAGGGTTTTGGCGGGAATTATTCGTTGCGGAACGAGGCGTATTGCGAGGCTTGCTCGAGCTGCGGCGAGATTTTCTTCCAATACAAGATGAACCTGGCCTATCACGATGCGAAGTACGCCGATCTTTACGAGGAGACGATGTACAATGCGCTGCTGGGCGCGACGGACCTGGACGGCAAGAATTTTTACTATGACAACCCGCTCGTGGAGACCAAGCCGCGTTATCCGTGGCATGTCTGCCCGTGCTGCGTGGGCAACATCCCGCGCACGCTGCTGATGATCCCGACGTGGACCTATGCAAAAGGCGAGGACGGCATCTATGTGAACCTGTTCATCGGCAGCACCATCAATGTGGAGCGGGTGGCGGGCACGGATGTGGAGATGGTGCAAAAGACGGATTATCCATGGAGCGGCGACGTGTCCATCACGGTGAACCCGAAGGCGGCGAAGAAATTCACCGTGTATGTCCGCGTGCCGGACCGCACCACGAGCGAACTTTATACGCCCACGCCGGCGGTCAACGGCCTCAAATCACTCGCTGTGAACGGCAAGAAAGTCTCGCCCAAGATCGAAAACGGGTACGCAGCGATCACCCGTGAATGGAAGGCGGGCGACACGATCGACCTCGGGCTACCGATGGAAATCCAGGTGATCAAGCCGGATGACAAGATCAAGGCGGACCGCGGCCGCGTGGCGCTGCGCTATGGCCCGCTGCTTTACAATGTGGAGAGCGTGGACCAGCCGGACATCAACCTGACGCCGGACGTGAAATCACTCAAAACGGAATGGCGCGCGGACCTGCTGGACGGCACGATGACCATCAAGGGCAAGTGGAGCGATGGCAGCCCGCTGCTGGCGATACCGAATTACGCGCGGGAAAACCGCGGCGGGGACAAATCGGTGGTTTGGTTGCAGGGTGAATGACCTGGTTCGGCGGCATGTGGGGTGCAAGAAATGTTGCATTGGTCCAGGTTTTGACCGAAGCTTTTGGCACACAGGAAAGAGGCGTAAGAGTTAAGTTTAACTGCAAAACAACTATAAAACTATAATATGAACTTGAACTGGCTTTGGTTTATCATCATCGGACTCGTCGCCGGATTTCTGGCGGGCGCAGTGGTCAAGGGACACGGCTTCGGCCTGCTGGGAAACCTCGTCGTCGGCGTCATCGGCTCGATGCTGGGCGGATTCATTTTTGACCGGCTTGGCCTTTTTCCGAATAACCTGCTGGGTGTCTTGATTTGTTCTTTTGTGGGGGCGGTGGTTCTGCTGCTGCTGATCGGTTTCATCAAACGCAAGGGAGCTTGAACTGGAAAATATTTTTATGTCAAAAGTCATTGGAGTCATCCTGCTGGTCGTCGGTGTGTTCCTGCTGATCCGGGGGCATGACATGTCGCAGGCGATCAATTCGCAGGTCAAAAATCTTTTCACGGGTCAGCCCACCGACAAGGTGACTTATTATTATGTCGGCGGCGCAATCTGCACCGGTCTCGGCCTGGTGGGTTTGTTTGCGCCCTTCAAAAAGTAATCCAGACCGCCCGCCATCCGGCTAAAAATTCCGGATGGTGCCGTTCGGCATGATGGTATTGAAGAACGTCGCGCTGATGAAGGAGGCGCCGTTGGTGTTCGAGTTGCGGAGGCTGGCGTTGCTGAAATTTGCGCCGTTAAAATTGGCGTTGGTCAGCACGGCATTGGTCAGCATCGCCTGGATGAAATCAGTGCTGATAAAGCTGCCCCGCGCGAAGGTGGCGTTGCCAAAGTTCGCCTGTTCAAAGAACGCAGAGTTGCAGACGACGTTGCTCAAGTTCGCCCCCATGCCATTGGCGCTGGTGAAATCTGCCCCGGAAAAACTGCCGTTGGCCAGCACGGCATTGGTCAGGATCGCCTGAAAGAAATCAGCATTGATAAAATTGCCCTTGGCGAGGACGGCGTTGCCGAAGTTTGCCTGTTCAAAGAACGCCGAGCTGCAGGCGGTGTTGCTCAGGCTCGCGCCGCGGAAATCCGTGCCATCAACGAAGCTTTGGGTGAAGAGGGTGTTGTTGAGTTTTGCCCCTTTGAAACTGACGCCGTCGAGGATCGCGAAACTCAAATCCTGGTTGGTGAGCACGGCGTTGGTCGCGCCGTTGTTGACGACCTGCCAGACAAGCTTGGGCTGCGCATCCATGACCGAGTTGGCGTCCAGTTTCATCCCCTTGAACAGGGCAAAATCAAGGTCGGCCCCGGTGAGGATGGCGCCGCTGAAATCCGAGCCGGCCAAATTCACGTTGAACAGGCTCGCGGCTTCAAAATCGCCAAAGCCGGCGTCGGCCCCGGCAAAGGAGCCGAAATCAAACGTCGCGAGAAAGGCGTTCACGCCGAACAAATCCGCGCCGGTGAGGTCCGAACTCGTGAAGTTCGCATTGCGAAGGTCGGCGGCAGCAAAAGTGGAATTGGTCAGCACGGCGTTGGTGACGCTGGTGCCGAACAGTTCAGCGCCGAAGAAATCGGCGAACTGCAACTGGCCAAAGCTCAGATTGGTATGGTCCAGCTGCGCGTATTCCTGGTCGATGATGGAATTTACCCGGTAGAAACCCAAGGTGGGGACGGAATCAACGAACGCCAGCTTCTGGCCCAGCGGGCCACTGACCATGCCGCTGACGGGCGCCCAGGTTTTCAGGTCGGTGCTGCGCTCGACTTGAAACTGCGGGAGAATCACGGCGGTGTTGTTGGAGGGGGTGGCCTTTTGCACCGGCCAGATCACGGCGACGGCGGTTTGATTGGTCGGAGCGACACTGATGCTGAACGCACGCTGTGCGTGCGCCGGGGAGGTGAAGAACAAACCGGCCGCCGCCAGCAGCATCGAAAACACCCGGATGGATCTGATGCGGTTCATGGCAGGGCGATGATGCGATAGAACCGCGTGGTGTTGGTGACCGCGGCGGAGTCCAGTTTGAGCGCGACATTATTGGACGCGGTGATATCGCCGGGCAGGTCGCTCCAATTTGGGTCGGCCAGGCTGTTTTTGAACTGCACATGGTAGGTCAGGCCGGGGATGGCGTTCCAGTTGAGGGAAATGCCGTTCGCCGAAAAGACGGGCGCGCCGGCGTTCAGATCATTGGCGATGATGAGAAAGGTCTTGGAGTCGCTGCGCGGCGGATTGCCGTTGTCGGTGACGACAACGGTGACTGAATTTGTCACCGGACCGGCCGCACCGGATGGGATCCAACTGAAGGCGCCATTGGTGGAGTTGATGGTGGCATCCGGCGGCGAGTTGGTGAGGCTGAAGGTGAGGACTTGGACCGGAATGTCGCTGTCCACGGCGCTGAAATTCAAGGCGAGCGGATGGCCTTTCAGTGCGAACGCATTGCTGACGGTGTTCAAGCGTGGCGCGGTGTTGGTAGCGAGCGAAAGGTAATTGAGCGGGTCGGAGCCGAAGTCGATCTCGTCACGGTCGGGGTAGCCATCGGCATCGCGGTCAATGCCCATGCGCCAGCCGGCTCCGCGGGGAACGACAGTATAAGTCTGTTCCGCGCCCGGTGCGGCCAGGAGGAGGAGAGCGCCGGGAGTCTCCGTTTCGGCCAGCCGGTCGGATTGGAACAGGCCGTTGGTGCGGTTGTAATACCAGCCCCGGGTGATGCCGCCCTCGAAGCCTTTGACAATGAGGTCAACGCGGCTGGTGCTGGAGTTGGCAAGTGTGATCATGTTGGTGATGAGCACGGCACCGAGGGAACTGTTGATGGTGATCTGCCGCCCGACGGCAGCGGGGGTATCGAGGCTGGCCACGCCGGGGGAATGGTTCCCGTCATTGATGACACCGGGCGTCAGATCCGAGCCGGTGAAGGCGAACAGGAACGCATCGAGGTCGGCGGTCTGTTGATCGCTGGTGAAGCCGAAGGCATCCTGGATGAAGCGGGTCAACGAATCTACGCTGCCATCGTGTGAAAACCCGAAGCCGGCGCGGTTGTTGGTGTGCAGCAGGTCCATGCCGAACTTGTCGAACATGTTTCGCAACTGGGGAGCCTTGAAGGGCAGTTGCTGGGAACGTTCCAACTCGATCAGGCCGATGTGATGGTCGGAATTGGTGCCGAGCGGCACTTGCACCCAGTTGATGCCGTTGAAGCGCATGTCCGAGCCGAGGCCGGTCGGCAGCGTATGACAGGTGGTACAGCTGGTAGGCAGGTTTGTGGTCTGGCGGAACAACAACTGGCCGTTCACCGCGTTACCGTTCGGCATGGGTGAACCCGCGGGAAGAGCGCCACGGCCGAGCGCAAACTGCCCGGGCAACGCCAAGTTGGTGGGCAGCGAATTGTCGAACTGGCGAAACGGGTTTGGTGGAAACCGGATGGTGGCAAGAAATGCTTTCAAATCGGCCATCTCATTCGTGGCGATGCCTACGGCCGCGCCCTGCAGGTTGGTGAACGTGGGCGTGAACTGTTCGATGCCATCGCGATCACCACGCCAGTGAAATGGTTCATGACCGATGATGTCCTGAAACGTCTGCGTGGTCATCGGTCCCTTCATGGGATGGTAATTGTTCGTGACCGCCGGAGTGGCGATGAAGTTGGCGCCGGTGATGATCTTCATCACGTCGGTCGGGTCACCCAAGTCCCAGGCGAGCCGGTCGAAGCGCGTATCCACATGGCATGAGGCGCAGGCCGCCTGGCCGAGGCCGGAGGATAACCGTGTGTTGTAGATGTGCGGCCGGCCGTTTTTGATGACGGCAGGGGTTGGGTCGAACAGGGAAAGCGTATTGGTGACGGTCTGGCTGGTCGTATCCACCACGGAGATGCTGCCGGCAAAACGGTTGTAGACGTAAAGCCGGTTGCGCGACTCATCCAGCGCCATACCGGTGGGGCCCTGACCGACATTGATGGTTGGCGTCAGTCCGACG
>DATHQS010000321.1:0-10701 GCA_035482455.1 Candidatus Acidiferrales bacterium | reverse complement strand
CACCAGCTTCAGCCGCGCTTCCGCCGGCGCCTTGGCGCGACCGGTTTCAATCCACCACTTGCCCACCGCCTGCATGAGAAAGAACGGCGAATTCAGATTCGTCGCCATGACCGCGTTCCAGTCCGCCTCGGAAAAATCTTTGGCCGGCGCGCGACGGATGATGCCCGCATTGTTCACCAGCGCATCAATCTTGCCGGTCTTGGCCAGAATCTGCGCAATGACATCGGCCGATTCCTTCTGTGTGCCGGTGCCCAGATCGGCGTTATGCGCAACGAACGTCCCGCTCGCCTCCCTCACCGCTGCGCCCGTATCCGCCAGGTCACTGCGCGCCACGCCCACAACCGTCGCGCCTTCCCATGCAAACGCCACGCAGATCGCCTGCCCAATCCCCCGGCTCGCGCCAGTCACCACCACCACCTTGTCTTTAAATTTCATAAATTAATTAAAAAAACATTCAACGCTTAACATTCAACACCGAACATCAAATTGATCCACAAATTGCTCTTCTTGAGTATTGGGCGTTAAATGTTCCATGTTCAATGTTTCCCTGTTAGTTCACCGCAAATCCCCCGGCTTCACCGCATCCATGTCATCAAACACCTGGTTCTCGCCCGCCATGCCCCAGATAAACTTGTAATTCCCCGTGCCGCACCCGAAGTGCATCGACCAGTTCGGCGACAGCGCCACCTCGTCATTGTGCATGAACAGATGCCGCGTCTCCTGCGGTTCGCCGAAGAAATGCGACAGCACCTTGTCTCCCAGGTCGAAGTAAAAATAGATCTCCGTGCGCCGCCAGTGCGTGTGCGACGGGAAGGAATTCCACACATTGCCCGGCTCCAACGCCGTCAACCCCATCACCAGCTGGCAGCTCTGGATGCCGCCCTGATGGATGAATTTGTAGATCGTGCGCTTGTTGGACGTCTCCTGCGCACCCAGGCTCACCGGCGCGGCCTCGGACGACTTCATCACGCGCGCCGGATGCGCCGCGTGCGCCGGACAGGACAGGATATAAAACTTCGCCGGCGCCTTCGCATCATCGCTCGAGAACGAAACCGACTTCGTCCCCATCGGCAGATAAACGCAATCCAGCGTGCCGACCGCAAAGCTCTGGCCGTCCGCCAGCACCTTCCCCGCCCCGCCGATGTTGATCGCGCCCAGCTCGCGACGTTCCAGGAAAAAGGCGCGCCCCGTTTCCTTATGGTTCGGCAATTCCACCGGCTTGTCCGTCGGCATCACGCCACCGACCACCAGTCGGTCGAGATCTGTGAACGTGGCATTGAGCTGGCCGGGCGTGAAAAGGTTGTCGATGTGGAACGTGTCGCGCAATTCCTGCGTGGACATCCCGATGAGATCTTGCGGCCGCGGCGTGCGGCGGATGGAGTCATGAATCATGGTCACAGCTTGGCAAAACCCCCATCGCCCGACAAGAATTTGCGAACACCCAAATGGTTGAGGCCAAAAGGCAGGAACATCGCGTTTGCGTGATGTGACTCCCAAACTCATTGATTGCCCCCCTCCCCACCCGCTAGATTCCCCTCGGACTATGCCAGTTCCAATCTGCCCCAAATGTCGGCGAACGATTCCCAGAGACGATGTCAAAATCGGCAAAGGTGTGGCGTATTGCCGCGACTGCGACCAGTCCTACTCCCTCTCCGACCTCGTCTGCGCCGCCACCGTCGATCTCCAGAAACCGCCCAAAGGCGCTTGGTACACCAGCGATGCCCGCGGTACCGTCTTTGGCGCCAACATTCGTAACCCGGGCGGGGGTGTCGGGCTCTTGTGCGTCGGTTTGTTTTGGAATGGCATTTTATCGTTTTATATCGGAATTGCCCTCAGCAGCACCCTTAAGCACCTCCACGTTCCCCTGCCCAGTTGGTTTCCAAATGACAAAATGGTAGGTGGCGGTGAAATGACCGTTGGCATGACCCTTGGACTCTGGCTTTTTCTGACTCCCTTTATTTTTATCGGCCTGTTTCTCGTCGGCTCCGTTCTTTCCAGTTTTTTCGGGCACACAGAAATCCGCATCATCGAAAGTAAGGCAACCATTTTCACCGGCATCGGTCGCCTGGGCTGGAAACAACGCTTCGATGCCTCCCAGGTCAAAATCGTAAAGACTCATGAAGATCACAATAGTGAAGGCGCCAGCCCCATCACCATCGTGATTGAGATGAATAACGGAAAATACCGCCAGTTCGGCACCATGCTCACCGAAAAACACCGCCAATTCCTCCTCGCCGCCCTCCAAAAAACCGTTTGGAAATAGGATACGGGTGGATAATTCCAAAGAGATAAAATCATCCAGCCAAGGGTTGCGAGAAACAATCTGACCGCACCGGCAATTCAATACTCCATGATTTTCCATTGGCCAAATTCCTTGCCGAATTCAACGGGGAAAGTGATTGTTTGTCCGTTCACCAAGCTTTCAAAATAATATTGGGCATGGTCGCCCTCAATGGTCGCCGGCTTGATTTTCTCCATGCCTTTGATGGTTGAAAGCAAATCGTCCTTTGATAAGGCCTGATACGCCTGTTGATATTTTTCTTTAGATTCCATGCTGAAATCCGATATCGCCCCCGGAATATCGCCGGCTTTCAGACGGGCAATCATGTGCTTCCAAACCGCTTCCGGATTGTCCGTGGGGAGACTGACCAGAATCACCCGGTTATTTCCAGTATCCGCGACATAAAGCTTTTCCTCCAGAAAATCGTCCACGGCCGCAACTGATTTTGGATGGTCCAGTCCCAATTCGCCTGACAAGGCGATACGTGGATTGAATGGCACGGGAGAATGCATTTCACCGCCTTGAACATGGCTGAACACCTGCACACGGTTGTTTCCTGTATCCGCCACATAAAGCGCGCGTTTGTTTGCAGAAAGATGATTTGCTCCACTAAACTGGCCCAACGCAACACCGTTCGTTCCGCTTGTCCCGATAGGCATGCTGTCGTCGGCTAAGGCCAGAATGATTCGGCCGTTTGCTGCATCAACGATGAATAAATAAATCCCAATCTCGTCACAAGCTAGGCCTTTTGGACCGTTTAGTTGGCCGGGGCCGTCACCTTTCGTCCCAAATTCGCTCACAAAGCGGCCGTTATGCGCAAACCGTTGAATTCGATTGTTGCCGGAATCCGATACTGTGATGCTCTGGCCGTTTTGGGACACCCGCACATCAAACGGCTTTTTGAGCCAGCCGGGGGCGGAACCGGCATCGCCATCAAACATTCCAATTTCACCGTGGTTGGCAAAGTTGGTTTCAATCATGAATGTGCTTTCAAATGGTTTGAACTCCCAGACCTGGTTGTCCCCGGTCATGGCCACATACACATTGCCGGCCGCATCTACATCCAACCCCGACGGGTTTGAGCCGATTTTGCTCAAGGAACGGATTACTTTCCCACTGGCATCGAATTCGGTGATGGTCGCCGTGCTTCCCGAGAGAACATATAAATTGCTTGTTGAAGTCCATTTGATATCCACCGGATCGGTGACCTTGATGGTGGACAGCAAAACGGGTGGCGCTTGGACATTCACCCTCGCCACCTCATAGCCATTGCCACCGCCAAACGCAGCCGCAAGCATGCCGAACATTCCTGAAAGGCTGGAGAATTGTCCCACGCTGGTTTGAACCGTTACGACTGGAAAATGCTCGCCGCTCGTTTTGTAAATGTGGGTGACCGGCTGCAGATCGGAATTGGTTTGGTCGGGGATATTATCCCCGTCGAAATCATAAATCACCTTTTGAATCCTCCCGGGAACTTGGGCTTGCACGGTAAAAACAACCGGTAGCGGGGCAAACCCGCCACTGGTGGAAGTTTGGATCTGGACCGGAAATGTCTGGGCGGTGTTGGTGTCGGTCGGCCCCATGATGATGATTGAATTCGTGCTCATATTCCCCGCTATGTCCTCTGCGAGGGCGATGATTGTATTTGTCCCCTGCATCAAAAAAATATTCCGCGCTTCAAATGCATTGGCATTTAGGGATGCCGGGATTCCCATATTTGCTGATGCATTTCCGATTGTGATTTGTTTGAGGTTTTTGGCTTTAAACGTTCCATGCACATCTACCCACATGGCGTTGATGGAAGCACCATTTGCGGGTTCTGTAATCGAAGCCGTTGGAACCATGGAATCCAGATAAATTTCGGTTGTTGCCTTTCCAGTTCTGCCCTTGCGGTCTGTTGCAGCAAGAACAAATACATTTTTACCCTCGTTCAACGGTGGATGAAGGATCAGATTTCCAGTTTGAAGCGGTTGTGGAACCCCATTGAGGGTAAGCTTAATTAAAGCGTCTGGATTTATGCCTACTACGCTCGCCAATAACATGGCGGGAGACGTTCTAACGTGGGTTTCAGAAATAAATTCAGTCGGACCGGGTGCAAGCGAAACCATTGGCTCAGATGATTTGAAAGTTATGCTGACTGGTGAGGATGTACTTGCCAATCCGTTCGCATATGCGGCTTTTGCAAAGAAGGTGTAAGTTCCTGCGGCGGTGTTCTTCAGGGTATGACGCAACGGACTCTCTTCACCATCTCCAATTTTTTTGCTGTCACGAAAAATCTGGATGTTGGTGACGCCAGCCCCGTCAGCCGACTGCACCAAAAATTCAACCTCTTCCGATGCTTCAAATGTGCTTCCGGTTTCAGGTCTGATGGTCAGCGTTCGGTCAAGATTTGTGCTCGAAATGAAATGGGGGCCGATTGCTTTCCATTGTCCACCGGCCGGATCATACAGTTCCTTGCTTGCCGCCCCTGCATTCGTCAATTCCCAGGCATAATTTGCGCCCGATGCCGTAAGCAATACCTGTCCGTTGGTCAGCAATGTACCTGCATAATTATAGCGCGATTCGTAAGACATTGAACCGGTCATCGTCCATGTGCTGCGGGAAGGGTCGTATAGCTCCGCGCTAAAAATATAGTTGGCGCTCGGCCCCTCGCCGCCCGCGACCAACACCTGTCCGTTGGTCAACAATACCGCAGCATGGCTATAGCGCACCTCGTTCATTGGGGTCGTCAAGGTCCATTTCTCCGTCACCGGATCATAAAGTTCGGCGCTGGAAATGGCGCAGAACGGGGAATCATTCGATAACCCGCCCGTGACTAGCACCATGCCGTTCGAGAGCAATGTCGCTGTATGCCACCCCTTGCGCGGGACGTTCAATGAACCAGTTTTTGCCCACATCCCTGTAGTTGGATTATATATCTCTGCGCTGGATAAATCCTTATAGTCGCCGCCTGTGACCAGCACTCTTCCATTGGATAGTAAAGTTGCTGCGTGATATGCCCGCTTGCTGTTCATTGGGCCGGTGTTTGTCAATGTCCCGGTTGCAGGGTCATATATGCGGACACTGGCAGTGCTGCTGGCAGGGCCACGGTTGTTGCGTTGAAAAGCCATTCCGCCCGCAATCAGCCATGTTCCATTTGGCAGTAATGTGGTTGAATAACCACCGTAAAGATCTGGTGGTTTTGAGATGTGAGATTGCCCGATCGCAACTTGAATCGCGGCGAAGATCATTAATGTGACTAGCGCAAAATTTTTATTGCAATGAATGCTCATGGGAAGCTTTTCGATTAATTTGCCCAATTCATGAGCTGAACACGTCCAATTTCGAACTGGATTGAGAATCTTGAATCCGTTTCACTTTATCGCCCCACCCTTCCCCTGCCCCTGTGCCGCCACCAATTCCCCCAGCATGCCGGAGTTCTTCGGTATCAACGTGATATTCGCCTCGCCCCCGATGATGTTCTGTGTCTCCAGCACATGAAACAGCGCCCGCGAGATGTCCGGGTCCTGCGAAATCTTCTTCAACGCCAGCCCCACGATCTGCGGCCGCATCGCCGCCGCCTTGGCGAACTCGATCGCCGCCTGCTGTTCCGCCGTGCTGGCGATGATGTTCACCTGGTTCGTGCCGTCCTGCTTGATGGCCGAGGTCACCTGCCGCAGCCGGTTCACCACCTTTTCCTCGATCTGCTTGATCATGCCCGCATCGCGGAAATGCACCTTGCGGATGTACACCGAGCCCAGGCTGTAACCCCACGCCTCCGATTGCGGCGAGACTTCCTTGCGCACCGTCTGGCTCATGGGATGCCGGTCCGTGAGCATGTCGCCGAGCTTCATATTGCTCAGGCAGCGCACGGTGGAATTGCCCACGTTGGCCGCCAGCGACCCGCGCGGGTCGGCGTTCTTGAACAGGTAGGAAACCGGGTCGCTCACCACCATCTCGTACCAGATGCCGATGCCCATCGGCGCGCCTTCCTCGGAATTGACCGGCGTGCTGCGGATATATTCCTGGTCCAGCCGCAGGTCCAGCACGTGGCATTTGCCGAGAAAATTCACCAGCGGCGCCTTGAGCCCCAGCTTGAAGATAAGCAGATGCAGCCCGGGCTCGTCGATGACGGCCACGACCTTCCCAAACAGCATATAGACCTTGCATTGCCGTTCCTCCACGATCGTGTACAAGCCAAGAAACCGCACGACGCCGAAGAACATCGGCACAAGAATGAACGACGCGACAAACATCCCCACGGCCACGAGGAACGTATGCAACAGCGGCGAGGCTAATGAGTTCTCATTCATGGCTGGCCTCCAAGATCACGGTTTTCGCTTCGCTAAATAATTTCAGCCGCACATTGCGCACATACGCATCCAGCGCACCGGGCCCGTTCGACTTCAGATCGGTCAACTGCTCCGCCAGCGCCACGATCGGCTGCACCTCGGCCTGCGCCTTGAGCGTCTCGATCTCCACCGCGCGCTTGGACTGCACGATCTTCTGGTCCGCCGCCGCCTGCGCCAGGCTGATGTCCGAGGAAACCTGGTTATACGCCGTGTTTATGGCCGCCAGCGCGGACTCGACCTCCGGCGGCGGATCGATGCCCGTGATGAGCGAGGCGTCCAGCGTGATGCCGTAGCGCGCCGCCGAGACCGCGCATTCGCGGTCCATGTGGTCGTTGATGTCGCTCAGGTTCTTGCGCAGGTCGTTGATGGAAATCCCGATGACCGCCGTGGCCACGGCATTGTGCAGCGCGGCCGGGTCCCCTGTCTTGGCATTGGTCGGCGCCTCAAAATTCGCGATGCGCTCGCGCAAAACCGAGACAAAATACCCCATGACATGCGTGATGGGATGTTTCACGCCGAACACATAAGCGTACAGGTTCTTCTCGGAAACGTGCCAGCGGATCTGCCCCTTCAAGCCGGTGTTCAACTGGTCTTTCGTGACGGCTTCCAGCATGGTGCCGTCATAATTGGCCGACGAATTTTCCGGGTCCACCGCCATGTTGATGGTCTGGGTGGCGATGGAGACCTTGTAGACCTTTTCCCACGGCCACTTGAAATACGGTCCGCCCGGCGGAATCACCCGCACCTGCGGATAATTATAGCGCTCCTTCTCCTCGGCCGTCAGCCCCTCGGCGATGGGGTCCTGCGACGTCATGGCATCCCCCACCCGCTCGGCCCGGCCGAAGCTGGTTTTCACCGCCCGCTCGTTCTGGTTCACGGTATAAAACCCGGCGGCCAGGTAACGGACGAGAAACCACACGATGAAGCCAACCACACAACCAAAGAGTATAGATCCCATAAATAGTTGATTAAGTTGACCGTTTTTACTCGGCTTCAGCCATCAAAGCTATTCCAAAATCGAAGTTTGTTTGTAATCGCCACATATTTGATGCGTCCGGAGCGCGGGCGGCTCGCCCGCGTGTTCTCTTGATATTTTAAAACCTCGCAACTGGCGGGCGAGCCGCCCGCGCTCCAACCGTCGACGAAGTTTTGCAGAGGTCTCTTCAACTCTTTAACAATTCAACGATTCAACCAACCCACTGCCAGTTGTCCTTTCCCAAAAAATCCCTTACTTTCTCTTTGCCATGCCGTTTTACTTCAAAAAAGCGGAGAAGCCGGGCCGGGCGATGCGGCGCGTGTGCCAGGAGCACATCCGTTTGGCGCTGTTCCGACTCCGCAAATCGCGCCATCCGGCGGCCATCCATGCCGTGCGCAAGGAGATCAAAAAACTCCGCGCCATCCTGCACCTCATGCACGGGCAGGCCGATGCTTCCACCCGGCTCAAGCTGGAGAAATCGCTCCGTCGCGCCGCCCGGCAGCTCGCAGCTTCGCGCGATGCCCGCGTCATCTTCAAGGCCTTTGAAAACCTCGCCGGACGCCGGGCCAAAAAAGAGTATCCCCGCCTCCATAAGCTGCTGGAAAAAAACTGCCATGCCGAAGGCCGCCGCTTTCGCGGCGACGATTCCGCCGAGCTGGCCAAGCGGATCTTGCAAAAGGCCGGCCGGCGCATCGCGCATATCAAACCCGATCAATCCGGCTGGGCCGCGATCAATCCGGGCCTGCTGGAGAGCTATCGCCAAGGCGCCCGGGCCGCCGACCTGGCCGCCCGCCAGCCGTTGCCGGACCACTACCATGAGTGGCGCAAGCATGTGAAAACCCTCTGGTACCAGCTCCGATGCCTCTGCCCGGAATGGCCGGCCGCCGGGCGCGCCATCATCGGCAAACTGGACCGCCTCGGCATCCTGCTCGGCGACGACCACGACCTGGCCCTGCTCCGCGACTTCGCCACCGCCCACCCCCACCCCGGCGAGACCTCAAAATTGAACCGGCTGATCGTCGCCCGCCAAAAGAAACTGCGCGCCGCCGCCCGCAAGCTCGGCTCCCAACTTTACCGGTAAGCTCCGCCGGCCATCGGCAACCGTCTGGGAAAAATCTGGACCGCCTGGCACGGCTGAAACCAGTCTCCTGCTTCACGACTCACGAATTTTAACGAACGGTCCAACGGCTATCCCCTCGCCCCTCGGAGGGGAGAGGGACAGGGTGAGGGGTGCTGGTGCCCTGAAATCACCTCGGCCTTGGATGCAGCCAGCCGGTCGCCTTACCGCCAAACGAACAAATCGCCAAGGTATTTTGAAATGGTCCCGAGGTTTTGCAGATATTCGTCCGTGCGGGCCGCCGGCACGTTGTCCGCCAGCGACTGATACTCGTATTGCAGCACCAGCTGGTTGGCGATGCGCCGGACTTGTTTGTGGAAGACGAAGGCCGGGTCGTCAATGTTCTTATCCTCCTTCGAATACGACCATGTGGTCGGAATCTTGACTTCCGTCCGCAACACCAGGTGCTGGGGATAATCCACGGCCAGCGGCAATTTGCGCTGCATGTCCACCGGCTTCTTGTTCAGGGCCGCGATGGAGAAGGGATAAAATTCGCAGCGATATTTCCCATCCGTGTCCGATTGCACCCAGGCGTTCCCGATCGTGTAATGCTCCGTGGTCTGAAACCGGTTTTGCTGTTCGTCATCCTGTACTTCGATCGGCGCGGACATGGTGGTTCCCGCATACGTCTCGGCATAGTAGTGCGTGTAGGTCTTCTCGATGTCGTTGCGCTTGGTGGTGGCAAACAGGGCGCGCTGCCGGTCGGCATCCCGGCCCTCCGCCACGGTGACGACCATCAGATCGGAAGTGCCCGACTTCCGGCCCAGGTCAAAATGCTCCGTCGTGGTGGTGAGCGGCATGCCGGTGGTCTGCGGAATGGGCGTAAGCGCGGAGGTCCGGGGCGTGATCACCAGCCCGTAGCCGTAGTTTGGCAGGTAATGCATCGCCAGCGACCCGCGCTGGTATCCCGCCGTCGGGTCCAGCCACCAATTCTGGCCGCCCATCCGCACCACGGAGATGCAATGATCAAAAATATCCGCCGCCGGCAGCCAGTCCCCGATGGTCTGCCGCGCCTGCGTATTCACGAGCACCGGATACGCCTCGATGCCCAGCCCGCGCAACAGGCTGACAAACAGGAGCGACTTGTCCTTGCAGTCGCCAAACCGCCGCGAAAACACCGTGCCCGGGTCCGCGGGCTTGTCCGCGCTGACCCCGATCTCGATCCCGAAATACCGGATTTCGTCCTGCACAAACCGCAACGCCGCCTGTACCTGCTGTTCCTGGGTGGGCAACTGCTTCCATTCGGCGATTTTCTGCGTGAGCTCGGGCGAAAGCTGCGCATTGTTCTGGAACAACGCCAGCGCCCACTGGTTCACCTCTGCCCAGCTTTTGAATTCGCTCAGCTGCACCCACGGTTCCGGATCGCACCACACCGGCAGGGAATCTTCCTGCACCACACCTGGCACACGCCGCAGGTCCCAGGTGCATTCGATAAGGCCGTTGGTCACGACCATGACCGGCTGGACCGAACACCCAAAATTCTTGGGATAAAACCGGCGTTGCGCCGGCCACACCACCCGCGTCAGCAGCCGTTCCACCGGCTCGTCCAACTGCACCCGGATGGAAGTCGAAAATTTTCCGTTAAAAACCGGATTCTCGCCCTTGACCGAATACGCATAATCGACAATGTCACCGACCCGCACGTCATCCAAGACCAGCATCGCCGTCTGTTCGCCATTCAAGATCTGATCCTCCATGTCGCGCTCCTGCCGCACCACCCTGATCTTGTCCGCCGCCAGCCGGTCCAGGTGATTGGTGCCGCGCCAGAGCCGCACCCAATGCAGGGTCAGGGTTTGAAAACTCGGGTTGAAATCTATTTTCAGGTCCGAGCCGTTTTGCACCCCGGACACGGTCAGGATCTGCCGGGCGCAATGAACGAAGGTCTCATCGGTGGCCGCGTTGATGTGGCGCTCGAGCAAAAGCCAGTGCTGGTCGGCGCTGGCCTCCGGCCGGAACATCAGGGATTGACGGTCATAAAACTGGGGTTTCACCCAGC
>DATHQS010000320.1:0-4558 GCA_035482455.1 Candidatus Acidiferrales bacterium | reverse complement strand
GCGACCCGATATAAAACGCCTTGCCGTTGGGCAGCAGAAAGCCCGGACCAAGTTCGCTGAGCGTGGGATCGAAAAGCGGCACCGGCAGCGTACCATCGGCCACCCATTGGTTCAGGGATGGAACATAATGCTCCGAGTTTTGGGAGAAGGCGTCGATTGTGATGATGTTATCGCTGGGCAGTTTCACCCAGGAGGCTTCATCTTGGGAGGCCCGGCAGGATGCGGCCATCGACCAACTGTCCAAACCGACATTGTATATCAAACAAACCGTGCTGGTGTAGACCGGCGGGACGAACGGGTTGCCGTTGGGCAGGATCTCCGAGATGCTGTCGGAAAAATTCGGATCCGGACTCGGGTCGGGAACCATCCGCCAGGAGTTGTTCAACGGGTCATATATTTCTGAATGACTGCCGCCCGTGCCGTCTTCGCCGCCCGCCACCCACAGATTGCCATTGGTCAGCAACTGGGAGGAATAAAAGAGGCGGCTGTTGTTCATCGGCGTCAACGCGGTCCAGGTGCCGTTGAGATAACTGCCATGAATGTCCGGGGTGAGCCTGGCGCACCCGCCATTCCCGTTCAAACCGAGCACCGTGCCGTCGCTCAACAAAATGCAATTATTGACGCCCCCGGCTGGCGGTGCCGGGAGCGCAGAACTCCAGGTCCCGGCCGCCCGGCTCAGACTGGAATCGATTGGCCCCCATAGGGTTAAAAACAATACAAGACCGGCCAGCCGGCGGACACATTTCATGAGACTGAAATTATTTACGCAGGCGGAGAGAAAAGCTTGAATGGGTGGCAAGGTAATGTGGTTCGGGTGGATTTACGGACACAATAACGCACGTACTGGTGAAGCTTCAAGTGGCCTTAAATGGCCACATGACCCGGTGCCAAGCTGACCGGTATCCTTGCGGCATCAGGCGTTAAACCACGCAACGCCAGCAATCCGTGTTCATCTGTGTCCATCCGTGGTTGAAAACTTATTTGTCGCCAGCAAGACCGCGACTTTTTCAGCGATGATCTTTTCGCAGCGGGCGACCTCTTCCTGGCGCAGTTTCAGGTAATCGGCGGCGATGCTTTGCAGGTCGTCCACGTTGTAGAGATAGACGTTATTGAGCGTGTTGACGGCGGGATCGATGTCGCGCGGCACGGCGATGTCGATGAGCAGCAACGGGCGGTTTTTGCGCCGGCGCATCAACGGCTCCAGCTTGGCGCGGTCGAGGATGTGATGCGGCGCGGCGGTGCTGCTGATGGCGATGTCGATGCGTTCAAACTCATCCGGCCATTGCTCGAAGGGCACGGCGCGTCCGCCGAGTTCCGCCGCGAGCGCGGCGGCGCGTTCGGGCGAGCGGTTGGTGACGGTGATCTTTTTGACGCCGCGGGATTGCAGGGCGCGCGCGGTCTTCTCGCTCGTTTCCCCGGCGCCGATGACGAGGACTTCGTGGTCGGCGAGCTTGCTGAAAATCCTTTCCGCCAGTTCCACCGCCGCGGACATCACGGAGACGCTGCCGCGCTGGATGTTGGTCTCGGTGCGGATGTGCTTGGCCACGTTGAACGCGCGCTGGAACGCCTTGTTCAGCCGCGCCCCGGTGTGCTTGTGCTGCAAGGCGAGTTCGTAGGCCGACTTGAGCTGGCCCAGAATCTCCGTCTCGCCGATGACCATGGAGTCGAGGCCGGCGGCGACCTTGAACAGGTGATGCAGGCTGTGCGGTTCGTCGATGGTGTACAGCTCGTCGCCGAGCGCGCCAGCGAAGGCATGATGAGCGACGAGGAATTTCTTCAACTCCGCGAACGCCACGTCCGGCGCGAGCGGAGTCGCGGCGTAAATCTCCACGCGGTTGCAGGTGGAGAGGATGGCGGCTTCGCTGGTGATGCCGGAATCGCGCAATGACTTGAGCGCGTCCGGAATTTTCCCGTCCGGAAAGGCGAAACGTTCGCGCAGTTCGACGGGCGAGGTGCGGTGGCTTAATCCGATGACGACGAAATTCATGGCCGATGGGCGGGCGACAGCAGTAAAAACCCCCAGAACGTGAGCAGGATGAACACAAAACCGCCCAGCGCGCTCCACGCGAACCGGCGGCCGCCCTGCCCAAATTTCCAGCGGGAAACGAGCAGCACCAGGTAGAACAGCCAGATGCAGACGGAGTAATCCAGCAACGGATCGTTCTTGAAATAGACGCCGTATTTTTGTTTGAGCAGGAACGGGCTGAAGGCCAGGCCGGTGGTGAGCAGGCTGACGCCCGCGACGAGCAGGTTGTTCATCACGCGTTCGAGCCGCTGGATCGGCGGCAGGCGCGAGAAGACGGCGCGCAGCTTGTGAAATTTCAGGTCGTGCTCCTCGGTGAGAAACATGGCCGCCGCCACCGCGCTCAGGCCGAAGGCGCCGATGGCGAGCAGCACCAGCGCGGCGTGCAGGCTGGTGAGGCCGTTGGAAAAATCCGGCTGCGCGGCGTGGGGCGGATCAAGCGCGGGCATGAGGGCGAAGACGCCGATGAAGAACAGGATGTGCGAGGCGAAGGCGCCGAGAAAGCGCAGGCGTTGAAAAATCCCCAGGGCGAGATACGCGGCGGCGATGGTCCAGGCGATGAAGACGGTCGCCTCGTAAAGGTTGTTCACGGGGCATTGGTTGATGGAAAAACCGCGTTGGAACATGGCCACGGTGTGCAGCGCGGCGGCGGCGAGCAGCAGGAAATAATTCACACGGTCATCCGTGCGAAAACCTTTTCGCCACAGAAAAACCGAGTACGCGGAGCTCGCGCCATAAAAAACCACGGCGAGCAGAAAAAAATGCCGGTCGGTGAACCAAGCCATCCCCACAGGTTAAATCCCAAGGGGCACGGTGCAAAGCGCAATCCCCTGCCTGCGCGGACTCCGCGCAACCAAAGGCCTGAATTATTCTCGACAAAACTTAAAGGGAGAAATACCGTCGCATTCGTGAAAAACCGCGTTTCAACCCGCAGCCTGATGGTGCCATGAAAAAAACCATCACTCTCATGCTCTGCGCGCTAGGTGTCGGCATGCTTTTTATTTGCGGTTGTTCGACCACCACATTTGACGAGTATCATGGTTCCGAAATTATCCAAGGAAAAGGCGGTGAAATGCATCCGGTAGACGGGATTGAGTTATGGGCGAACGGGGATCCGGCACGAAAATACAAGATTTTGGGCACCATCGAAGAAAGTCACGGGCAGCAGTCGGGAATGGGCCGCGTTTCCAGCCTCTTTCCAAATTCAGGCGACGGAGATTCAGACATCGCCAAAGTTGCGCGCAAAAATGGCGGAGATGCCGTCATTTTTATGGCCAAAACCCCGGAACCGTCCTCGAACACGGTTGAATCAACTGAAGGGCAGCATGGAAACCGTGGCGGCCATCGGCAATTCACATTGGTTGTCATCAAGTATGTGGAATGAGCAGGACAATCTTTTCCTATTCGCCGGGCCACGGGCTTGAATTATTCTCGACAAAGGGGACGGCCGAAAATATTGTGAAAATCATGAAACCGGCCACGACCTACATTCCCTCAAAGCTGCTCACCGGCGACGTTGAACTGCTGCGGCAGCATAGTTTCACCCGCTGGATGTCGCGCGACCTCACCCAGGCGGCGGTGGACTTCAACCGGAACATTGGGCTGCTGCCGGTTTATTGCGAGTGTTCGTCCGAACATCTGACGCGCTACCTTTTTTGGCGGTTGCCGACAGGGGCGTTGGTGGAGGTGCGTTCCGGCCGGACAAAGGACAAGTTTGAGGAGTTCGACCGGGCGAACCGGGACAAGGGCTGGCGGTTGCTGTCGTTGCACATCAACGAGATCGGCGTGTATTCGGCGGTTTGGATTTCAGCGGATCATTTTGAGACCGGCAAGGCGTTTCTGGCGGCACAGGGGATCACCGCTGCCAGAGCCAAAACCGTGCGAAAACTGAAGCCAGAATAAGGCGCAGCTTTTCTTCTGGTGGGACTGACGATGGACAAGCATGATGGGCCGGCCAAGCACATCGTTATGATCAAAGCATTCATCCTTAGTTTTTTTATTTGTCTGACCGCGGCGGCCGCGGATGACATGGCGGATGCCAAGGTGGCCTTCACCAACCTGGTCACTTACCAAAAAACAGATGACCTCCGCGCCTTGGACCTGTTTGCAAAACATTGCCTGATCACTTACATCATCAACGACGGCAAATCGGAAAAGACCGTGGTGGTGCCGGCCGATGCGTTTCGCGAGGGAATCAAACAAGGGATCGCCAAAAAAGAGGGCAACAAGGACGAATACGAGGATGTAAAATTTACCAAGGATGGAGACAAGGTGACGGTCACGGCAACTGTTCACTATGCGGACTCAGGCAAGCGAGCACCGTTCTTTGCATCCTATGCGCGGGATGACGGTGACGGGGTCATGCGGATTGAAAAACTCAAAATCACCATGATCACGGGTGAGCCGGCGCACTGAGCGGGATAGTGGCGACGAAGCCAATTCTGATGAGCCGAACAGCGGCAGTAACGAGCCTCAATGTAAGTGAAAGCTTCGGTAACAATTTGTTTTACGCTCACCCTCACCCCGGCCCTCTCC
>DATHQS010000319.1:0-14707 GCA_035482455.1 Candidatus Acidiferrales bacterium | reverse complement strand
ACAAATTGCGTGACTTTTTCCGCGCCGAATTTTTCGGCGAGCTTCACGCCGACCTCGTCCTGGATTGCCTTGCAGGCACTTTCGCGGGCGAGTTTGCCGGGCGTGAGCAGCGCGGGCACAAAACGGTCGCCGGCGAGACTTTTGGCTTCCGCGAGAATTTCGTCGGGAACGACGTTGACGGTGATCTCGCGCTTCTTCTTGCCAGCCCTCGCGGCCAGTTCTTTTTGCGCGGAGATGACGGGCTGGATGACTTCCTGCGCGAATTTCAACGCGGCGTTGAAGTCGGCTTCGGAAATCTCCTTGGCCGCGCCTTCATACATAACGATGTCCTTGTCGTTGCCGACATAGACGAGGTCGAGATCGCTCTCGGCCTGCTCGGCGTGCGTGGGGTTGGCCACGAACTTGCCGCCGACGCGGCCGATGCGGGCGGCGCCCAGCGGGCCGGCCCACGGAATGTCAGAAACCATCAGCGCGGCGCTGGCGCCGATGATGCTCAAAATATCGGGGTCGTTTTCGCCATCCGCGCTTAGGAGCACGGTCTGGACCTGGACTTCATTGTACCAGCCCTTGGGGAACAGCGGGCGGATGGGGCGGTCGGTGAGGCGGCAGGTGAGAATTTCCTTTTCGGTCGGACGGCCTTCGCGCTTGAAGTAACCGCCGGGGAACTTGCCGCAGGCGGCGGCCTTTTCGCGGTAGTCCACGGTGAGCGGGAAGAAGTCCTGACCATCCTTGGCTTTCGTGGCGGCGACGGCGGCGACGAGGACGATGGTTTCGCCCATCTGGACGGTTACGGAGCCGTCGGCCTGTTTGGCCAGTTTGCCGGATTCAATGGTAAGAGATTTATCGCCGATGGCGGCGGTAATTTTATGTGACATAACTAACTTTCTTCTCCGCCACCCCCAGAGGAACTTCAGTGAACCCCGAAAAAGTTTCGGAGCTGAATGAAATTTCCCGATAGCGGCGGAATTTTATGCGCGACGGTTGTTTGGTTGGAGGACCTGGCCGCTCGCGCGGGCGGTTCAGATCCAGGAACGAAAGGCGGGGCGGGTGAAAATAAAAGAGCCGCGCCTCCCGTAAATTATTTGCGCAGCTTGAGCTTCTTGGTGACCGTTTGGTAACGGGCCAGGTCGGTGTCCGCCAGATAATCCAGCAGGCGACGGCGCTGGCCGACCATCAACAACAGGCCACGGCGTGAGCTGTGGTCCTTCTTGTTGGTCTGCAGGTGTTCGGTCAAATGGTTGATGCGCTCGGTGAGCAGCGCCACTTGCACGTCCGCGGAACCGGTGTCCTTGGCGTGCAGCTTAAATGATTCAATCGTTTTTGTCTTCGCTTCCATAATTAAATGAGTGGAAAAAAATAATGATTAAACGCCCTTCTGTAAAGCGAATTAAGCGGCAATTTCAGCCGGGAAAGGCCGTTTGCCCGGATCAGCGGGACCAGCACCAGACCAAGCGGCGCTCCGTTTCCGGTGTGAGTTTGAAATGCTCGCCAATCCGCAAACCTTCCACCCAAAAAATCTCCCCGTCTGTCGTCGTGCCCAACACCAGCGCCCGCCGCCGGTCCGCCGGAATCTTGGCGTTCACGAACAAATCCTGCAATTTTGACGGCGTTTTAAGTCCAATTGGCTGGAAGCGGTCGCCCGCCCGCCAATGACGCATAACAATTTTATTTCCAACCTTTTCCGCATCAAAACACTCCGTCCCCGGCGTAGTTACCACCCGTCCCGGCATGCTCGTTTGCTTTTTTAAGGACCAATGAAACTTGGTGCCGCCAAACTCCACCCGCCCGGCCCGTCCGGATAATTTTAACTTTTCTTCGGCCACATTGAACTCCGCCAATGCCTGCTGCTTCAGTTCAAGTTTGCCGGCGGCGGTCCGGGCCGCCGAAAAAACAGGGCCAACGCTCACATATTTCCCCTGCTCCGCGCGCAGTTGTTCGACCAGTTCAAAATCGGCCATCACCCCGGCGTCCGTCAGTTGCGCCAGCAATACCTGCCGCTGGATTGCGACCGGCAATTTCTCAAAGGCCACGTCCGGCCGCGCCAGCCAGCGTTGTGCCAGATCGCCGGTGAGTTCTGATTCCGCACCGGCGATGGTCATCAACCGCAACACCGTCCCGGTCAAGCCGGGCTGATACTTTTTCCGGAGCAACGGCAGCAGCTCATTGCGCACACGGTTGCGGAGAAAATCATTTGAGAAGTTGCTCGCATCCTCGTGGAATCGGATTTTATTCTGCCGGGCGTAATCAAGGATTTCTGATTTGGCCAAATCCAGCAACGGACGCACCAGCCGGATTTTTTTATCGGCCGGTGATTGCGAACAGGCTTTCATGCCGGCCAAGCCAGCGCCGCCCGCGCCACGGAGCAGCCGCAAAAAGAACAGTTCCACCTGGTCATCCGCATGATGCGCCAGGGCGATGGTGGAAATTTTTTGGGCCCGCGCCGTCGCCGCCAGAAATTCGTGTCGCAACTTTCGCGCGGCCATCTCGACGGACAATTTTGCCCGCCCGGCAAATCCTTCCACATCCGCGCCGCCGCCAAAAAATTTCATGCCCAACCGCTTCGCCGTCTGCCAGACGAGGCGCTCATCCGCATCACTGGCACGGCCGCGCAATCGGTGGTTGAAGTGCGCAACGGAAATATCCCAGCGATTCCCTTCGGCGAGCGAATGCAAGACGTGCAGCAAAACCATCGAGTCCGCGCCGCCGGAAACGGCGACAAGGATTTTTTGCCCGGGCGCAAGCAATCCGCGGGTTTGGATTCCGCTTTCAACGCGCTGAAGGAGGTTGCTCACGCCGTCATCTTGCGTTTTTTCCGCACGGCGGGCAAGCAACCGCATTAAGGCAACAGCTTGAGCCGGTAGAACCGGTTGGGGAAGTTTGTCACCTGTCCGTCGGTGAATTGCCAGATGCCCGTGGCATCCAGTGTGTTGGTGGCCACCGGCGACCATGTGCCGGAACTAATATTCGTCGCGCTTTCCAAGACATAGGTCGAGCCGTAGCCGCCGCTCAACCGCAAGGCCAGGCCGCCAGGCGCAGGGGCGACGCCGATAATGTTTGGGGTCGAATTCGTCTGCGGTATGATGGTGATGTTGACGGTCGCGAAATTCGTTCCCCCAAAACCATCGCTGATGGTGCAGATGAACTGGTCATCCACGTAATTGGGATCCGAATAGGTCAGGATGGAACCGTTGGTCACCACCACCCCGTTGGTGCTCGGGCTGACAGACGCGATGGACAATGCATCGCCATCGACATCACTCCAGTTCGTGGCCAGATCGGTGACGGCAATGTTCAGAGCCAGCCCGGCCATCAGGGTGTAAAATGCCGGCGAAACCTGCGGGGGATGGTTGGTGACGGTCTGCACCAGCGAATTTGTGGCGGGTTGAAAACCGCCGTTGCCGGCGTAGATCGCGGTGATGAGATTGGTGCCGCGCGGCAAGGTGGAGGTGTTCGTGCTGCTGGCCAAACCGGCGATGAGCGGTTCAAGGTCGAAGGCGGCGCCATTCGTGAAAAACTGGACCGCACCGGGAGCGTTCGTCGGCGTGACAACGGCGGTGAAACTCAAATTGTCCTTGAAGCCGTCAGGATTGGCGGATGAAGCGAGGACGAGCGCAGTTGTAAAATAATTCACCGTGAGCGAAGCCACACTGCTCGTGGTGGAGCCGCCGCCAGCAGAGACGACAACGAAATAATTTCCCGCATTGACGGAAGCCACATTCGACAACGTCAGCAGGCTGTTGGTCTGGTTGGTCAGCACGGCGTTATTGAACGACCATTGGAATGCAATCGGCGTGCAGGCGGTCGCCGCAACGGTGAAATTCGCGGTCTCGCCGGCGTTATTGGTCCGGCTTTGCGGCTGGACGATGATGACCGGCGGCGTGGTGTCGCTTACAACGACTTGGTTCGTTGAAAAGGCCGTGTTTCCGAAAGCATCGGCGATGCTGATGATCACGATGTTGGTGCCCAAAGGCAGGCTCGAACCGGCCGTCACCGACTGGGAATTCGTCAGCGGCCCGGACAGGTCGGTGGCGAGAATGAAATTGGTGCCGGTCACATCCGGCATGACGGCGGAGCAATTCGTGTCCAACGAAAGCGCCAGGTTCGTGAAGCTCCACGTGATCGTCGGCGGCTTGGAATCACGCACCACCACGGTGCGCGTGACGAAGTTTGTGTTGCCACTGCCGTCGGTGGCGACATAGGTCAGCGTATTGGTGCCGGTGACACCGATATTCACAAAACCGTTGGTCACCAGCGCAACTGCGCCCGCACAGGTGTCACCCGCAAACACCCCGGGATCGGCAAAGGCGGAGCCGAGCTCATTCGTCAGCCGGCTGCCGCCGAGCAGCGTGATGCTTGGCGGTGTCAGGTCCAGCACGATGACCCGGTTGGTCGAAAATGATTTATTGCCGGAAGCGTCGGCGACGGTGATGACGACCTGGTTGGTGCCCAGTTGCAAGGCGGCATTGTTCGTGGGTGTTTGGGTGATGGTCAACGCGCCCGACAAATCGGTGGCGAGGACGAAATTGGTGCCGGTCACATTGGTCATCAGCGCGCTGCAACTGGCATCCGCGGCCACGGTCAGATTGGTGAAGCTCCACGAGATGGCCGGTGCCGTCGTATCGCGGATGACGACAGTACGCGTGACCGTGTTGGTGTTGCCATTGCCGTCAGCAGCCTTGTAAGTGAGCGTGTTGGTGCCGACCGCGGCGGTGTTCACCACCCCGTTCGTCGTGACCGCGACGGCTCCGGCGCAGGCGTCGCTGGCCGTCGCGCCAGGGTCGGTGAAGACCGAGCCCAGTTCATTCGTCAGCCGGCTGTTACCATTCAACGTGATGACAGGCGCCTGCGTATCATTGATGGTCAATGCGGTGTTGCTCGTGAAGCTGGAATAAAGGTTTGTGACGGCAACGCTGACGACATGGCTTGGCAGGTGCACATTCGTGAGCGAGAACGTGGAATTGGTCGCCCCGAAAACCGGCACCGCGTCAAAGCTCCATTGGATTGAAAGCGGTGCGGTGCCTGATGCCGTGACACTGTAGGAAATGTTGCTGCCGCATTCGAGGGTGCGGTTGGTGACCGATGAACTGGTGATGCCCGGCGGCAATACCACCGTCAGCGTGGCGACGCTGCTGGTGGTGGCACCAAAAATACTGCTGACGGCCAGCATATAGTTCCCCGAACTGTTGGTGGTGATGCCGGTCAACGTCAACACATTGCTGGTCGCGCCGGTGATGCCCGCGCCATTCACCAGGTTCGTCCCGACTTTTTTCCACTGATAGTTCAACGGCAGCGTGCCGGTGGCAATGGCGGTGAAAGCGGCGGTGCCGCCGGTCAGCAGCGTAAGGTTGGTCGGCTGCGTCTGCACGACGGGCGGCAAGCCGACGGTCAAGACCGCCACGCTGCTGGTGATCGAACCCAAGGCATTGGTCACCACCAGCCGGTAGTTGCCGGCATTGTTGGTCGTCACCGACGTGATGGTCAAAACATTGGTGAGGGTCCCGGAAATGTTCCCGCCTGCGGGCAGGTTGGTGCCATTTAGCAGCCATTGAAAAGTCAACGGCGACTGGCCGGTGGCAGTGGCGCCAAATGAAAGGCTGGTGCCGCTGGCCACGGTCCGGCTGGACGGCTGGGTGATGAAATTGGGGAACGCGAGCGGCGCGAGGGCGTTGATGAGGTTTGTCCCGTTTGGCGTACCGAGGCCGGTGGCGAGGTCGTAACCGGCGACCGCGTTGTACAAACCCGGCGTATTGGTGCCGACGTTGTTGCCAGTGGTGACATCGTGAAAAAAGGTGGTGTAACCGGGGCTGGCCGCAAGCGCGTAGAGCGCGGGGTTCACAAACCCGACCGTCGTGCCGTTGACCGCCATGGACTGCTGGTTGACGAGCGCGCAAAAACCGGCCCACAAGGGTGCGGCCGCGCTCGTACCCATGAAGTAGGAACTTCCGCCCGAATCACCATTGTTGTAACAGACGAATATGTTGTCCGCCGTCAATGCCACATCAGGAACATTCCGGAAGGTGGTGGAGCCGTTGTTGATCGCCATGCTGATGTTGGTCTGCCAGAAGGGAATCCTGTAGGAAGAGCAGATGCCGCCGCCGGAACCTTCGTTAGTGATGGTGTTGGGAGGAGGAGCATTGTTGTAATTCCAGACCGCCTCAGAAGACCATGAGACGCCGGAGCCATTCATCGTCAAAGTCGTCCCTCCGACCGCCGTGATATTGGTGCTGCCCACGGGCGAATTGACCTGGCTGGCGTTGTCCAAGATTTGCGCGCCGGTATAGGCATCGCTGTCGCCGGCGGCCTGGAAATAGGACTGTCCCTGGGTCGCCATCTGCTTGAAAATTCCATCAATCGTGGCGTTGGGTCCGCCGCTCCAAGTCCAGGAGGAGCTCAACTGCTTGGCCAGGTTGTCATTGGCCATCGTGCTCAAAATGGAGCTGGGGTTGACGGATTTTATCTCGTAGACGATCACCTGGGAAAGTCCCGGCGCCATGGCGATGGCCACCTCGATGTCCAGCGACACCTCGGAATTATTGGCCGTGGTGGGCCCGTGCTGGCCGATCACCACCTTGTTGACCGGCACCAGATTGGAGAGCCCGATGGCGTTTTCGTAATTGACGATGTCCACGGAGAAATAATCCGAAAACTCCAGCAACCCCACCGCTTGTCCCGTGCCGTTAAGGCTGGTGCCGGGCGCGTAGGCGTTGCGAAAATCATTGCCGGCATATTCGCCGTTCGGACCCGTACCGTTGAAACTCAACGGCCTGACCTTCAAGGCGTCACCCTTGCGCACCATCGGCCGGGGCAAATCATAATCACCCAGCCCTTCAAGCGACACCACGGACAGATTTGCGGGCACCGACGGTTCAGTATCCGGCGCAAAAAAATCGCGCGCCTCGGAGGGATGCCTGTAGGTATGGATGGTGGTGTGGAACGCCTGTTCGACATCCGCCACGCTTCCTTCCACGTCCAGCACCAAGCGGTTTGTATGTGTGCGGGCGATCTTCAGACCGCTGCCGGTGGCGAATTGAATCGCCGCCTGATAGTCCGCCTCGGAGGGCCCAAAACGGGCGGCAAATTCAGGAGGGGTGATGAACCTGTGGAAATTGGTGCTCGCGGGGTCGTAAAGCTGGTGGATGAATTCATCGAGCGCCCCTTCGTTCGGCAACGGCAGGCCGATAGAAAGCGAAAGCTGGTTGGTGGGTGACGGACGGCCTTTTGCGACCAGTTTTGTGATTACGTCCGGTACATTACCCCTCAAAGCCTTCTGTGCGGCTGACGCAAAGAGAGTGGTCAAGACAATGCCCACTATCAGGACAAATGTCAGCCTCGATTTCTGATTCATTAAGGGATTTACTTGGTTTAACCGTATTTATTATCGCAAGCAACGTGCCAACCGTCAAATTTGGCCGCAAACAATTTGTCCCCCAATCTCCACGAAAAGTTGAGGCATTTTTCTGAAAATTGAATTACTTTAAGCCCCATGTCGTTGTTTTGCTTAAGGAAGCACCATTTAGTGGCCTTGGGGTTGTTCCTCGCGGTGTTTTCCCTGCCGGCACAGACCATTATCACTAATTTTGCCGGCTTGACGTTGAGCGATGTCTCCGCGTTGGGAACGGGCGGCACGCCGCCGGACACGATGGGCGCAGCCGGCACCAACCAGTTTGTCGAATTTATCAACGGCGGGTTCGCCATCTACACCAAGGATGGCGTGCGCCAGTCGTTGATCTCGGACATCGCATTCTGGACCAATGCCGGCATTAGTTCTGCCACGATCGCCGCCGGCCTGAGCGATACCCGGATCATCTATGATGCGGGTTCCGCGCGCTGGTTCGCCACGGAAATCACCGTCGACAGCGTCTCCAACAAGGTGCTGGTGGCTCGATCCGATTCCTCCAACCCCGCCGGCAGTTGGAAGGCGGTTTCCTTTCTCGGCAATTCCGGCTTTGCCGACTACGATACGCTGGGGGTGGATTCCCAGGCGCTGTATGTGGGCGTGAATGATTTCGACGTAACCGGAACGATATTCACCGGCGTCTCCTTTTTCTCCATTCCCAAAACGAACTTGCTGGCCACCACCCCGACACTGGCGAACATGACGAAATTTGAAAATCTGGACGCCAACACATACGGCTTCACTTTGCAGGGTGTTTGCAACCCCGCGCCCGGTGCAGGTCATGGAGTGATGATCGCCATTGATAATGTAACGCTGAAAAGATTTGACCGCACCACCGTCAGCAATCCCGGTGGCGCCGGGGCGACGCTCACCGGCCACGTCCAGATCAGCAACCTCTACGACGGGTCGCCCGTGCCAGCCACCCAGCCCGGCACCCGGACCATTGATTCGCTGGACGACCGTTTTTCGGGCGCGGTCAAACAGGTCGGTGGCTATATTTTCATGGCCAACACGGTCACCAACACGGGCAGTCCCAAATGCGCGGTGCACTGGCTGGTGATGAACGAGACCAACAATGCCATTATCGGCGAGGGCATCATCACCAGCAACAATTACGACTTCTACCAGCCGTCCATCGCCGCGAACAAAGGCGGCAAGATGCTGCTTGGCTTCAACCGCAGCGGCTCCGTGACCACCACGGGCGACATCAGCATCTATGCCGCGGTGGGAACCTGGAGCGGGGCCGGCGCCTCGATGGGTGCGCCATTCCTCATCAAACAGGGAACCGTCAGTAATTTCGGGGTGTCGGGTGACAAGTCTCCATACCGCTGGGGAGATTTCTCCGCGACCATGGCCGACCCGACCGATGACAACTTGTTTTGGACCATCCAGGAGATTCCCGCCTCCAGCACGACCTGGGGCACGCAAATGGCGCTTATTTCGGTGGCCACCAACCAACCTGCGCTCGATATCGCCCGCAGCGGCACGAATGTCATCGTAAAATGGCCGCTGAGCACCGATCCCGCCTACGTCCTCCAGTCCAACACCAACCTGCTCGCCACCAATTCCTGGGCCACGCTGTCCAGCGCGCAGACCATCAGCATCAACCAGATCCTCGTCACCCTGCCCACCACCAACCGGACGGCATTTTTTCGGTTGAAGAAATGACGCCGCCCGGCGGAACTGCCGGCCATGGCCCGCTAAAAACATTTGCCCGCGCCTTTTCCCACCACTAACTTCTACCCGTGTCCGTGAAGTTGACCATCCTCGGCAGCGGTTCGTCCGGCAATTGCGCCTATGTCGAGACCGCCGAAGCCCGCATCCTCGTGGATGCCGGCTTTTCGCCGCTCCAAATCCGCAAGCGCCTCGCCACCATCGGCAAGACGCCGGAAAATCTTTCCGCCATCCTCGTCACCCACGAACACTCGGATCACATCGCCGGCATCCTCGGCCTCGCTGACAAGTTTCACATCCCCGTCTATTGCAATCGCGGCACGCAGGACGGAACCATCTGGGCCTTCAAGGCCAAGTGGGACTCAAAGAAGAAACCGGTGTTTGAAGGCATGGACGGCACGGAGCATCTCAAATCGAAGATCGACTGGCGGCTGTTTGAGACCGGCGCGAGCTTTGAAGTCGGCGACGTCGGCATCGAGACTTTTTCCATTCCGCACGATGCGCAAGACCCGGTGGGTTTCATCCTGCGCACAGCCTCCGGCACCATCGGCTTTGCCACCGACCTCGGCCATGTCACGAAGCTGGTGCTCCAGCGCATCCGTGCCGCGAACGTCCTCGTCCTGGAATCCAACCATGATGTGAAGATGCTGCAGGATTGCCCGCGGCGTTCGTGGGCGTTGAAGCAGCGCATCCTCGGCCGGCATGGCCACATCTCCAACGTCACCGCCGCCGAGACGGTCGCGCAAATCATCTCCGCCGACCTGCGGCAGCTTTACCTCGCGCACCTCAGCCGCGAATGCAACAAGCCCGAACTCGCCGAACACATCATGGCCGAGCAACTGCATCAACTGGGCGCCAAGCATGTCGGCTTGCAGATCGCTGCGCAGGACGTGCCGTGTGCCACGCTGCAGTTGTGAACGGCTGTTAAACCACCCCCGCCGCCGCCAACGATTCCTTCAACGGAGCCAGATGTTTTTCATAGTGTCGCCAGCGTTCCAACGCATGGCCGTAGATGGGCTGGCGCACCTGCCACAGGCTCGCGGTTTCCACGGGATTCGGATTGGTGTGAGGCGTCAGGCAGCGTTCATCCCATTCTAGACCCATAAAATCCAGGATCCTGCGCGCTGATTTTTCCGTATTTGAGACCATGTCCTCATAGCTGACTTCGATCAGGTTCAACGTTGGCATCTTGCGCCAGTGTTCCATGAGCCGGACATATTCCCTGTAAAAATGGCCGATGTTCCGCAGGTCAAAACAGTAATCCAGGTTCAAGGGGAATCGCTGGAAGTAATTGGAGAGGCACGTGTCCAGTGGATGCCGCTGGCAATGGATGATGCGCGCGTTCGGAAACAGCAGCGCGATCAATCCCAGATGCCGGAAATTCAACGGATTTTTATCAATCACAAAAGGCGCGGCCGGCCCGACATCGCGGCGCAACCGCTTTTCATAATCAGCGATCACCCGTTCCGCAACAGACTGTTTAATTTGCCGGGCCGCCTGCGGATATGCCAGCGCACTCCCGGTCCACTCCTTCAAGTGCGCCGCCAAATCACCAATGGTGGACAGTTCCCCCGCCATGGCAATGTCAGGATGATTGGACAGGACGCTGGCAAAAAGAGTCGTGCCGGACCGCGGCATGCCGACGATGAACACCGGTGACCGGTTGGCCAACGCGAACGGAGACGGCTGCGCCAGAAAATCCGCGCTGAATACTGCCAGGATGTCATCCGTCGCTTTCTGGACCGCGTCCGGGTTGTAAGCCACCATCGCATTGCGGATCTCGTTGGCCTGCCGGTAGCACTCAAAGGCCTCGTCAAAGCGCCCGCAATCATCATAAATTTTGCCCAAAGCGAAATTCAGATACTCCTTGTCACCGGGTGAAATGCCCGGCTTGTCCAACAAGGCCCGGATGTTTTTGACTTCGGCATTGTCTGCATTTTGATATTTGCGGAGGCTCGCCAGATTGAACAGCGGATCAGGATAATCGGCCTTTAGTTCCAGCGCCTTGCGGAACATCTCTTCCGCCTCCGCCAGTTTGCCCTGGTTCAAGAAAGTGGTGCCAAGATTATTGCTGGCCTCGGCATGGCCTGGGTTGGCCACCAAAGCTTGCCGGTAGCTGGCCATGGCATCGTCATACCGTCGCAATGCCTGCAGGATGATTCCCCGGTTGTTGTGCGCATTCGCAAGGTCGGGTTTGAGGACGATGGCGCGGTCGTAACCGGCCAATGCCTCCTCCTGCCGGTTCAGTTTGTTCAGGGTGTAACCCCGGTTGAAATGGGCGAGGGCATAATCCGGCTTGAGGGCCACCGCGCGGTCGTAACTCGCCAACGCCTCCGCATAGCGGCCGGCCATTTGCAGCATCACACCCCGGTTGTTATGCAGTTCGGGGGAACCCGGCATCAGTGCGAGCATCAGCTTGAAGATGTCCGCCGCCGCCTGGAAGTTGCCGAGGGATTGTTCGTTGCCGGCCAGCGCGCCGGCCTCCGCCAGCGTCCATTTTTTGCCACGCCATTTGATGGTTGGCTGGCTCCGGCCCTGAAACTGGGTGTCACGTCGTTGATTCATGGACATTACGCAGGCGACTCATCTGTTTGCACTTCCCAAACGTTGCAGCAGTTTACGAAGCCTCCTGAAAGGAACCGCAAGCCGGCGGAGAAATCAACCACACCGGCACCATGGGCGTCAATTGCAAAGCGGTTTATGGGACAGATTCTGTGCCGTGCGGAAAAATCGTTTTGGCGGCATACCCAAGCGGCATTTTCCCGGCAAACAGTTTCCCGGCGCCGTAAAACACCAAGGCCACCAACGCCCCCAACACATGGCTGGCAACTGAAACCTTCACCGTGTCATTCCCCGTCACAAACAACGTGTGACCGGTGATCAGCTCAAAAGCAGTTTTCCCGGCGAGGCCCAACAAGGCCGACAGACAGATCCAACTCCAGGCACCGGCCTCATTCAAGCCGTATAATGCCAGATACACCACCGCCGTCACGGCCAAGGCGGACAGTCCACCATAATATTTCACCTGCGGTTCCATCAGCAGCAGCCCGCCGCTGATCAGCCAGGGCGCCACCAGACACATCCGCCCAAAATTCGGCAACGGTTTGGTTTCAATAATCCAACCGACGATGCCCAGCACCACTAGGTCATACGCCAGATGGGCGGTCGAAAAATGAACCCAATGCCCGGTGTACATCCGCCAGACTTCACCGGAAAGAATCGCGGACCGGTCATAAACCAGCCACGACGACCAGCCGGAACACGAAGCCGCCAGCACGCCACTGCCAAGCAGCAGCAGGGTGATGACGGGCAGTCGCCGGCTCAGGCCGCCTTGCGGGTTCGTCGCGTCCATAAAAAGCAGGCTCCGAGTCCACCGACGATAACCGTTTCCACCCCGCCAAACGCGCCGCCCGTGTAGCCCGGCTTGAATTCAACCTTGTATTCAGTGGGTGCATTCGTGACCTGCTCCTTGAAATCAGCCAGTTCAACCCTCAGATTGGCCACCAGATTGGTCGCGGCTTTTTCAAAGCCCGCCTTGCTGTTGCCGCGCAATTCTTCCGCCAGATTGACGGGCGTGGCAGAGCCTTTGATATTGCCTATGCCCGGCGCCCGGAACAGCAGCTTTCGGCTGGCGATGTCATAGACGGCGGCGTCCATCATGGTTTGGGTGTCGTTCTTTTCTCCCGGAACCACATACAGGCCGACAATCGTCCAATAGCTGAGCGATAACACGCCCTCATCCGTGAATTGGGCCTGGTCGTACGACAGCAAGGTCATCACATCGACATCATACATCGTGCGGATCTGGTCCAGATTCGCAAATCCACCCTTGGGAGTCAGGTAGGCGGAAGGGATAAGCTCAATGGATTTCACGAAGGGATACTGTTTGAACTGGGCGCTGATCTGCTTCATCAGCTCGATCTTCTGGCTCTCCGAAAAATTTGAATCTTCCGCATAGGGATAATTGTTCTTCCCGTCACCACCGGCGGGCACAAAGGCGATGCCCACGCGCAACGGCAGGGACAGCACCGGAACGGCCGGCGTGTCCACATGTTCCTTCTGGCCGGAATACAGGTACGAATACAGATTGCTGGCACGGTGATGCTCCCGGTTGCCCATAAGGGTGTCGCAGCCGGCCACCAACACCGCCGCCGTGACCACGACCCCGAGGGCCAGCCATTTGGTTTTAAAGGTTTTTGTCATGGGAGGGTTCAATGGTTATCGGGTGATTTTTCATTCGGGCCCACCTTAACCAGGAAGAAACCGCCACCGTGAATTGATAAAACATTTTTGCCCATTGATTAAACCGATGCGCCCGCCCCATTTTCTCCTTTGCCATCCCCCGCATTCACGCAAACATCTCCGGATGTTTCGTGTCCAAAAGATTTCCTCGCTCGACCTGCCGGAACTGGCGCCCTACCGCTCGCTCAAGCGTTCCGCCGAGCACGCCAAGCTCGGCATCTTCGTGGTGGAGGGCGACAAGGTCCTGGACCGGATGTTGGACAGCGATTTCACCGTCATTTCCGTGCTGCTGCAGGCGGAACGGTTCGCCGAATACGAAGCGCGACTGCGAGACCGGCCGGAAGCGGACATCATCGTTTATGTCTGTGAGAAATCCGTGATGACCGAACTGGTCGGGTTTGAGATCTATCAGGGCGTGCTGGCCATGGGCCGGATACCTGCCCCGCTGTCATTGGCCGAAATCCTCGCCCGCAGCCCGCACCCGCATTTTTTTGTGGCAATGGACGGGCTCTCCAACGCGGAAAATGTCGGCGCGCTCATGCGGAACTGCGTGGCGCTGGGCGCGCAGGCGCTGATCGCCGGCGAGACATGCAGCAGCCTCTTCCTGCGCCGCACGGTCCGCAACTCGATGGGCGCCATCTTCAAGCTGCCGGTGCTGGAAACGACCGACCTGGTGGCGACCTTGCAGGCGTTGCGCGCCCACGGCGTGCGCTGCATCGCCGCGCATCCGCACACGGACAAGAAAGTTTTGTCGCAAACAGATTTTACCGGGGATTGCTGCGTCATCTTCGGCAGCGAGGGCCATGGCATTTCCAAGCCGGTTCTGGAGGCGTGTGATGAAGCGGTGGCCATCCCCATGGCGAACGAGGTGGATTCCTTGAATGTCAGCGCGGCGGCGGCGGTGTTCCTCTATGAGGTGAACCGGCAGCGGAACCGCGCATAACGCGCAGCCCGGCCAGGCCACGGACCACGCCCACGCATCCGTGTAAAAAGAAAAAAACGCCGGGCAATGCCCGGCGCTCTTGAAATCAGCCTCGCTCCACCACACCTTTAGCCGGCAGGTTGCGGCGCGGGCGTTCCCAATCCCGGCAGCTTTGGCGGCACGGGCTTCGGCGGATTTTCCGGCAGGACCGTGCCCGCGGGCGCACCCATCATCGGGGTGGTATCCGTCGGCGGCTTTGGCGGCGGAGTGAACGTCCCGGTACGGACAATCTCCTCAACCTGCGCGCCATCGAGCGTCTCGTACTCCAGCAGGGCATTGGCGATGATTTCCAACTGGGTGCGATAGGTCATGATGGCCTCCTGCGCCCGCTTGTAAGCTTCGTCAATGATGCGCTTGACCTCGTCGTCAATCTCCTGTGCGGTCTTCTCGCTGTAATCCTTGCTGCGCGCCAT
>DATHQS010000318.1:0-10969 GCA_035482455.1 Candidatus Acidiferrales bacterium | reverse complement strand
CGGAGGTGTCCGGTCCGGCGAAGGTGTTGCCGGAGAGGTCGGAGAAAACGGTGTGGCTGGAACTGGTGTATTGGAATTCCAGCCCGGCAAAGATCTTGTCCCGGAGCAGCGGGGCGCTGACGTTGAATTTGACCAGATGCATGGGGGAATCCGGCAGGCCGGCGTCACTGGAACGGTTTTCGGTGTGCTGGAGAGTGTAGCTCAGGCGGGTGCGGATCTGGTTCTCCCATTTGCCTTCGAGCGCCATTTCAAGACCGAGCGTGTCGGCGTTGAAATTGGTGAAGCTGCCGTTCTGGAAATCAATCAGGTCATCCATGCGGTTGTAGTAGCCGGACAGGGACGAGCGCAGGTTCCGGCCGAGGCCCTGCTCATAGACGCCCTCGAAGGAGGTGATCTTTTCCGGGCTGATGCCCTGAAAGGTGGGGGCGCTTAATTCCAAGAAATTCGGATCGCGGAAGGCGGTGCCGTAAATGAACTTGAAGGTGGATTGCTCGAACGGGTTGTAGATGAGCGCCACGCGGGGATCCACCGAGTCGTTAAAATGCTCGTACTTGTCGAAACGCACGCCGGCATTGACGTGGAGGTTGGTCAGCACGGCGACATCGCCCTGGGCGAAGAGACCATAGTTGTAGCGATCGGTATGGACATCGACCGCGGGATTGCCGGTGGCCACGTCGACCACGCGGCGGCTCTGGTTAAAATCGTAGCGCAATTCCTCGCCGACGGTGAGGATGAGGCGGTCCCCAAACTTTTTATCCACCTGCACCTCGGTGCCCGTCCATTGGCCGGTCTGTTTCTCCTTCAAGAATGTGGATGAAAAAGGATAGCCGATGGAGAAATCGCTCTGGTCATAATAGACGTTCGCCGAGACATCCACGATGTCGGGAAACTTATGCGCGTATTTCAAGGTGGCGTAGCTGCGGTCATCATCGGTGCGCAGGCGCGGGTCATTGAAGAGGGTGCCATATTGCGCGGTGGGGTTGCCCTTTTGCCGGTCGATGTAGGCGCCCTCCAGGGTGAAGTCCGAATAGTTGACGGAGCCGAAGAAGCTGCCGAAGCCATCGTCATCCAGCTTGTGGGCGATGCCGTTGTTCTGCGACGGGGTGTTGAATTCCTTGTAGAACAGGTTGTCGGGACCGTCGCTGTTATAATAAGTCCCCGAGAGGAGGTACTGCAGGCCGTTGGTGAACTGGTTGCCGAGTGTCACGCGTCCCGAGTAGCTGTCGTAGCTGCCGTACATGCCGGAAACCTCGCCGCCAGCCACCTGTTTGCCCGTGCGGGTGATGACGTTGATGACGCCGAAGAAGGCGTTGTTGCCGTAGAGCACGGAGCCGGGGCCGCGGATGATCTCCACGCGGTCGATGAGGTCCACATCGAGGATGAAGGCGGTGTCGATGAAGGCGCCGTCGTTAAGGTCGTTGTTGACGCGATGGCCGTTGACGAGGAGCAGGATGCGGCTGTTGAAATCGCCGAGGTTCAAGCCGCGGGCGCCGAGGAAGGAATAGTTGCGGTCATTGGAGACATAAAAGCCCTGCACACTGGCGAGGACATCGGCGAGCGTGCGGTAGCCGTAGCGCTTGATCTCGTCGGAAGTGATCACGCTGGTGGAGGACGGGGCCTCGGTGGCCTTCTGCTCATACTTGGAGGCGCTGAAAACACTGGGCACCTCCATCTGCATCAGGGTTTCGAGCGGCAGCTCGGTGAGGTCCTTGGGCGGCGCCGTGGTGTCATCTGCACGGGCGGCAAAGGTGAGAAGCAACAGCAGGCAGAACAAGGGCCGGCACAAAGACGCCGGGCGGAGCGGGAATGGCAAAAGAAGATTTCTTTTGTTCATGCTTGCGCCGGAACGTTACCTGGGTTGGCCAGCAACTGATTCATGGGTGCGGTGCGGGCGGGCCGGTTGCATCATCAACGGGCAGCCCATATTTGCTCGCGAGAATTGTGGTCGGACGGCCGGAGGGCGCAAGCAGTAAATGTATCGGTTGACGAGCCGGAGAACTTGACAACGTTGTGCAAATGCTTCGTCATAAGGGACAATTTGTCTGACCGGCTGACAACAATGAACAGGCGGAAGTCCTTGCTTGCATTAGAGGGGTCGCTGGCCGTGCAAGCGGGGGCCAACCCTGCCGTTTCCCCAAAAAACAAGCCCGGTTTCCCGAAATATGCGGGCGCGACGGTCCGGCTCATCTTCTTCGCGCTGCTGCTGTTCGGGGTCAAATCCCCGGCGCAGGATGCGGCTCCCACGGAGTACCAGATCAAGGCGGCGTTCGTTTATAATTTTGCCAAATTTGTCGAGTGGCCGCCGGAGGCGTTTGCCGCGCCGACCTCGCCGATCGTCATCGGTGTGCTGGGGGAAAACGTGTTCGGCGACAATCTGCAAAAGGCGATCAGCAACAAGGTGCTCAACGACCGGCCGTTGCAGTTCAAGGAATTTCATTCGGTGGCGGAGGCGACAAACTGCCACATCCTGTTCATCAGCACCTCGGAGAAGGCGAAGTTCTCAAAAATCATGCAGGGATTGCGGGGCACCAGCGTTTTGACAGTGGGTGAGACCGGCGAATTCATCGGCGCGGGCGGGATGATCAATTTTGTGCTGGAGGCCAACAAGGTCCGGTTTCAGATCAATGACGAGGCGGCCAAAAAAGCGGGGTTGAAGATCAGCTCCAAGCTCTTAAGTCTTGCGATTCACCCCTAAAAAGACCTAAATCGGTACAGAAATCGCTCCGATTAAAGGAGCGGAGCGGCGTAAGCAAGGACTGCATAAGCGTTCCGCATCAGTACAGGACACTTGTGCCCAGATTCCAGGACATTTCCATCAAGCGCAAGCTGACGGCAATCATCATGATTGCCAGCTCAGTGGCGTTGCTGCTCGTTTCGGCGGGATTCGTGACCTATGAACTGGTCACGTTCCGCAAGACGATGGTCACGGACCTGACCACGCTGGCGAAAATCACCGGGGACCGCAGCACCGCCGCGTTGTCGTTTGACAACAAAAAAGACGCGGAAGAGATCCTGCACGGGCTGAGTTTCCAGCAGCACATCACCGCCGCCGCGCTTTACGACAAGAACGGAAATCTGTATGCCAGATACCGGGCGCCCCGGGCGGCGGATTCATTTTCTGATCATCCGGCCGCTGACGGCGCGCGCTTTGAGCCCGACCGCCTGGTGCTCTTTCAAAAAATATATGCCGCGGGTGATTTCACGGGCACGATCTGCCTGAAATCCGACCTGTTGGAGCAGCACGAGCGGTTTGTGCGTTATGCGGTGATGATCTCGATCTTCATGGTCGTGTCGTTGCTGGTGACGCTGTTTCTCTCCAGCCGGCTGCAGCGGGTCATTTCGCGCCCCATCTTTCATCTGGCGGACACGGCCCGGTCGGTGTCGGCGGGCAAGGACTATTCCGTGCGGGCGACCAAGGACGGGAACGATGAAATGGGCCAGCTCGTGGACCGGTTCAACGAGATGATCGGCCAGATCCAGCAGCGTGACGCCGCGCTGCAACGCGCGCACGACGAACTGGAAGTGCGCGTGCAGAAGCGCACCGAGGATCTGCAGGAGGAAATCATCGGGCACCGGCGGACGGAGTCGGCGCTGAAGCAGCAGTTCGCGCGGCTGAGCTTGTTGAACCAGATCACGCACGCCATCTCGGACCGGCAGGACACAGACAGCATCCTGCATGTTGTGTTGCGTCAACTGGAAGACCACATGGGGCTGGATTTCGGCGCGGTGGCATTGTTCGATGACAAGGCGAAGAACCTGAACATTTCCGCGCTGCGGGTGAAGAATTTTGTGAAGGCGGACAAGCTGGAGCTGCGCGAAGGCGGCGTGCTGGGCCTGATGGAGAGCGGATTTGAACTGTGCGAAAAGGGGCAGACGGTTTATTTCCACGACACGTTCAGGGTATCGGCGGCGTTCATGGAAAAAATGGCCGGGGCGGGCTGGCGTTCCGTGGTGGCGGTGCCGCTGATGGTGGAGGAGAAACTTTTCGGCGTGCTGATCGCGGCGCGGCTGCAGGCGGACGGTTTTAGCAGCGGCGATTCGGAATTCCTGCGCATGTTGAGCGAGCACGTGGCGCTGGCCGCGCACCAGGCCCGGTTGCACAAGGAACTGGAAACCGCGTACAACGATTTGCGCCACTCCCAGGCGACGGTCCTGCAACAGGAGCGCCTCAAGGCGCTGGGCCAGATGGCCAGCGGCATCGCGCACGACGTGAACAACGCGCTTTCGCCGGTGGTGGGATTCTCCGACATCATCATGAACGGCGATTTCGGCCTCGATATCCGCGGCAAGAAATACCTGAAATATATTCGCACGGCCGGCGAGGACATCGCGCACATCGTGGCGCGGCTGCGGGAATTTTACCGGACGCGCGAGGATGCGGAGTCCCTGCAACGGGTGAGCCTGAACGCCCTGGCCGAGCAGGTGGTGGACATGACGCGGCCGCGCTGGCGCGACATGCCGCAGTCCAATGGCATCACGATCGAGGTGCAGACGGATTTTGCGGCCGATGCGCCGCCGCTGGTGGGCATTGAGAGCGAGATCCGCGAGGCTTTCACCAACCTGGTGTTGAACGCGGTGGACGCCATGCCGAACGGCGGGCGGATCAAATTGCGCACGCGCGTGCAACATGACCGAAACAACACCAAACATCCGAAGCAAGTGGTGGTGGAGATCAGCGACACCGGCATGGGCATGAACGCGGAGACGAAGAAGCGCTGCCTTGAGCCGTTCTTCTCCACGAAAGGCAAACGCGGCACCGGCCTGGGGCTGGCGATGGTGTATGGCGTGATGGAACGGCACGAGGGCGGTATCGACATTGAGAGCGAGCCAGGCAAGGGCACGACGTTCTTCCTGAAATTTCCAGTGCGCAAGAAGGCCGCCGACGGGGATGCCGAAGACGAGGGCGAGGACATCGAGGTGAAGCCGTTGAACATCTTGTGCATCGATGACGAACCGCTGGTGCGCGAACTCATCAAGGAGATGCTGGAGCGTGACGGCCACCAAGTGGCGGTGAGCGACAGCGGGCAGTCCGGCCTGGATGAATTCCGGCTGGCGCGGGAGCGGAACCGTCCCTTTGACGTGGTCATCACGGACCTGGGAATGCCCTATCTGGACGGAAGGCAGGTGGCGAAGGCCGTCAAGCAGGAATCACCCGGGACGCCGGTGGTGATGCTGACCGGCTGGGGCGCCTTCATGAAGGAAGACGGGGACGCGCCCACACAGGTGGACAGCATCATCAGCAAGCCGCCGCGTTCGAAGGAACTGCGCGAGGTGTTGAGCCGGTTTTCGAAGTGCTGAGTTCCAGGCACTAGCCGTGGATATCCACGACGGTGAGGGTGGTGTCATCGGGTATTTCGGCAAAACGGCGCGCGAATTCGGCGCGCCATTTTTCGGCTTGTTCGTGCTGGGCAAACAGCGCCGATTCCGACCATTGACCGCGAAAGAGCAGGGCGGCGGGCGGATCGGCCAGCAAGGCTTGCGAATCAACTTCTGATTTTTTGGCGGTCGTGGCGCGGGCGGTGGTGCCGCCGGGGAGCAGGCCGAAGAAACGTTTCAGTTGGCGCGGCTGCTTGAGCGGCAGGGCGGCGCCGAAGCGTCCGCCGACCTCGAACCAGTCGAACTTGCCGTTCTCATTCTCGCCTTCACCGCCGTAGTCGGCGAACGGTTCCAGTAGGGCGGGGATCGGGCCTTCACCGGCGACGAGGAGGAAAGTGTGCATGGATTTAAAGGCGCAGCACCCGGTTTTTCACGGCCGCTTATCCAGCGTCTTGGCGCCGGCGATGTTCCAGGCCTTGGCGATGCGGCCGTTTTGCACTTCGTAGATCATAAGCAGCTCAATTTTGCCGGGGCCTTCGGGAAACAGGCGGATGACTTCCTCGTGATCGACGACGATGTTGCCCATGACGGTGCGGTTCAAGAGGGTGGCGTGCAGGCCGGGTTCCTGGAAGCGGGCGGTGTAACGTTCGCGAAAGGCCGCGGTGCCGCTGGCCAGCAGCTTGGACGGATGCTCGAACATCTGGGCGTCGTCGGCGTAGGTGGCGAGAAGGGCGTCGAGGTCGCGCGCATTGAACGCATCAAGCTGGCGCTGCACGACGGCGGCGGGATCGTTTGAGGAAGGCGGCATCAGGGTTTCTTTTCGAGCTGGGCGAGCGTCCGGCGCAACAGTTCGTTGGTTTCCTTTTGGGCGGCGAGCAGATCTTTTTCGACTGCGAGACGTTCGCGGGCCACGGCCACATTTTCGCGGCCGATCTCGTGGCTCTGTTGCATGAGCGAGCCCATGGGGCCGCGCCCGGTTTGCATCCGCTTGATGAAGGCGCGCATCATCAGGAGGCCGACGGCGGCGACGATGAGGATGATGGCGATGCCCACCACATCAACGATGATGACCTGGTTCGTGGTCAGTGGCTCATTCATATTGGGTGATCAGAATAAATCAGCCATGACGGGCCGGGCATGTCAACGGTGAAAGCCTTCATAAACGGCAAGTGCATCAGCCGCCGAAGAGTTTTTTGAGGAAGGATTTTTTTGCGGGTGAGGCGGAGGGTGCCGATGAAACGGCGGCCAGCACTTCGAAGGGTTCGCCGGTCTGGCCGGGGATGTCCCCGTCATGGGTGTAGCCGGTCAATGCCTGGGCGAGTTCCACGGGGATGCTGAAGATATAGTCGCAACGCATCTGGCTGAAATCTCCGCTCTTTCTTTGCAAGCGGCGGTTCGCCGGCGGTTTCTCCAAATCTTCATCGCGCTGTTTGGCGAGCAGGCGGTCGCGGATGGCGGCGTATTCCGGCGGCAGGTCGCCTTCGGCGGCGAGGTGATCGCCACCGCGCTGGGCATCACGGGTGACGGACCAAAGTTTGCGGCCGTCCTGCCAGCCGGCGGCGGCGCTGGCCATGACGTGTTCCTCCACGAAGCAGGTGACAAGTTCGCCGCCGGCGGAGAGCGTTTGCAGAATGGCGTCGGGCGCGACGTGTTCGGTGTGGTCGGAGACGATGAGATACCAGCCGCCGGGAAGTTCGGCGGCGCAGAGGTCGGATTCGGGGAATTCCTCGCGCTGGCCGGTGGGGCGGAGGCCAAGGGCGTCGCGCACGGCGGCGGGGGATTTACCTTTGACGGCGAGCCAGGAGAGGGAGTAGCCCATAGGGTGGAGGTCGGTTAAGGGATTATCTTGAGTTCAAAATGAGCCACGGTTTGAACTGCAGAACGGCTGGATCACTTGCTCTTGGCAACAGGTTCATAGACGGGCTGGGTCCAACCACATTTTGGGCAAATGCGGATTCCGGAATCAATCAATTCTTCGCAACTTACGCAGCGGAGATCGTTGGTTTTCAACTCGGCGGTGCCGGCCTTGATCTTGCCCCGCATCCAGAGATACCAGGTAAAACCAACGGTCCAGAACAACAGGCATAGAAGGAAAAATGCCACCGGCCCCACGCCTGACCGGTATCGTTTAAGCTGAATTCTGGAAGAGTCGATCGCCGCCCAAAGCGTGGTGAGGATGATCACATACCAGGCCACATTATGGCGCGTCATCAAATATTCTAGGTTGATGCCCACATAGAGACTGAACGTCACCAAGATGGCATGCCACAATTTCATGGTTGAGTCATATCCAGGCGGCGGGGAGACGGATGAACGCAGGAATTGGCATCTAATCTGGCGGATCAGATGTGAGTTTCCCAAGCAAGCCGTCAGGCGAATATGCCGGATGATCAGGGGAAAGATTCAGGATGGCGACACAGTGTCCGAGCGCGGATTGTTCGGCCAGTTCCTGTTCGGTCTCGGCCAGGTGAACCGACTCAAAGCAGTAGTCGCAAAACCGAACCTTGGGATCATCGGTCGGCTTTAGCCGGGACCAAAACTTCGGGCACTGGAAGTTCACCGTGCAGTTGCGGATTTCTGTCTTCATGCGCGTTCATCCGCTACTGCAGCTTTGGATGTTTTTGGTAGAAGCTTTCGGTGAAGGCCAGTTCCGTGTCCAGCCAGCCGCAATTGGTAAAATAGAGCAGGTAGGGCGGCCAGATGGCATGGCCGTTCGGAAGCTGGACATCGGTGGGCGCACCGCTGAAGTCGCAGCGCAGCGTCTCCGGGACGACCAGCCGCTCGTAGCTTTGGAACTCCGGCAGCACGGCGCCGCAATCCGGCGTCCGGCAACGCGCGAAGTTTTCGCTATTCACCCCGCCGCAATTTGAGCATGTCCAAGTTGGCATGGTTTGACCCTTTCTCGAGCGAAGCAAAACATAACCCGCAGCCGGGCCTCCAGCCAGTTCTTTTGTCGGGTTGTGCGTTTATCCATTGGCGCGTTCGGGTTACACCCCATGGGCGAGAATCCTCCAAGACATACTATGGCGGTCATGAAACTACTGACCAAAACCAAACTGTTCACCGGCGGCACCCTTCTGATGCTGGCCATGACGTCCGCCTGGGCGGCGGATAACGAAACCACCTCACAGACGCAATCAGTGAGTTATGAAAACAGCGATCTTTACCGCGCGAACGAGCTGTCCCTGGAAGGTTTCGGGACGGGTTCGATTGGCAAATATACCATCGACCATCTGTCGGGCAAGCGGGTGCGGGACAACACCAAACTGGGCGCCGGCATGGGCATCAGCTATTTCTTTCTGCGGAACTTCGGCATCAACGCCGAGATGTATTCGCAAAACACCTCGGGTGTATTCATCGACAGCGCCTCGGTCAACGCGGTTTTTCGCATGCCGCTGGGACAATGCGGCGTGGCGCCCTACGCCTTTGCCGGCGGCGGCCGCCAGTTCGAACTCAGCCGGGTGTGGTTTGCCCAGGGCGGGTTGGGGCTTGAATACCGCTTCTGCCGGAACGTCGGCGTCTTCGTGGATGCGCGCGCCGTGTTCCCGAACGAAACCAGGTATTACGGCGTGGGCCGGCTCGGCTTTCGGATCGCTTTTTGAACGGTCATGAACACTTGCGCCGGCGGAAGTCCGCCGGCGCTTTTTGCTTTTTTGAAGTTGGCGACGGGGTGGGCGGCAAGGCCATCACAAAAAACTTTGGCTCATTGGTATTCAGACCGGGCGTCCGCGCGGGCCGCGAGGTGAATGGAATGGGACCAGACCGCATGCCCCCACATGCAATCCGCTTCCGCATCTGTGACGGTTACGAGCGGCCGCAATGTATCCGCGTGTCCATCCCAGAACGCGTAATTGCAGCGGCGATTGTGCCAGAATCCCATCCACGCGTAATCCCAATCGAGCATGTGCGCGCTGATCCCCGGCCCGGGCCAGCGGGTGTCGCCCAGCAGAATCGCCTGCGCCGGCCTGGCGATGGCGGTCATGGGCAAAGAATGGACGCCGCCGCTGCCGTAGGTTCCCCAGAACGTGTCTTCGGCGAGGCCATAACTGGATTGCACCTCATCGTCCACTTCCGCCAAGGCGGGATCCCACGCGGGCGGCATGGTGGGACAGGCCCACAGACCGGTTGAATTTGTCAGCGAGCCGGTGGTATAGGGGAGCAGCGCAAAACTCCAGGTCCACACCTGTCCGCGGTTAGGCTTGGAGGGAGGTGGCCAGACCGCGCCGCTGCCGCCACCCATGCGCTCACCGCACATCCGGTCGTTATTATCCGAGGCATACAGGGTGATGCCGAGTGAGATCTGCTTCGTGTTGTTCAGGCAGGCAATCCGCCGGGACTTTTCCCGGGCTTGGGAAATGGCGGGCAGGAGGAGCGCGGCCAAAATCGCGATGATGGCGATGACCACGAGGAGTTCCATGAGCGTGAACGCCGACCAGCATCCATTGGCGGGGTTCCGCTTCGCACGTTTAGTTGGACGGTTGGCGCGCATGGTGATGGCTAAAATGGAAATCCTGCGACCGGTCAGTCGGGCGGCCGCGGCTTCCACGTCCGGCCAAAATATACACGGCTGAAAAGCTTCATCAAATAGTGATAATTTGCCGTTGAGTTGACAAACCCCATCACTTTCAAAACCTCCGGGCGTTCCTTATATTGCGCCCGTTGCTCCGGCGACAGCCCGGAACCGCGGGTGTGCGAGGTGATGACAAATTTGGTCTCCGGACTGCGGGCGAGCAGTTCCGGCAACAACTCATAGGCCGTGGGCGTCGGGGGCAGGCTGAGCGGTTGCCGGGAGGAAAGGCCGCCGGTGAGAAATGAGGCCAGAGCCGAGCCCGCGCCGCCGGCCTTGAAAACCTGGGTCCACTGCTTCACCGGGTCAACCACCGGCACCTGATGTTCAACGATGCATACCGGCTGACGGCCCTTGGCCAGCGCGGTGAGGAGCGCGTCCTTGGTGTCCACACGGCACATCACCAGCCCGCCGCCAAGTTCCGGAAGAATGCTGCCGACGCGCTCTGCCGCGTCAAAGCCGCAAACCAAAATTTCTTTTTGTGTGGTTGAGTCATTCATAACACGAGAGCCGCTTGGCCGATCAGATGATGGGCAGCGGGGTTGCTCTATTTAGAATGTTCCGTTTCTTGAAAATAAAGGCCGACCGACATCGCCAACATAAATAAATATATGCCTAAAAGAAAAGCCGCGTTCACATAGAATTTAAACGGACTGTCTGCCTTTTTTATGACGGATGCTTTCCCACCTATCATGAATCCATGTTTCAATACCAACACAATAAAACCAAGAGCCCCGAATGTCATAAAACTGGAAATGGTGACATAGGGCTTTAGGCCACTTTCAACCAAGAAAAACGACATCGTCAGAGCATTGATAATAAACAGAATTATCATCAGAATTTTCATGTTATCACAGATTCGACTCTTGTATTTCAATCCAAAGCGGAAGCGACCCAGCCCAGGGACAAGGAGTAGGGCGAGTGAAGGCGGTTGTCGAGCGGAAATGGTGACATTTAATGAGTTTGAGAGTTAGTGAATTTGTGAGTTTGGGACGGGGAGGACGGGCCGGATGGGGCATTGCCCGGCCATTTTTCTGTCCGAAAGCAGTCGAGGACGAGGACGAGGACGAGAACGAGGAGGATTTG
>DATHQS010000317.1:0-3078 GCA_035482455.1 Candidatus Acidiferrales bacterium | reverse complement strand
CCCGGCAGATCGCCGGCTCCCGGACGCCCATGCTTGGGGTCAACATCGGCAGCCTCGGATTTCTTACCGCCGTCCCCTCGGTAAAATTGGCGGCCGCCCTGAAACTGGTGTGGGCCGGCGAATTCAAATTTGAGACCCGCGCCCTGATCGAGGCCACCGGCGTCTGTCATGGTAAAAAAGTCAAAGCCATCGCGCTGAACGACATCGTTGTCACGCGCGGGCAAATTTCGCGCCTTATTGCGCTGGATGTGAGCGTGAATGGTGAACTGATCACACGTTATCGTTGCGACGGGTTGATCCTGAGTTCGCCGACCGGCTCCACGGCCTATTCGTTGGCGGCGGGCGGTGCCATCGTTTTGCCGACGGCGGACGTCTTCGCGCTGACCCCGATCTGCCCGCACGCGTTGTCGAACCGCTCCATCATCCTGCCATTGTCGGCAACCATCCGCGTCAAGGCCATCAACACGCAACCGGCTGCGTTCTTGAACGCCGACGGCCAGATCGTCGGGGAACTGGATGCCGACGACGAGATCACCATCCGGCGCAGCCGTCATTCCGTGCGGCTGATGCGGCTGGCGCACAGTTCCTTCCTGGAAGCCATGCGCCGCAAGCTGCACTGGCGCGGGACCTATCTTTGAAATGAAAAATTCAAAATTCAAAATTCAAAACTGCGGCAAGGCCGTGGGCGGTCTTGTTTTTTCATTTTTCATTTTTCATTTTTAATTCATCCAATGGTCCGACTCAAAGACATCGCCGTTATCGCCCGCGTCTCCGTGATGACCGTCTCGAAAGCCCTGCGCGACGAGCCGGATGTCTCCGACGCCACGCGCTCCAAGATCAAGGCCCTCGCCGCCCAGATGGGCTATGTTCCGGACTCCAGCGCGCAAGGGCTGCGGACGAAGACCACCAAACTGTTCGGTCTCGTCGTTCCGGCGACGACGAACCCGGTTTACGCGCGCATGGTCCTGGCCATTGAGGAACGCGCGTATGATCTGGGCTACGATCTGCTCATCGCACACACGCTGAACAAGCCGGAGCGCGAAGACCTGGTGTTGCGCCGGTTGCTGTCGCGCCGGGTAGACGGCCTGTTTATCACGCCGGTCTACCGGTTTGAGGCCGAAGCGCGCATCTACCAGGAGATCGCCGCCCGGAAGATCCCCACCGTGCTGCTCGGCCCGCCCGCGCCGTTCTGCAAGAATTTCCCCGGCGTGGAGATTGAGGAACAGATTGCCAGCTATAACATCACCAAGCATCTCCTTGGCCTGGGCCATAAAAAAATCGCCTATTTCACCGGGCCGACCGCCGCGCCGTGGGCGCATGAACGGTTTGAAGGCTACCGCCGCGCGCTCCGCGAGGCGGGGCTGCAACCGGATGATAAATTTGTCTTTCAATCCGGCAACACCATCGAGGACGGCGTCAACGCCGCGCTGCAGATGCTGAATGAAAATTGCCATCCCACCGCCATCCAGGCCGTGAGCGATCTCGTGGCCATCGGCGCGGCGGAGACATTGCTGCAACAGGGCATCCGGATACCGGAGGACGTTTCCATCGCCGGGTTTGGGAACATCCTGCTGGCCGAACATTTCCGGGTGCCGCTGACCACCGTGCGCCAGCCGAAGTTGCGCCTGGGCCACGCCGCCGTGGAAATGATGATGAGCCTGATCAAGGGCGAAAGCATCCAGACCCGCCGGTTGCCGGCGGAATTGGTGGAACGGAAGAGCACGGCGGCGCCGAAGGGGTAACCGTGTGCGACGTGGGGTAACGGGTAGCGAATTTAACCCATTGGCTGACGCCGGGTCTGCGTTTTCAACCAATCTTGTTAGGAGTCATTTTCGTGACGCCTTTCTGGACTGCTTGGCGAGCCACTGCTCAACCTCTGCTTTCTCAAGTGCGCCTAATTTTCTTGGGGTATGCACCCACTGGCCCTCATTCCCATTGCGTCTCTCCTCCAATAAATGCTTAAAGTGTGCGTAAAAAATATCGCGCTTGCCAATAAACTCATCCGTCAACCTGCAAATCACACCAGCCAATTTCTTGGCCAAATCTCTATCCCCACCTTTGGAGATTTCATACAAACCCCCGCTGATTTTGCCTCTCGGCCCAGGCTTCGGTGGTGACCTCTGCGGATCGTAGTCCAAATCATCAAACACAATCTTGGAATCTATCTGAAACGCCCACGGCAACATGGTGTCACGATTCCACTTGTTACAACCCCGTAAGCGGCTAATGACACGGCCTCCCAAAAACTCGTAGCGCAGCTTGCTAGCGGCCAAACGGTATCCCTTGTCACGGAGAAATTCTGTATGAATTGTCTTGGTGAGCTGTATTGCGGCAGGGTGCATGATGACGTCTAAAAATGAGCAGGCGGTGGGTTTTGTGGTCTAACTCGTTTCATGGAAATGAGACTGCTCAGAGTGTTCATTCTTGTCGAGCGCAATTTCGTGGCGGTGCGCACTTACAAAGCGCCAGAGGACTGGCGCACTCCAAGACGCTTCGCGTTCGCTGTTGCGTTGGTCCGCGCGCCAGCGTCTTGGAGTGCGGTAGCCCTCTACCGCTTTGGCCGGGCGCGCATAAATGATGCGGGCATTAAAAAACCAATGCGCGGGGGAAATGCGGAGTGCGGCCGTCCCCGGCCGCAGCAACTTTCGCCAACCAAGCCGTATTGGTTTCACGAAGACTTGCTTGCCTTTGGATATTGCTGCGCCCGGGGACGGGCGCACTCCGGGGTCAATTCACGAACGAAGCTTCGTTGGCTTGCAGGAGGGCCTGGGCGTATTCCTGCCAGGCGGTCAACGGCGCGGGTTTTTTCGGGCCGTTATTTCCCGGACGTTTGACGGGTTTGCCCTGGGCGTCCAGTTTTACCGGCGCGGAGGCGGTGGCGACAGTGTTAGTCGGGTCATCCAGCAGTTGCGTGGAATTGACGAAGTCGAGGCCGAGCTGGGTTTCCACCGGTTCCGGCACGCGTTGGTAAATCCGTTCGTACAAAAATTGCAGCTTCGCTTCGTCGTTGGTCTGGTCCAGGAAATCCCGCATGGCGACGAGCCGCTTGGCGAGATTGATGACGAGCGGGTTGTTCAT
>DATHQS010000316.1:0-2288 GCA_035482455.1 Candidatus Acidiferrales bacterium | reverse complement strand
TGGGGGTGATTTCGGGCTGCGCGCTGATCGGGGACTATGTGCTGACGATCGCGATCAGCGTGGCGAGCGGGGCAGATGCGGCGTTCAGCATATTACCCCAGAGCGACGGGTGGCAGGCGTGGAAATTCGCATTCTCCATCGGCATCATCGTTTTTCTCACGTTGCTGAACCTGCGCGGGGTGAAGGAATCCGTGGTGTTATGGGTGCCGATCTTTTGCGTGTTTGTGCTGACGTACACGTTCGCAATCATCTGGTCGGTGGCGGCGCATTATGGCGACCTGCCAGGCATCGCGCACGGCGTGGTGGCGGATGTACGGGCGGACCATGCGGAAGTGGGCTGGTTCGGATTGGTCGCCGTGCTATTGCGCGCCTATAGCCTGGGCGCCGGCACGTACACGGGCATCGAGGCGGTAAGCAACGGCCTGAACGTGCTGCGCGAGCCGCGGGTGCAGACCGGCAAGCGGACGATGTTGTACATGGGCGTCTCGCTCTCATTCGTGGTGGGCGGCCTGCTGCTGGCCTACCTGCTCTACCATGTCCAGCCGACGCCGGGCAAAACCTTGAACGCCGTGCTGTTTGAGAGCCTCACAGCGGCCTGGCCGGCGTGGTTATCGAAGGGCTTCGTGATTTCGGCGATGGCATCGTCGGCCGCGTTGCTGCTCATCGCGGCGCAGACGGGATTCTTCGGCGGTCCGCGGGTGCTGGCGAACATGGCGGTGGACCGCTGGATGCCGACACGTTTTGCGACGTTGAGCGACCGGCTCGTGACGCAGAACGGGGTGATCCTGATGGGCCTGGCCGCGTTTTTGGTAGTGTGCGCAACGCATTATTTGGCCAGCGGCGGGCTGGTCAACACGCTGGTGGTGCTTTACAGCATCAATGTGTTCATCACGTTCAGCCTCTCGCAGCTCGGCATGGTGCGGCACTGGTGGCTGGACCGCGGGAACGAGCCCCGGTGGAAACGGAAGATAGCCATCAACGGCATCGGCCTGCTGTTGACCAGCGGCATCCTGATCTCGTTGTGCATCGTGAAATTCACGGAAGGCGGCTGGGCGACGCTGCTGGTGACAGGCATCCTGATCGGTGCGGCGTTCTGGGTGAAGAGCCATTATCGCCGGACGCAGAAACGCCTGCACCGGCTGACCGAGCTGGTGGCGGCGGCGATGGCGGACGAGGCGATCACCGCGCAAATCAAATCGCCGCCCCCGTGCGATACAAATGCGCGGACGGCGGTATTGATGGTGAACGGCTTCAACGGCCTGGGCCTGCATACGCTGATGGCGGTCATCCGGATGTTCCCGAAGGTGTATACGAATTTTGTGTTCGTGCAGGTGGGCGTACTGGACGCGGGGAATTTCAAGGGCGCGTCCGAGGTGGAAAACCTGCGGGAACATTCGCAGAAGGAAGTCACCCGCTACGTGACGTACATCAGCAAGCGGGGATTTTATAGCGAGTCATACATCGCGCTGGGCACAGACATCGTGGATGAGGCGGCGAAGCTGTGCGATGTGATCGCGGAGAAATTTCCGCAGGCGCAATTCTTTGCAGGCCAGCTGGTTTTCAAGGATGAAAGCCTGATGACGCGCTGGCTGCACAACCATACGGTGTTTGAACTGCAACGCCGGCTGTACCAGCACGGCCGGGCGATGCTGATATTGCCGATCCAAGTGTGAACATGAAAACACGTGGTGCCATGCCCCAATTTTCATCCACCCTTGGCTTGACCTTTGGCGGCAAATCTCCATTATACGCAACCCGGCAAATCCGCCGCTTTTCCAACCGCGTCCGCAGGGTGCGGCAGGTTTATCATTAAGCGGTCGTATGGACGGGCCAACTATCATTTACGACATGAAGCACATCCGCAACATCGCCATCATCGCGCACGTTGACCACGGCAAGACCACGCTCGTGGACTGCCTGCTCAAGCAATCCGGGACTTTCCGCGAAAACCAGCACGAATCCAAAGAGGAACGCCTGATGGATTCGATGGACCTCGAAAAGGAAAAGGGCATCACGATCCGCGCGAAGAACGCCGCGTTCAAATACAAGGATTACCACATCAACATCGTGGACACCCCGGGACACGCGGACTTCGGCGGCGAGGTGGAACGCATCATGAACATGATCGACGGCGTGCTGCTGGTGGTGGATTCCTCCGAAGGCCCGCAGGCGCAAACGCGCTTCGTGCTGCGCAAGGCGCTGGAAGCCGGCGCGAAGCCAATCGTGGTCATCAACAAGATCGACCGCGAGAACGCGAACCCGAAAAAAGTTTTGGACCAGGTGTTTGA
>DATHQS010000315.1:0-4810 GCA_035482455.1 Candidatus Acidiferrales bacterium | reverse complement strand
GATCCAAGCCGTATTGCTTGTTCAGAAATTTCGTCAACCAATACAGGTAGAACCACCAAATCGGCGCGGAAAGGCCGTAGCCGGCGATGAATGCCCAGGTTTGGCGATACGCCAGGAGCTTGCGCCAGGGAATTTTTGCCGCAGGCGTTTCCGGCATATCGCCGCGAATGTGGGCCAGTTCTTCCGGCGAAACACGCGGCGACCGTTCCGGTGATTCATAAAAAAATTGCCAGAAAATCAGCCACACAAATCCGAGCGCACCAAGCGCCACAAATGGCGCCTGCCAGCCCCAATGTATCGCCATCCACGGCACCAGCAACGGCGCGAGCACCGCACCGACGTTGCACCCGGAATTAAAAATACCATTGGCCAGGGCGCGCTCGCGCTGCGGAAACCATTCCGCCACCGTTTTGACCGCTGCGGGGAAATTTCCCGCTTCACCCAAACCCAAGGCAAACCGTGCCACCCCGAAACCGAAGACCGACCGCACCAACGCATGTGCCGCCGCCGCCACGCTCCAAAAAATCACCGCAACCGAGTAGCCGATCCGTGTGCCGACCAAATCGATCCATCGCCCAAACCCGAGCAGGCCGATGGCATAGGCCGCTTGAAAGGCGACGATGATGTGGGCGTATTCAGTTTCGCTCCAGCCGATGTCATGTTGCAAGGTCGGAGCCAGCAAGCCAAGCACCTGCCGGTCCATGTAATTAATGGTCGTGGCAAAGAAAAGCAGCGCGCAAACCCTCCAGCGCCAGTTCGTGACCGGGTTTGTCCGCGCAGCCATCATTGTGGCGACGGAGCGTTGGTGGCAGGCCCAGACGTTTTCTTTTTCTTTTCGGATTGGACGCCCTGCTTGGACAGGTAATTGTTTATTTTGCCCTTGGCCTTTTGAAAGATTGCCGTCTTCTCATCCGCGCTGCCGCCATCCATCGCTTCCTCGCGCGCCTGCTTGAGGATCTCGAGAATTTTTTGCTGATGCTCCCCGGCCAGGTTCGGATATGCGCTGAGATATCCGTTAAAAGTGAACTGCACCTTGCCGTAGGTCATCTTGTCTTTGACCTGCTCCACCTGCGCCGGTGACAGGTCTTCCGCAAGCTTGGCGAGAAAAGCATCATGGATCACCTTGAGCGAGCCGCGGATCTGCGCCATGGCATTGGTATCCGCCTTGGCCGCCTTCAGCTTGGCGTCATTCTCGTCATGCCAGGCGCGCAACGAACGATATTGCGCCATCACGGCATCGTGGACGTGCATGGCCTTGTTCGTGTCCGCCAGCGCGAGAATCTTCAAGATATCGGCCGTACGACCTTCGATGGACTTGGTGTAATTCGCCTCAACCTGGTCCGCCGGCGAATTGGTCCCGGCATCGGCACCATTCGCAGTGATCGCCAGTCCAGCCGCCGTGAAGATTGCAAAGAAAAGGGAGCGTGTTCGTTTCATAAAATTCGTTAAAAGTCAGCGGGCATTGGCCGTCAGCAGGTTTTCTAAAATCTCGCGCGGCACTTGAATGGCCGTGCCGTGCTTGTGTCCCGGTGGAACGGAAACCTCATTCGTCGCATCCGTGAAGGTCTTGAAATCCCGCGTCTTCACGGCCCCGTATATTTTTTCACGATAAGCGTCGAAATAAATCAGCCAATCGTCCCCGACTTTCAAAGCGCACGGCCCTTCGGTGAATTTCTGAGTGAACGGCTCCGACACGTTTTCCCATGGCCCCAGCGGCGACTGGGCGAATGCGACCCGCAGGTTCAAGTTCGGACGTGAATTATCCTTGTTCAGCAGCACAAACTTTTTTCCATCCCGCAAAATAAAGCCGTCAATCACGCTGTAGCCCGGTTCAAAAAACAGTTTGGCCGGCGCAAAGGTCTTAAAATCACGCGTCGTCGTAAAATAGAGCCGGTGATTGTTGTCATGCTTTTCCAGTTTGTCAGGAAAGCGCCCGGGAACCGTCGAAGCCCAGAGGATGACAAACTGCTTCCCCTGCCCGTCATAAAAAAGTTCCGGCGCCCAGACATTGACGGTCGTCGGCTCGTTCGTCATCACCGGAACAAATTTCTGTTCCGACCAGTGGATCAAGTCTTTCGAGTTCGCGTAGCCAAACCCCTGGTCACCATGCCAGCCAGCCGTCCAGACCAGATGAAAGGTTCCATCCGGGCCGCGCACGATGCTCGGATCGCGAAACTGTTTGCTCGTTCCGACATTCGCCTCGAAAAATGTTCCCGGCACGTTCGTCCAGTGGTAGCCGTCATTGCTGTACAGGAAGCGCAGATATTTCTGGTCGGCATCGTGAAAGGAAGTGAACAGATAGGCCTTATCCTGATGGCCCGCCTGCGGATGCAGTGCGGTACAGGAGACGCAAAGCCACAACCCCGCAAATAGCGCGGACAAAAACAGTTTCGGCGGCAGGGGTGACATTGGTATCACGCAGTCTAGTGGCTTTGCCCGCGAAGGATAATCAAAAAAGTGCCGTAAAAACTTTGAATTATGCCAGAAAAACCGGTGACCACCCGCCACTTTTATTGCACGGAAAGCGTCCGGTAAAAACGGGCCGACGCACCGGGGTATCCGGGCACGGTGAACAGCGCGGGCGATGCGGTGGCGGTGGTGTTGGTCCAAGTCGTCCAGTTCTGCAAATCATCCGAATACTGGATGAGATAATACATGCCGGACTCGCCCGTGAAACGCAATTGCGGCACCGGGTTGCTGTTGGTGATGGTCAGCTGGGAGGCGGGCAGCGCACGGACGTGGACGCCGATGACGTTGGTGTAGGAAAACAGTGAAGCGTCCGTGACTTGGAACTGGAAACCGCCGAGGCCGTAAAAATTCGCCGTGGGCGTGAAGCGTGCGATTTTTCCGCCAGTCAGCAGGCTGACGGTTCCGTTGGTCGGATTGGAGACAGCATAGCTCGGCGAGATGTTCGTGAAACCGCGGGTGAACTGGGTCAGGTCCACATCCACACTCGCGTTGCGCGTGCAATCAAGATGGATCGCCGCCAGCCAGTTCAAATAATCTTCGAGGTTCGAGTAGCCGTCGCCGTCGGGATCGCCGTTGCTGTCGGAGAAATCACCGGGGGCGGAATTGGGATTCAGACCTTTCAGCAATTCCCACCAGTCGGGCAGACCGTCGTGGTCGGTATCGGGCGGGACGTTGTAGGTCGCGTAAGGCGCCCACGGATAGTTGGGCGAATAATTCGCCTTGGTGACATCATTGGTATAATCGTGCACGTCCGTTTGCGAATCGATCAGGCCGGGGTTGTCCGGGCCCTTGCTGGCCGGCTGGTAATAACCATCGATGGTGTAATTCGGGCCGTTCGTCCCTTCGTAGTGCGTCGTGCCGTCGAGCACCTCGCCGATGACACGGCGGTCGGTCAAATCCTGCGTCGGCAAATTGCAACCCACATCTGACAGCACCACCTTGTAGGCATTGCTGGCCGTCTGGGTTGTGACGTAGGACGGGAAAATTTCAGAGTTGGTGATGGCCAATGAAACCTGGTTCACATCGGCATAATTGTTGGAGCCGTTGCCAGTGGGCACGGCGGTCCCGATCTGCCAGTTGTTGTTGATATAGTTTTTACCCTCCATCACGTTGCCGACCATGTAATAGTACGGCTTGGTCGAGTTGTTGGTATTGATCGGATCCAGCCGCAGCAGAAAGGTCACGGGATTGTTCGCCGGAAACGGCTTGTAATAGTTGCTTTCGTAGTTGCAGCGCGCCACGCCGCCGTCCGTCGTGCGCGCGAGCCAGTTGTAAACAACATTGTTGCGGATATCGAGGGAACCCGCGTAGCTGACGCTTTTGTCATAGCCGCCCGCCAGCGACCAGTTGCGATCGGTCGAATGCGCGATGAGGTTATGATGGTAGCTGCCGATCTCCCCGCTGATGGAAGCGCCGAACGCATGCGGTTGATAAACATTATTGGAGCCTTGGGCCCGGAGAGTATCATTATAGTGGTAAGAGTATCGCAGCGGCTCGGAAATGATGTTTTTCTGGTACGTGGTCATCGCCGACTGGCTCCCGACGCTGCCGGATTGCAGGGAATTGCAGGCCACGTCCAACGACCAGCTGGATGAACAATGATCGACAATCGTGTGCGTGGCGCTGCCGGGGCTCATCGCATCCATGGATTGCTGCTCCGCATCACCAACGCGGAAGCGCATGAAGCGCATGATGACATCATTTGGCCCGCTCATGCCGGCACGCCAGTTGGCGATGCAAATGCCGTCGCCCGGCGCGGTCTGGCCGGCAATGGTGATGTAGCCATTGCCGACGATGCAGGGTGATTGCAAGCGGATGAGACCCGACACGCGGAAAACAACGGTGCGCGGCCCGCTGGCTTCAATCGCCGCGCGATAACTGCCGGGCCCGCTGTCGTTCAAGTTCGTGACTTCCATCACCACCCCACCGCGCCCGCCACGCGCAAAACGTCCGTAGCCTTCCGCACCCGGGAATGCGAGATGGCGCGTCCGGAACATCCACACGGGACCCACGGTGGCGTTGGCCAAAGCATCTATTTCATCAATGCGCCAGTAATAGGTCAACGCGCTGTTGAGGCCGGCCACCATGTAGTTGGTGACAACCTGGTTACCCTTGAATTCCGGGGAAGCATGCGTGGCATTGATGACGGCGGTTTGATTGGTTCCGAAGTAAACGTCGTGGGAAACCGCATTACTGGCAATCGCAGGGCTCCAGAGCAGGACAAGGCTGCCGGAATCTGCATCCACATGTTCATCCCCGTTTGCCGGCAGAGGCGAATTGGCTATGTGCAGCGAGTTGGGGGTGTCGATCTCGAAGCCGTCCAGAACGACGTTCTTGGTGG
>DATHQS010000314.1:0-31480 GCA_035482455.1 Candidatus Acidiferrales bacterium | reverse complement strand
GATGGCTCCGACGGGTTCCTTTGATGACCCGTCCAAGCTGACCGCACAGGCACCGGAAACTTTCAAGGCGCAGTTCGACACGACGAAGGGGCAGTTCACGATTGAAGTGACGCGGTCGCTTTCGCCGAACGGCGCGGACCGTTTTTATAACCTGGTGCGCTCGGGTTTTTTCACGGATATCGCATTTTTCCGCGTGATCCCGGGATTCATGTGCCAGTTCGGCATCCATGGTGACCCGGCGGTTTCCGCGAAATGGCGCGAGGCGAACATCGGCGATGATCCGGTGAAGGGCAGCAATGTGCGCGGGGCGATCACATTTGCCACCGCGGGCCCGGGCACGCGCACGACGCAACTGTTCATCAATTTCGGCGACAATGTGAATTTGGACGGACAAGGTTTCTCGCCATTTGGCAAGGTGACCGAAGGGATGGATGTGGTGGACAAGATCAACAGCGAATACGGCGAAGGCGCCCCGGGCGGACGGGGTCCGGATCAGGGCCGCATCCAGGGCGAAGGCAATGCATATCTCAAGAAGGATTTCCCTAACCTGGACTACATCAAGTCCGCGACCGTCGTTTCGAGCGACGGCGCGAAGTAAACCAAACAAGGAAACAAATCAATCGACAGTAACACGGAAGTTGTATCTATGAGCGAAAACGCAATCATCAAGACCACCGAGGGTGAAATGACGCTGGAATTTTGGGACGATGTGGCGCCCAAGACCGTTGAAAATTTCAAGAAGCTCGCGAAGAGCGGTTTTTACGACGGCACCTGTTTTCATCGCATCATCAAGGGATTCATGATCCAGGGCGGCGACCCGTTGACGAAGGATCCGAGCAAGGAACATTCCTGGGGCACGGGCGGCCCGGGCTGGCAGATCAAGGCGGAGTTCAACGAGCGCAAGCATCAGCGTGGCGTCATCTCGATGGCGCGCAGTTCCAACCCGGATTCGGCCGGCTCGCAGTTTTTCATCTGCGACGGGGACGCATCGTTCCTGGACCGGCAGTACACCGCCTTCGGCAAGCTGATCAAGGGCGAGGAAGTGCTCGCGAAGATCGCCAGCACGTCCGTGGGGGCGAGCAATTCCGGCGAATCGAGCAAGCCGCTCAAACGCATCGGCGTGGTGAGCGTGAGCATCGTTGAGGCCGGGGCGAAGTAAGTTTCAGGACGGTCATTTTCAAGGCGCGGAACCAGTTTCCGCGCCTTTTTTATTTATCACACCGCAGCGGCAAACCACCGGGCAGGAGACCGCCATTACGGTAATGGGATTGGATTGGGAAAATGCCTCTTAATGTGACACTTATGGGCGACAAAGTCAGCCAGTGCAGGGGTGGAAATTCCTAAAAACCTCCAAGAAAACGGGCTAAATCTACGTAGCTCAAACGATTTTTTTAGTTCAGTGCCGATATTAATCGCCGATGGATTCAAAGGAAGGGTTTCGCGGAAGCCGTACCCCGATAAACCCGCCCATTAGACCTGAATCAAAAAGTGAATTTATGATCAATCAAGCTAGCCGCCCTGGCTTCCGTTCGTTGTTGGCCGCAATCCTCTTTGTCATCCTCTTTGAGTGTGGCATGTGGGTGGCACACGCAGAGGAGACCAACGCGGCTCCGGCTCCGGCGGTGGCCGCCCCGGCCGCCGCCGTCAAACTCACGGGTGAACAGGCCTTGCAACGGTTGTTGGAGGGCAACGCCCGTTTTGTGGCGGGCCAGTCCATCCACCCGGACCAAACGATTGAACGCCGCCAGGCGCTGGCCGGCGGCCAGAATCCCTTCGCCATCGTGCTGACCTGCTCGGATTCACGTGTTTCGCCGGAACTTTTCTTCGACCAGGGCCTGGGGGATCTGTTCGTGATCCGCAACGCGGGCAACGTTTTGGACGATCATGTGATCGGCAGCATGGAGTATGCGGTGGACCATCTGCATGTCCCCTTGATCATCGTGGTGGGTCATGAAAAATGCGGGGCGGTTTCCGCGGCGGTCGCGGGCGGGGAAGTGCCGGGGCACATCCATAGCATCACCGATGACTTGGCACCGGTCCTGGAGCAGGTGAAAAATCTTCCGGGCGACAAGGTGGACAACGCCGTGCGGGCCAACGCGCAGCGGTCGGCGGAAATCCTGTCGCACGTGGAGCCGTTCCTCAAGGAAGCCGCCGCCAACAAGAACCTGACCATCGTCGCCGCGCGCTACGATCTCGCCACGGGCAAGATTGAAATTCTCAAGTAAATACCTGACCGCAAATCCATTCTCTCAGAAGGGGAAAATATCATTATGAAAAACATGACCATCGGGAAAAAAATCGCACTGGGCTTCGCGGCGTTGATCCTGATTTGTGCGGCGCTGGGCGGCGTGGCCGTCTATAACATGGCGGCGGTGCAAACGCAGGCGCGGACGCTGGCCGAGGGCTATGTGCCGGAGACGGTCATTGCGAGTGATTTGCAGGATGCCATCGCCAATGCCCAGCTCGGCATCCGCAGCTACGGGTTCACGGCAGATGCCGCCTATCTGGATGCGGCGCGCAAGGCCCTGACGGCGGCGCATACGCAGCAGCAGGCCGCTCAAAAGCTGTCCGATGCGCATCCGGAACTGGTCAAGCTGCGGGCCGCCCTTAAAGACTTGGAACCGCTGCTGCAGGCTTACGAGGGGCTCATTGCCCAGACCGAGGCCAAGAACAAGGATATCCTGGACAGCCGCGACAAGCTGAACCAGGCCGCCGCGGACTTCATCGTCAACATCGACAAGCTGATCGCCGGGCAGAAGGTGAAGCAGGCAAACGAGATCAAGGCCTTCGCGGAGGCGTCCAGGCTCCAGCAACGTGCCGATAAACTGGCGCTGGCGAATGCCATCCGTGGCGAGGGCAACGCCGCACGCATCGCGGTCTTCAAATCGCTGGCGGTGCGCGATCCGCGGCTGATCGAGGAAGGGTTGAAAGGCTTTGGCGACATGGACCAGAAATTTGACGAGCTCCTGGCGCTGCTCGTGGTACCGGAAGACATCGCGGAATTGAAGAAGGTAGAAGAAGACGCCCATGCTTACCGTGACGCGATGAAGCAGACCATGGACGATAACGCGGCCCTCGTGGAGATCGGCAAGCAACGATTGGCGACCGCCACCCAACTGGATACGCTGGCCACAGACATCGAGGCCACGGGCATGCAGCGGACCGTGGAAGCGGCCAACACCTCGAAGGAGAAACTTGCCGCGTCCTCCTGGACCATGATTGTGGGGCTGATCGGCGCATTGCTGGTCGGCATCACTGTGGCCTATCTGATCATCCGGAATTCAAACCGGGTGCTGACCACGGTGGCCAATGCGTTGAACGAAGGTGCCGAACAGGTGGCTTCCGCCTCCGGTCAGGTATCCTCTGCGAGCCAGACGTTGGCCGAGGGCGCCAGCCAGCAGGCTTCATCGTTGGAAGAAACCAGTTCATCACTGGAAGAAATGTCCTCGATGACGAAACGCAATTCCGAGAACGCGCTGAAGGCCAACGAACTGGCCAAAGAGGCGCGGGCTGCCGCTGACAAGGGAGCCGGTGATATGCAGACCATGGCCGCCGCGATGGAGGCCATCAAGGTTTCGAGCGATGACATCGGCAAGATTATCAAAACGATCGATGAGATCGCTTTTCAAACGAACATTTTGGCATTGAACGCAGCGGTCGAGGCGGCGCGGGCCGGGGAAGCGGGCATGGGTTTTGCCGTGGTGGCAGATGAGGTGCGGAATTTGGCGCAACGCTGCGCGCAGGCGGCCAAGGAAACTTCCGGCAAGATCGAAGGCGCGATCGCCAAGTCCGGGCAAGGCGTGGAAATCACAAGCAAAGTGGCGGCGGCCCTGAATGAAATTGTCAGCAAGGTGCGGCAGGTGGATGAATTGGTGACTGAAGTGGCCGGGGCTTCGCGCGAACAGACCGAGGGCATTGCGCAGATCAACCAGGCCACCGGCGCGATGGACAAATTAACCCAGAGCAACGCGGCGACCGCGGAAGAAAGCGCGGCCGCGGCAGAGGAGCTGAGTTCCCAGGCGCAGGTGATGAAGCAGTCCGTGGCCGACCTGCTGCAGCTCGTGGGTGGCAAGTGCGATGCAACCACTCACCTGGCTGAAGTTCATGTCCGGCACGCTCATTTGCCCAAGCCGCCGGCAAAGCACGTCGCACCGGTAAAGAGCCGCAATGGGCACGGGAATGGCAACGGCCATCCGGCCAAAGCAACCGTGGCGGCAGACAAGCGCCGGAGTGAAATTCCGATGGATGGTGATTTTAAGGATTTCTGAAACAGTGGCGGTGAGCTTGCCGGCGGTCATTTTCAAGGCGCGGAACCAGCTTCCGCGCCTTTTTTATTGTGTGGGCATGGGCGGCTGGGCGTGGTTAAAATTACGGCGTGGAAACCGCCCAGCTTGCCAAGGTCCTCGTTGCGCTCGGTTGTCCGGCGGACAAGTCCGCCGAGATGGCCGCGCAGCTCGACAAGCGTGCGCATCAGCTCGCCGCCGAGAAGGGCGGCAGCTACGAGGATGCCTTGAAACACCTGCTCACGCTGATGCGGCAGGGATGGGCGGCCAAAGCCAAAGGTTTCTAAAAGCAACGCGCAGTTCAAATTCTCATGATCACACCCTGGAAAAAAACCGGTTCCAAACCCGTTGGTGACTTTCGCATCTTCAAGCTGCGTTCGGACATCTGCATCAATCCGCGCACGGGCAAGGAACATGATTTTTACGTGCTCGACACCGTGGGCTGGGTCAATGTCGTTGCGCTGACGCCGGCGCGCGAACTGGTGATGGTGAAACAATACCGCATCGGGTCGCAGACGGTGGAGCTGGAGATTCCCGGCGGCATGATGGATCCGGGCGAGACCGATCCGGTGGCCACGGCGGTGCGGGAACTGCGCGAGGAGACCGGCTACGCGGGCGAGAACGCCCGGCTGCTGGGAAAGATCTGGTCCAACCCGGCCATCCTGAACAACCAGACGTACACGGTATTGATCGAGAACTGCCGCCTGCAGCATGATGTGGAATTTGACCACGGCGAGGACCTGACCACGCACCTGGTGCCGGTGGCGGAAGTGCCGCAACTCGTGGCGGATGAGAAGATCGGGCATTCACTGGTGGTGGTGGCGCTGTACCATTTCGATCTGTGGCAGCGGGGGTTGAAGAAATGAGTGGTGGCGCACAGGCAAAATCCAATTATATTTACCAGTGCTGATTGAACAGCCGCCGAATCAAAACGTCAAAGAAACCGTTATGAAAACCGTGAAAATCTTCATTCCGCTATGCGCGGGGGTGGCGCTGAGCCTGCTGGGCGTGAATGCCCGGGCCGCCGATACGGACGCACCGGCCAAGGCCGAGGCCAAGCCCGAGCCCAAGCATGAGCTCAAGATTGTGCGCAAGACGGAGGAGCACGTGGACCATCTGGCGACCGTGCTGAAGTATCATGCCACAAAAGTCGTGGACGCGACGGAGAACGTGACTGAGCGCGTGGTCGGACACGTGGCGGATGCCGCCCACAAGGTGGGCGACGTGGCGAAGAAGACTTCCGACAAGATCGGGAAGAAGATCGACAATTTGTCAGAATGAACCGCGCATGAACGAAGATTTGCAGAAACGCATCCAGGCCGCGCTGGCCAATCCCCAGAACATGGGCGAGATGGCGGGCGCGGATTCCATCGGCACCGTGGGCAACGCGGATTGCGGCGAGATGCTGCGGATGTGGGTGAAGTTCAAGGAGCAGAACGGCAGGAAGGTGATCGACCGCGCGACGTTCCAATCGTTCGGCTGTGAAACGGCCATCGCGGTGGCGAGCCTGGCAACGGAGCTCATCCGGGGCAAGACCGCCGAGGAGGCGCTGGCGATGAAGACCGAGGAACTGGCTGGTGAACTGGGGCCGCTGCCACCGATGAAAATTCATTGCGCGCAACTGGTGGAGGGCGCGCTGCGTTCCGCGCTGGAACCGCAAAGGCCGGAAGTTAAAAAAGAGATTTCCCCCGCGCCGGTGAATGCACCGACGTTGCTCGACAGTTTTTCCAAACCAAAAGAGGGCGGCGTGAAGCTGACTTTTTTAGATGAACAGAAGAATTGAGGGCAGGCTTGATGCCCACGCCACCTTCTGGGGAAATAAGAACGCCTTGATTTCAACAGCGGCGCGCGCGGAGCGACGCGCCCTACCGCCGCAACTTATCTCACCGCTGATTCGGTGATGATGAGGTCGCCTTGGTTGGCGTCCAGCCGGGCGCGGGCACCGACGGGGATCGTGGCATTCAAGTCCACGTGGCCGAAGGGCAGGCCGATGACGACGGGCACCTTCAGGGTTGAGAGACGTTCCTTCACCACATCCGCACCGTTTTGCCGATATTCCTTAACCTTGCCTTTAGGCCCGTCGCAATCGGCATTCACCCCGACTGCCACGCCGGCGACCTGGTTGAAAATCCCCGCGTTCCACAATTGGGTGAGCAGGCGGTCGAGGCGATAGGGGAGTTCGCTGATGTCTTCGAAGAAAAGGATTTTGCCCTTGAAAGACGGGGCGAACGGCGTGCCAAGACTGGCGCAGATCAACGACAAGTTGCCGCCGACGAGCCGGCCTTCTGCCACGCCGCGATGCAGGGTGAAAACGGTTTTCCCGGTGTAACCCTGGCAGATGCTGCCGGAAGGTTTGGCTTCCATGACGGTGCGAAAAAAAGATTTTTTGGTGAACTCGGGCACCTTGGGGTCGGCGAGCGCGCCGTTCAGCATGGGGGCGTGGATGGACAGGAGGTTCGCATGTTTCAACAGCGCGCCGTGCAGCGCGGTGATGTCGCTGTAGCCGGAAAGGATTTTTGGATTTCGCCGGATGAGGCCGTAATCCAGCCGGTCGAGGATGCGGCCGGCGCCGTAGCCGCCCCGGATGCAGATCATGCCTTTCACCTTTTTATCGGTGAACATGGCCATGACATCGGTGGCGCGTTCGCGGTCGGTGCCGGCGATGAAGCCGAGGCGGGCACGGACGTTTTTGGCGAGCTTGGGCTTGAAACCGAAGCGTTCGAGCGCGGCGGCGGCGCGGTCGATGGCCTTGGGGTCGGGCGGCGCGCTGGCGGGCGCGATGATGCCGATGGTGTCACCGAAATTGAGGCGGTCGGGCTTGAGCAACGAGTTCATGCGGGGGATTATTTTAGATTGTAATATTAATGACAGGGAAATTTTTGAAACATCGGAAATTTGGAGATAACGACCTCCCTCACCCAAGGAGAGGGGGAAACGTCCCCTGTGTCCTGGCAAAAAGGCGCGGCCTGGTTTTAGAAGGGTCCAGTTCCGTCGCCTGACGCTGCGCTCGGCGACGGGGACGGCGCAGCGCGCCGTCCCTACCTTCGTCTTGGTGGATTCGAATCATTTTTTGTCGGCGGAAAGTTTTATCAGTGCGTCGTCGATGGCCTGGCCGAGGGCGGGGATGCGCTGGGAATAGACGATGGGGCTGACCTGGGCGAGGGCGGGGAAGGTCTTGTTCGCGGCGAAAACTTCATCGGCGTAGCGGAAGCCCAGGTTACCGACGAAGGCGATGATGTAATGGCGGAAAGGCTGGCCGGGGAGCGAGGTGACGATGCCGGCATCGGCACCGTAGTTGAAGGTGAAGCCGGTCTTGTGGGCGAAGTTCAGTTCGGCGGCGGCGTTGGCGCTGCGGACATCTGCGCCGAAATCCTCGTCATGGATGCACACATGGCCGTTGGTGGGATTGATCCAGCGTTCGGAGACGCGGCTGGGGATGCCGGGGCGGACATTTTTCACGCCGGTGAGGTTGATGGTGGTGAGGCAATCGTTGAACACCTGGTCGGACAGGGTTTTCTTCAGGAACGCGCGCGAGGAGTCGGACAGGATTTTTTCGGTGACAGGCTGGCCGTGAGCATCGTGCCAAAAGACGCCAGGGCCGCCGGCGATGAGCCGGAACATCCGCGCGATGTCGTAGGCGGTGAGGTTGATTTGGGCTGTGCTCCAGCCACGACCGGTTTTGGGGTCGGTGGCGTTGATCTGCAAGGTGGGCAGGTTCAGTTCGCGAAATTCGGCGTTGAACGGTTCGATCTCGTTTTTGTCATGGAACATTTTCAGCAGAGCACTGGTGCAGTGGTTGTCGCTGACCGTGAGCATGCCGTCGAGCCAGTCTCGGATTTTGCGAGAGTCGGGTTTGGCACCGTCCGTTTCGTAGGTGTATCCGGTGTCGAGCGTGAGCTTGCCGGCATCGATCATCCGCATGACGTGGAAGGCGGCCATGCTTTTGAAGAGCGATGCGGGGTAGGGAACCATGAACTGATAGGGCGCATTGGTGCGGCCGGGAACGAGGTCATCGGCGGCGGTCAACGGCGGGTTGTTCGTCCAGCCCTTGGTGGTGAGCTGATGGCCATCGGCGGAAGAAAATGTGCCGCCATCAGAGCGTTCGATGTCCCAGCGGAGAAAATGCACACTGACGGGGCCGGTGTCGGGGTCGAGCGGCACGACAAGGCCGTCCGGATAATCGCGCGAAAGCAGGATATAGGCGCGGTCCACGAGATTGTCGGCGGCATCGAACTGAAGAACGGCGACGTTGACGTTGGGCGGATGCGCGATGGTCTGTGCGTTCGTGCCGAGGTGGGCCTTCACCGGATGACTTTCGTTACCGGCGCCGAAATCGATGACGTGTTCGAAATGCGCGTCGCGCACGGCGGAGAGGACGGCGGTTTCCAAGGGAGTTTCCGCGCGCGATGACAAGGCGGCAGCAAGCAACGCGGCAACCAGAGGACGGAACACGGCTTCCTTCATGGGCTGCTTGTTACAAAAATGCGGCGATGGCCACAACTTTTCTTTTTCGCCGGGAGGATGAAACGCCAGGTTTTCCCAGACGATGAGGATGACCGCAGTTTCCGGAGCGCGGGTCTGTGACCCGCAGGAACATCCAAATTTTCCAAGACGTTTACATTCAATCCGCAAGTCTCCTGCATGACGAAGGTCCTGCGGGTCACAGACCCGCGCTCCGGTGGTTTTGGACGGTTAGACGTTTTTTGATTCGACAAAGCGGGGGAATATCCTGAAATTCAGGCACGCAGAGCGGAACAGCCATTAAGGAAGCATTTTTTATGTCCGAAAACAAAGCCGGCACCCGTGCCATGCCCGAATCACAACGCCTGACCTCCCTCGATGCGTTGCGGGGTTTCGACATGTTCTGGATCTTGGGGGCGGATTCGCTCGTTTATGCGATTCACACGATGGGACAGAATGCGGTGACGAAATTTTTTTACACCCAATTGGATCACGCCGAATGGGCGGGGTTCCATTTCTATGACCTGATCTTCCCGATGTTCGTTTTCATCATGGGCGTTTCGACGGTTTTTTCGCTGACCAAAATCATCGAGCGCGAGGGGCGCGCGGCGGCGGTGAAGCGGGTGCTGATCCGCGGCGTGCTGCTGTTCATCGTGGCGCTGATCTATTCCGGCGGCTTCACCAACCCGTGGCCGGACATGCGGCTCATGGGGGTGCTGAACCGCATCGCGATCTGCTACACGTTCGGCGGGCTGCTGTTCATCTTCTGCAATGTGCGGGTGATGGCGGCGGTGGCAGCGGCGCTGTTGCTGGGGTATTGGGCGCTGTTGGCGCAGGTGCCGTTTCCGGATGTGCGCCCGGTGCCGGGTGGCGATGCGGTGATCACCAAGGAGGCGGGTTTCAAGGATGTCAGCCAGCTCAACATGGACAGCACCGTGATGATCAAAGGCTCGTACATCCAAGGCGTGAACCTGGTGAATTACCTCGATCAAAAATACCTGCCGGGACGCAAATATGACGGCACTTATGATCCCGAGGGGATTTTGAGCACGATGCCAGCGCTGGTGACAGGGTTGCTGGGGATTTTTACGGGGTTGTTCCTGCGGAGCCGGCCGGTGCCGGTGCCGAATACGGCCCTGTGCCTCATCGGCGCGGGTGCGGTGAGCGCGGCGCTGGGGTGGACCTGGAACCTGGAGATGCCGGTCATCAAGAAGCTCTGGACTTCTTCGTACGTGCTGGTGGCGGGTGGTTACAGCGCGATGCTGCTGGGGTTGTTTTATTACATCGTGGACGTGAAGAAATGGCAGAGGTGGTGCCAGCCGTTCATCTGGATCGGGATGAACCCGATCACGCTCTATCTGGCGAGCAACTTCATGGGCGGCCTCGGCTTCGAGAAGCTGGCGCGGCGGCTGACGGGCGGGCCGGTGAACAGTTTTTTCAACACGCATGTCGCAGCGGGTTGCGGCGAACTGGTGAGTTCGTGCGTGGGTGTGCTGCTGTTCCTCTGGTTCGCGCGGTTTTTGTACCAGCGGAAGATCTTCCTACGGCTCTAACCTTACGGGTGCCAGCTCAGGCGATAGAAGGCCGATGTCGGCGGGACGCCGCCAAGATCGCTGAAGTTGTCGATCACGTTCACGTCACCAGTGCTGGCGGCCGTGTTGGTGGAAATCGGCACCCAGGAGACCATGTTGGTGGAGCGTTCGATGATGTAGGTGTAAGCCGGGATGCCGAAGGCCTTCACCGCCGTCGGGTTGCTGCCGGTGATCGACGCAATCGAAAGGGCGCTCGAAGTGGTGCCGTTCAGGACCACGTTCACAATGCCGATGTTTGTCCCGCCGTGAGCATCCGAGATACTGTAAGTGAACTGGTCGTTGGCGGTCGGAGCCTTCGGATAGAGAATCAGGGTGCTGTTGGTGATCAGGGTTCCCCCGTTGGTGGTGGTGAGGTTGATGCCGGACAGCGTCACGGTGTCGCCGTCAACATCGCTCCAATTGGTCGCCAGATCGGAGAGGGAAATTTTAACACTGGCGCCGGAATTCCGGGCGACAAACATCACCGTCGCCGCCGGCGGATGATTGGTCACGATCTGAACCATGAAATTGGTGCTGCCGGTATAATTGCCGTCACCCGCATACTGGGCTTTGATGGAGTTCGTTCCGCGCGGCAACGAGGTGGTCACCAAGCTCGTGGCGCTGCCACTGCTCAACGTATTCGTGCTGAACGCCACGTTGCTGGCGAGAAAGATCACGCTGCCGGTGGCATCCGACGGCAGGGTGGCCGTGAAGCTCACGCCAGCCTGGAAGCCCGACGGATTTTGGGACGAGGAGATGCCGACAGAGGTGGTTGCCATGCTGACCGTCAAGGTGCCGTTAAAGTAGGTGATGGTGTAATTGCCGGTCGCGAAGGTTCCGCCCGTGGCCGCGCTGGGTGTCAGCGTATAAGTCCCGACAGCATCACCGGCACTGGTGCCGCCGCTGGCGGTGATGGTGACGGAGCCGATGGTTTCACCGTTTTGCAGACCCGAGGGAGTGAAAGTGGTCTGGCCGGTGCCATAGGTCTTGGTCTGACCGTAGGTCTTGCTGTCGTTGTTGGCCGTGAGGCTGAGCGCGGCTGCGTTCACCGTGAGCGTGCCGGTGTTGTAGGTGATGGTGTAATTACCGGCGGTGAAGGTGCCGCCCGTTGCTGCGCCCGGTGTCAGCGTATAACCCGCCACGGCGGAATTGGCATTGGTACCGCCGCTGGCGGTGATGGTGACCGAGCCGATGGTTTCACCATTTTGCAAACCGGAAGGGGTGAAGGTGGTCTGGCCGGTGCCGTAGGTCTTGGTCTGGCCGTAGGTCTTGCTGTCGTTGTTGGCGGTGATGCCGAGCGCCGCGGTGTTGACGGTGAGCGTGCCGGTGTTGTAGGTGATGGTGTAATTTCCGGCGGTGAAAGTGCCGCCCGTGGCCGCACTGGGCGTCAGCGTATAGGTCGTCACGGCTGAATTGGCGTTGGTGCCACCGCTGGCGGTGATGGTGACGGAACCGACAGTTTCGCCATTTTGCAAACCGGAGGGGGTGAAGGTAGTTTGGCCGGTGCCGTAGGTCTTGGTCTGGCCGTAGGTTTTGCTGTCGTTGTTCGCCGTGATGCTCAGCGCCGCCTTGTTCACGGTGAGCGTGCCGGCGTTATAGGTGATGGTGTAATTTCCAGCGGTGAAGGTGCCGCCGGTGGCGGCACTGGGCGTCAAAGTGTAGGTGGTCGCGGCCGCGTTGGCAGCGGTGCCGCCGCTGGCGGTGATGGTCACGGAGCCAACGGTTTCGCCATTCTGCAACCCGGAAGGAGTGAAAGTGGTCTGGCCGGTGCCGTAGGTCTTGGTTTGGCCGTAGGTTTTGCTGTCGTTGTTGGCGGTGAGGCCGAGGGCGGCCTTGTTCACGGTGAGCGTGCCGGTATTGTAGGTGATGGTGTAGTTGGTGGCCCCAAAAGTGCCGCCGGTCGCCGCACTGGCCGTCAGCGTATAAGTCGTTACGGCGGAATTGGCGTTGGTCCCGCCGCTGGCAGTGATGGTGACCGAGCCGATGGTTTCACCGTTTTTCAAGCCGGAGGAGGTGAAGGTGGTCTGGCCGGTGCCGTAGGTTTTGGTCTGGCCGTAGGTCTTGCTGTCGTTGTTGGCGGTGACGCTGAGCGCGGCCTGGCCGATCGTGAGCGTGGCGGTCGAGGTCAAGGTCGGGCTGGTGGTGGCGATGGTGATGGTGTAGGTGCCGGCCGGTGTCGTGGCCGCATTGGTGACGGTCAAAGTCACATCCGGGGGCCCATTGCCGGATCCGGCGGTGGCGGTGAAACCGGCGGTGACCCCGGTCGGCAGGCCGGATACGTTCAGACCGGAGTAGCTGGCGTTGCCGGAATGGCTAAAGGAAATGGTGTAGGTTGCGGCCGCCGAGGTGCCAAAAGTGAGCGTTCCAGTTTGAGGCCCCGGATTAATGGCGGTAACACTTCCGTCCGCGAAGATTTCCTGTGCCACGTTGCCGGAGGTCAATCCGGTGGCCGTGAGCTGCAAGGTCATGCCGGCTTCGTCCGGAGTGACGTACCAAGAGGTGCTGATATTGCCGTTGGTGTCGGCGGTGACGGTCCATGGGGCGTGTTCATCGCCGACATCAGAGGGGTCGGTGATATTGAGCACCTGCAGTTGGACAGTTTCGCCAGCTTGAAAACCGGTGCCGGTGATCTGCGCGGTGGAGCCGGGCGGGTAATCGGGTTGGTCGGTGGTGACGGTGGCGTCGGCGAAGGCCTTGGTTCCGGCGGCCGCAAGGGACAGCAACGCCAGAAGCAAAAGGAACGATTTTTTCAACTGTTTCGCATGCATATCACATCACAATCAATACGGCAAATTGCCTGTCAAAAATGTAGTTCACACCCTTGGAAATAATTGCGCGTGCTTTTAAAAATCCTCACAGGCCTTCTAAAAACCGCACCTTCTAATTACCGAAACCGCACTTTCTCACCCTTTAAAACACCGCCCCCCACTACGTTTTTGGGAAATCAGTTCTGAATTACATCTTGGGTTACCTGTCAAACTGAGTGTAAAAGCTAAAACCACGCCAATGCAATATCAAAACGGAAAATTAACTTAAATAAAAAGCTAAAGTTTTGTAAAATGCAATATAACAAAGGGTTGTAATGTAAAAATGTGCATGGATATTGGACAGAAAAGGAGGGCAAGTCTTTGCCAGAACTGTAAGTTTGTAAGCTGTTCCGCCGGTATTTTTTCGGCTTAAACCAGCTTCAAAAAACCTTGGATAATTTTGCGTGCGGTCACTGCACGAAAAAGAAGAGAAAATTGTATGCTTTCCCTGTCGCCGCCCCTTTGAGGACTGGCAGTATCAAGAAAGGCATCGAAGGGAGGTTTGAGAGTGCGATCTGGTGGGGGACGAGTTGACGTAAAATAAAAGCAGCGCGGGCAAACCGGATCGGTTTGCCCGCGACACAGAACTGCTGTAGCTGAAGATTTTTACGGAACGGAGCGGACACGCCAGAAATTGTTGGCGGTCGGATCGGGCGTGTTGGTGAAGATCACCAGTCCATTCGCGCCGGCGATATTGGTCGCCTGCGGCACCCAGGCAGGGGCCACGAGATTGAAGGTGCGATCCAGCGCATAGTTCGTGCCGGAGATGCCGCCGCAGGTCAAACGCATATCCCCGTTGCCCAACAACTGTCCGGTCAACTGCATGGCGGGCGCCACTGGCGGAAAAGTGATGATGGTCACGTGGGGGATGGCTCCGTTCGTGACCGAGGCGGCATCGCTGAGCAGGTTGGTGCCGCTCGGATCGAGATTCAGGTTGATGTAGACCGCCGAGGCGCCTTCAGCGAACATCACATTGGTGATCGAGTTGCCCACGGTGACGCAATCCGGGGATACACCGCCAAACTGGTCGGTGGTAAAGGAGATGTTCGTGCCATCATCGGTCAACGGCGTGAATGCGCCCCAGACGTCGCCGGTGTAGTTGCAGAAATACCAGTTGTTCTGCCAGCCGAACACCGCCCAGGTCCACGTGGTGTCACCGGCGGGGTCGAAGTTGAAGTAAAAGGTGATGTTGTTCTGCGAGCCGATCTGGTCGAGACCGTCGGTGTCAACGTAGGTGGCCGTGAAGGTGTTGTCCGCGCGCAACTCCAGGCCGGTCAAGGCCAGCAGCGCCAAAATGATAAATGCCCGTTTCATAATATTATCCAGTATTGCCAAGTTAAATTTGAACTCTTAACTCCTTATAAATCGGACGGGTTGAAGTTTTCTTTAGGGCATTTTCAGAAATATTGCAGGCGTTCGGCCGGGTTGGTCGCCTTGGGAGATCGTGTAGGGTGCGGCCGGACAAGGATGGGGGAATGGTGGTGCAGAACGCGCCATTTTTTGCTTTCGGTCGGGGGCAAAACGCGTATCTTGTTTCCGCTGTTGAAAAGCAGGTGTCTGCCCGTCTTCACCCAGCAAGCCAATGTAGCTCAGTGGTAGAGCAACGGTTTCGTAAACCGTAGGTCGGTGGTTCAATCCCACTCATTGGCTCCATTTTCAAAGCGGAGCTGTCATCTACTTGGCGCTCCGCGTTTTTCTGATTTCAAAAATCCTTCAATTCCCCAGCAAATCGGCAATTTTTGACCCGGTCACCTTTTTTAAGAAACTAATTATCCCTAATCTTTACAAGGCGATTATGATTTTCCAGGGATTTTTCCGGTCGGACCCCCTTCCCACTCCCGAAAAATGAAAATAAATGGCATAAATCTGCATTCTACATTCCCGGGAGAAATACAGGTTTCGAAAAGGTGTGATACAAGGGAGGGATGAAAGGCGCAAAGCCGATGTTGGATGCGAGAAGCAGGATGCGGAATCCGAGATTCGGATCCCGGGTTTCGAGTCCGGCGTCTGGGCCGGCAAAGCTCCAAGCGTCCAACCTCCAAGCTCCAGAGAAATTCCAAGCACCAAACATCAAATGCGCCACGGTGCGAGCCCACACGGGCATCTATTCAAAGGGATTCAAACCGTTTCAAATCAATTCAAATGAATTCAAAGCACTTTTTAAAAATTATTTTGGAACCGGCAAGACGCGGAGGGCGCCAGGCATCAAAGAAAAACAACGATTAACAGTGATTAACAGCCATAAACAGTTGTATGGCGGCAGGCTTGAAAAATCGAGGACGGTCCGCCTTCGCCAAGGCTTCGGCGCGACAGGGGGCGAGGACGATTTGTGCGGTCGCGCGGGTTATGGTTGCAATTTTTCCGGGAACAGGATTAGATGCGCGGCAAGCGATTGCTATGAAGGAGAACCGCTTTAAAAATTTTCTGACTGGACTCGTGTGTCTTTGCGCCGTGAACTTTTTGCGGGCGCAGGATGCGAACCTCCCCACCGCGCACACGCTGGAGGAGCTGCGCGCGCAACTGGCCGCCCACACGGAGGCGCCTCGCTTCAGCGGCGCATTGTGGGGCGTGAAGATCGAGTCGCTGGACACGGGCAAGGTGCTTTTTGAGGTGCACACGAACCGCCTGATGAGCCCGGCGTCGAACAGCAAGATGTATCCGAGCGCGCTGGCGCTGGACCGGTTCGGCGGAGATTACCGGATCGTGACGCCCATCCTGGCGACGGCGAAGCCGGATGCGAGGGGCACGGTGCATGGCGACCTGGTGATCAGCGGGCGCGGCGACCCGAGCTGGAACGAGCGGCATCACGGGACGAATTTCTGGGACGCGTTCACGCCGTTCATCACCGCCTTGACCAACGCCGGGGTGAAGCGCGTGACGGGCGATTTGGTGGGTGACACGACGTTTTTCCGTTCGCCACCGCAGGGCGGGAGTTGGACGGTGGATGATTTGGAATCTTCCGAGGGCGGGGAAATCTCCGCACTGACGCTCAATGACAATTTCACAACCATCCGCGTCACGCCCGGCGGCAAGGTGGGCGAGCCGTGCGGGTTGAAGGTGATGGATCCCTTCACCGGCCTGCAACTGGACAACCAGACCACCACGGCCACCAATGGCGCGGCGCGGCGGATCGAAGCGCATCGTTTTCGCGGCGAAACTGTCGTGCACCTCTTTGGCTCGCTGCCGGCGGGCGGCGCACCAGAAACGGTGGAGATGCCGATGCTGCGACCGGCGGAATGGTTCACGGCGTCGTTGAAGGAAGCCCTGAAGCAGCATGACATCAAGGTGGCTGGCGCGGCGCGGGTCATCGCGTGGCCGTACGCCGCACCGGTGGCACAGGAAAAGATCGGCGAGGTCACGTCGCCGCCGCTGCGCGAACTGGTGCGCGATTACCTGAAGCCGTCGCAGAACCTGGAGACGGACCTGGTCTTTGAGCACACGGGCGAAACGACACGCACCGCGGACACGCCAGCGTGGATGACGTCCGAGCAACTGGCGCTGGTGGCGCTCGACGCGTTTCTGAAAACAAACGATCTGCCCGCGGAGGACGTGCATTTTGACGAAGGCTCCGGGCTTTCACGCAACAACCTGACGACGGCGAACGCCTCGGTGGAATTGCTCAAGTTCATGTACCGGCACAAGGAGTCGGAAGACTACCTCGCGGCATTGCCCATTGGCGGCGTGGACGGCACGCTGCGGCGACGGATGAAAAACACCGCGGCGTTCCAGAATGTCCGCGCGAAGACGGGCACGTTGCGTTGGGTGAACTCCCTTTCAGGGTTCGTGACGACGGCGGCGGGCGAGAAGCTGGTGTTCAGCCTGATGCTGAACCGCTATGACGGGGCGCCAAACCGGAAGCGGACGGATGAACTGGATGACATCGCGGTGATGCTGGCGCAGTTCACGGGCCGCAGCCAGGAGCTGACGGACCAGACGTACGCGGCGCTGGGCACGACGGTGGTGACGCAGTTCGTCTCCGCGCCGTTCCCGCATCCGGCGCGCGCGCAGGGACGCACGCGGAACAACCAGCGTTATACAGCCGCTGAAAATTATTCGGACAGCACGGTGGCGTTTTTCATCCCAAAGGGTTTCCGCGTGACGGACAAGATTGATTTCGTGGTGCATTTCCACGGCTGGCGCCACACGGTGGCGGGCACGCTGGAGGAGTATGATTTGCCGCGGCAATTTTTTGACAGCGGCAAGAACGCGATCCTCATTGTGCCGCAAGGGCCGCATAACGCGCCGGATTCCTTTGGCGGCAAGCTGGAGGACACGAACGGTTTTGCGGTGTTCATGGCCGAGGCGCTGGAGAAATTGAAGGCGAGCGGCGCGCTGGGCACGGACAAGTTTGAGCTGGGCGACGTGATCATCACCGGCCACAGCGGCGGCTATCATGTGATGGCGGCCATCGTGAACCATGGCGGGTTGGCGAACAAAATCAAGGAGGCGTGGCTCTTCGATGCGCTGTACGGGAACACGGAGGATTTTGTGGGCTGGCAGCAGGAGCAAAGGACCCGGCTGCTGGACATCTACACGGACCACGGCGGTACGAAGGGCGAAACGGAAAGATTGATGGCGGCATACAAGGCCGGGGGCACCGGCTTCCAGGCGTTGGAGGAAACGAACAGCACACCGGCGGATTTGATGAAGGAAAAACTGACATTCATCCACACGGACCTGACGCATGACGAGACCGTTTACCGTCGCGGTGAATATACGCAGTACCTCAAAACGAGCTGCCTTAAAGACAAATGAAACTTCCGTATCGCTCCATTTTAATCGGCCTGGCGACATTGGTCGCCGGCTGCCAAACCACGCCTACCATGCAAAAAAACAACGTCACGCGCCCGCCGGTGAAGCTGGGCGTCGAAGTGCTTTTCGAAAAACGCCTGGACCTGATCCGCGGCAAACACGTCGGGCTCATCACCAACCCGACCGGGCTCGACAGCAAGCTGGACAGCATCGTGGACACGTTCCGCGCGCATCCGGAGGTGACGCTCACGGCGTTGTACGGGCCGGAGCACGGCGTGCGTGGCAACGCGCAGGCGGGCGAATACGTGGCGTTCTATTACGACGAACATTTCAAGCTGCCGGTGTTCAGTTTGTACGGCCAGACGCACAAGCCGCCGGCGGACATGATGACGAACATCGACGAATACATGCGGAAATTCGACACGCAGCACGAGGGCAAGCAGGTGGAGAAGGGCATGATGCAGTCGGTGGACGTGATGGTGTTCGACCTGCAGGACGTGGGCACGCGGGTGTACACGTACATCGCGACGATGGCGAACGCGATGTCGGCGGCGGCCGAGGCGGACATCCCGTTCATCGTGCTGGACCGGCCGAACCCCATCAACGGGCTGGCGATGGAAGGGCCGATTTTGGAATACCCGGAGCACAGCTCATTCATCGGGCTGTATCCGATCCCGTTGCGGCACGGCATGACCACGGGCGAGCTGGCGCAATTGTTCAATGACAAATTTTTGAAGAAGAAGGTGAAGCTCACGGTCGTGCCGATGGAGAACTGGACGCGCGACGAATGGTTTGATGAGACGTCGCTGCCGTGGGTGCTGCCCTCGCCGAACCTGCCGACGCTCGACGCGACGACGGTGTATCCGGGGCAGGTGATCCTCGAGGGGAGCAACCTGTCGGAAGGCCGGGGCACGACGAAACCGTTCGAGATGTTCGGCGCGCCGTGGATCGACGGGCTGGTGCTGGCGAAAAAGCTGAACGACCTGCATCTGCCGGGCGTGAAGTTCCGCGAGGTGTATTTCACGCCGACGTTCTCGAAGTTCAAGGAACAACAGTGCGGCGGCTGCCAGTTGCACGTGACGGACCGGAACGCGTACCAGCCGATCGCCACGACGTTGAACATCCTGTCGGTGGTGAAACAGACGTACGGCGACAAGCTGGAGCTGCACACGAACTACATCGACAAGGTGATGGGCACGTCCACGGTGCGCGAGGCGCTGGAGCGCGGCGAGCCGGTGGAGAAGATCGTGGCGGCGACGCAGCCGGGCCTGGCAGAGTTTACAAAACTGCGCGCGCCTTATCTGATCTATCACTGAAAGCAAATTTATGCGGGCCCATCATTTCTCTGCCTTGAAACATTCAACATTCAACATTCAACGCCCAATTTTCAAGGGGGCCCGGTGGATGCCCTTGAGCGTTGAGAGTTGGGCGTTAAATGTTAAATGTTTTGCTTTCGGTTCAAAGATTCACGGTGCGGCATTGCGATTAACATTGCTGGCTTTCTTTTTGATGGTGCCGGCGTCGTTCGCGGAGGTCTTTCATGCTGAGAAACTGGCGGAGATGGATGCGGCAATCATGGCGGCCATCAGCAGCAACAAGTGTCCGGGCGGCGTGCTGTGGCTGGAGCACAACGGCACGGCGTATCACAAGGCCTACGGCAATCGCGCGCTGGTGCCGGAGCGCGAGCCGATGACGGAGGACACGATTTTTGACGCGGCGTCATTGACGAAAGTCATTGCGGGCACGCCGGCGGTGATGCTGCTGGTGGAGCGCGGGCAGGTGACGCTGGACGCGCCGGTGAAAACATATATCCCGGAATTCACGGGCGACGGGCGTGATGACGTGACGGTGAAGGAATTGCTTACGCACACGTCCGGTTTGCCGCCGGACATCGAGACGGCGACGGACTGGCACGGCCAGGCCGAGGCGGTGAGAAAAGCCTGCGCGATGAAATTGCAGAACAAGCCGGGCACGGTTTTCAAATACAGTGACATCAACCTGTTTCTCACGGGCGAGATCGTGCAGCGCGTGAGCAAGACGCCGCTGGAAGTTTTTGTGCAGCGCGAAATCTACGGGCCGTTGAAGATGACGGACACGGGGTATCTGCCGCCGAAAGAAAAGCTGGGGCGCATCGCGCCGACGGAAGTGGTGGATGGCAAGCCGTGGCGCGGGGTGGTGCATGATCCCACGGCGCGGCATATGGGCGGCGTGGCGGGGCACGCGGGATTGTTCATCACGGCGCCGGACCTGGCGCGGTACGCGCGGATGATGTTGAATCTCGGCGAGCTGGACGGCGTGCGGATCTTCAAACCGGAGACGGTGAAACTGATGACGAGCGTGCAGACGCCGCCGGAAATGGCGGCCAAACACGGGCTGGGTTGGGACATCGACACACCTTATAGCGGACCGCGCGGGAATATTTTTCCGGTGGGCTCGTATGGTCACACGGGCTGGACGGGCGGCTCGTTGTGGATCGATCCCGGTTCAAAAACGTTCGTGATTTTTTTATCGAACCGCAATCATCCGACGGAAGCGGGGAACGTGATTTCACTGCGGCGGAGATTGGGGACATTGGCGGCGGAGGCGCTGGCGGATCATACATTTACGGGCGCAAAATAAAGTTGCAGGACCGCAACGTAAATCATGTGCAGCAAATTCAGTTGTCATTATTCTGCGACCTGTCTGCATGATGGTGTGTAAATTTTGCTTATATTCAGGGTGATTATTCAGTTTTTTGTTGCAATGCCGTAACAGTGGGCGTAAAAACGTGGATGAGTTTCGTTACACAACGAAATCAGTTGGGTTTGGCTTTCATGGCCAGACCCAGAGTCAGGCTAGAAGGAGAATGATGAGAAAAAACAGCAGCAACAGTATCGTGCCCTTGGCAGATACGCGTGGCGCATGGCCTTCGTTGAGGCCTTGCTTTACGTCCCCGCAAGCTGGCGGGCTGCATTCATTTCAACCCAGCATTTAAAAATCCAACTGCCCCAAACCCAACCGCCCCCCTATGGAAACCATAATACCCAAATCCAGTCCGACAATGGCCAAGTCCGGCAAACCCAAGCTCTCAACCCCGTTCAAACGGATCTCACTTTATGTGATTCTGGCATTGGCAATGGCGTGTCCATTGGTGTTGCGCGCAACGCCGTATGCGTCCTGCATGACCTACGACGGTAGCAGCAGCAATGTCACCTTTTATGTGAATGAAGCGGGCGGCAATGTCACGGTGACGTATGAGGATGGGACCACCAATGGCTTCTTCAACGGTGTGACCACCGGCTTGAGCGTGTCCAAAGGCAAATACACCTTCAACATGACCAACCATACGGGTTATGCGGTTTCCGTCACAAAGATCGGCAATGGCGTTCCCTTTACGCTCAGCCTGGATAATGCGGCCGGTGCCGACAACGCCACGAATTATACCTACTATAGTTCGGGGCGCGCTGTGGCGGTGAATAAAAATCCCAAGATCGGCAGTTTGTTTGGGCGCGTTTATGTCGATAATTCGGCGGTTGCCCCCTCGGGCACGCCGGCCCGTGGCATGTGGGTGCTGAATTCCGATTTCAGTCCGCTCATCACCAATCTGGTGGCGGCAACGGGATCGGGAATATTTGCCGGCTCGGGCTCAAGCGGTCCTTATCGCATGCGGGTCGCACCGGATAACACGGTCTACGTGGGTGATTTTTCGACTGCGGATGCGGCGCTGTGGCAATTCTCGCCGGATTTGACCACTTCCAATCTGGTCTTGGGTCCGGTAGGTGAAAACCAAGGCATCGCCGCCCGTGCTCACGGCGACATGTTTGGGACGGCGCACATATCCGGTTCGCTGGCCACCAGCAATCTTGTCGTATGGGTGGCTGACAGCGGCATGCCGGTGCCCACCCCGACACAAGACCCCGCCCTGGTGTATGGGCCGGGAACTTCGCCGGGCATGTATAACAACATCTATCGCTACGACATCGGCGCGGGACCATTGCCGTGGACGAACAGCCCCAATTATGCCTTCAATCTGGGGTTGGATGTCATCCCGGAATTGGTCGTTGAAGTGGACGTTGCGCCGGACGGCAAAATTTTTCCCGCCTTTGGCCGTTCCAATCTTTCAAATCCGGACGTTTTGGTCCTTGACCCCACGGGCTTGAACATACTTTGGACTTCCTGGATCGACACCGGTGGCATCACCGACCCGTGGCGGGGCGATATTGTGGGCAGCACCGTTCAGTATCCTTATGGCGGTGTTCGCGTTTCGCCAGATGATGCCTATTTTGCCTCGGTGGGCATACAGGATGACATTTTGATCGCAAAATTGACCAATGGCATACCTGACGACAACACGCTGTTCGCCATCAATGATGCGTCTGGCGGCAACTCACGGGGAATGGACTGGGATCTTGCCGACAACATTTACAAGATCAGTTCGGGACAGGCCGAACTGCGCGCTTTTTCCTTGGGTGCCAGCGCCACGTGCGTCACCAGCAATGACATCACGGGCACGAACGGAACGTTTGTCGTCATTACGCCGCCACTGTCCGCCACCGCGCTGGCCACCACCCCGACGGCTTCGCAGGGTTATGGCACCCCGACGGCAGGGGTGATCACCATCACCCTGAACACCAATACCCTGACCGTGCCTTCGACCGTTGGTTTTACCAAATCCGGCACGGCGACGTATACGAATAATTACACACTCAATGTCGGCACGAATGGTGATGGCGTGATCATCACCCCGACCAATGTCATCTTCCCGGCGGGTGCATGGACGCATGGTGGGAATTGGTCGGTGGATATCAAGATCACCCCGACGCCGGTACCGCTTTCCGGGCCAACGTTGACGGCAATCTTCCAGGTTTTGGGCGGCGCAAATAATCTGGCGGGCACGCCGGGCAAGGCGACCGTCAGCATCATCAACACCGGCCCGCAATTGTTGATCCTGTCCGTCCTGCCCAGCGGCACCACGATGAGCCGCGGGGTGACGAATGATTATGTGCTGTTCCAGATCACGCGGCTGGGCGATACCTCGGTGGCGGGGTACACCATCACCAACATCAATTATCAGGGAACGGCGACCTATCCGGGGGACTACACGGCGCAAGCGCAGCGGTTTTCCGGTTCGCTTTTGAGCGATGGCTCGCCGGGCATCTTCATCAATTCGGGTGAGGTCTTTATCACGAATGGCATCGGCAACCCGGTGCAACGCGCCAATCTCAATGTGCCGCCCGTGGGCGTCACCATCATCCTTTCCATGACCAATGCGGTGACCGGAACCAATGTCACCAGCTCGGAAGGTTTTGCTTACGTCGTTTCAGCGACCAATGCCATCACCTTGACGGAAGTGGACAACACCGTGGGCAGCAAAGTGCTGTTCTGGTCCGATGCCTTGACCGATGCGGCGGACAGCGTGAACTGGCGGCTGACGTATGCCAGCGAAAACCTGGGCACCAACACCGTGATGCCGGTGGTCATCCCCAATTATGTCAACGGTACCAACAGCGTGTATGCCGGTGGAACGAACGACTTTGATGTGGAGTTCGGATATCCGCTGCCGGACGGCATACCGCCCTCACCCGCCATGCTGGCCAATGGCTGGACGAATGTGCTCAAGATGACGGTCAATAAAAACCAGGGCACGCCGGCCGGGGTGAACGTGTATCCCCAAGGCATAAAGTTCCAGGGCAACTATGCCTTGCGGTTCTCCATGTATCTCTCCATCTGGGATAACGCGATCGACAATGTTTTTGCGGGGGCCATTCCCCGGGAGTACGCAATCTTCGGCGTCAACCATTCGGGCACGAATTGCAACTGGCGTCCCTCACGGAACGCTCCCACCGGCTCCAGCGGCACGACCAATGCCGACGGCATCTGGTTTGCCCTCGACGCCGCGGATAACGCGGCGACCCCGGCCGATTTCGATGCCTTCACCTCACCCGGGTTGCCCAATGCGGGTGTCAACGCCGATCTGGTCAGCAATGCCGGCTCGGCCGAACGCGGCATCTTCAAGAATCCGCCCTTTATCAACACCGAAAACCCGGCCGGCGGCGAGCCGGTGGATCAATGGGTGGATGTCAGCGTGGAAATCACCGCGCAGACCAATTGTACCCTCTACGTGAATGGGGCGCCGGTCCTGACCCCCTTTAGCACCGGCTTCGCCAATGCCACCTTCGTGACCAATGCCATTTATACCAACGGCACGGTCATGTTGGGCTATCTGGACCCGGATGCGAGCGTCGGCGACCCCGGCACCGAATTTGTGTATTATTCCAATATCCGCGCACTTGAGCTGTCGCCTTACATCACCGCCCAGCCGGTGAGCCTGATTGTCACCCAGGGGGCGAATGTTTCCTTCACGTCCGCAGGCGGCTATGCTTCGGCGCCCATCACCAACGTCTGGGCCATTTCGAGCACGAACTCGCCGAAGGTGCTGCTGACCTTGCAGACCAACAGCGCTGCGGCGACGAACATCGCGAGCACGTTGTCGCTGACCAGCGTCCAGACGGGAACGAACTACTCGGTGGTGTACAGTGACACGGCCGGTTCGGTCACCAGCACGGTCGCCAGCCTTGAAGTGATCACCGGCCCCACCAACCAGTCGGTGTTTGCCGGATCCAACCTGGTGCAAATCGCGCTGATTCCCAGCGGCGCGGCGGCGCCCACGGGCATCCGCTGGAAGACCAACGGGGTTCCGCTGGTGAACGGCAGCCATTTTGCCGGGGTCACCAACGCCATCCTGAACATCTCCAATGTCGGCATGGCGGACGCGGTGACGTACACCGCCTTCGTGACCAACTCGGCCGGCAGCCTGACGGTGTCCGCCACGCTCAGCGTGGTTGATCCGCAGCCGCTGTTCTCCAGCCTGGCGGTGGTGGGGACCAATGCGATCCTAGCCTTTGCCTCATCGAACGCCTATGACAGCACCAATTCCTTCATCCTGCAGGAGTCGGTGAATGTGGCCGGCCCGTATGTGGCCGTGCCGGGCATCGTCACGACGAATGCCGGGGGCTTCCAGTATTCCGTGCCGCTGACCACGAACAGCACGATGTTCTACCGGCTGAGCCATAATTGATGTTAATGAACAAATCCGTTCAAAGAACCGAATGAACTGAACTGAATTGGCGGCGGGTGGTGGATATTTTGCCACCCGCCGTCAATTCACCTTGATTTTGAAGCAAAGCAAAGCAATGTTCGTATGAGAATCAACCCTATGAAAATATCCCGGCAACATTTGCGTCAACGCCTGGAACAGATGTGCGGATTCACCCTGATTGAACTGCTGGTGGTGATCGCCATCATCGCCATTCTGGCGGCCATGTTGTTGCCGGCGCTGGCCGCAGCCAAGGTAAAGGCCCTTCAGACCCAGTGCTTGAGCAACAAGAAACAGATGGGCATCGCCTGCCAGATGTATAGCAATGATTTTGGCGACTGGCTGGTTCCGAATGCGCCGTTGGGAGTAAGCGGCTCCGCAAAAATAGGTGGCGACCAGGGTTGGTGCAACGGAAACATGGCTGAAACTTGGCAAAGCGCGGACGCAAACATCGATCAATTGGCTTACACCACCAATTGTCTGGCAACTTATGTTGCCAATCAGCTAAAGGTCTATAAATGTCCCGGTGACAACCTTCCTTCCGACAATGGCGACCGCATCCGCAGCATTTCCATGAATGGCCAGATATCTGGATGTGTACCAATCGGCTCGCCTCCAGGCTGTCCTGGTTGGAAAATGTTCACCAAAATGGGCGATTTAAACAGTGGCAGTTTGGCTCCGGTGGATGCCTGGATTTTCTGCGATGAATCCATGTACACTTTGAATGATGGCTATCTGCAAATGGATCTCAATGCTCCCGATTATCCCGATGTTCCCGCCAATTATCATGGTCATTCGAATGGGTTTAATTTTGCCGATGGACATGCGGAACTGCACAAGTGGAAAGGCGGTTTGATCAGCACACCCTACGTTTACAGCATAACAGATAATACTACGGGATATCCTAAGCCTTGGCCGCTGGTTCAAAATGCCAATGATCCAGATTGGATATGGCTCAAACAGCACACATCTGCCAAATAGATGGTGCTTGCCGGATCGTTTTTGTGAAACAACGCGGGCTGTAACCAGCCCGCGTTGTTATTTTTTACAGAAGGTGGATGCCGTCCACATCATCGCAGACTGACTTGCAGTCCGCGTTTTTTTTGGCGGTGGCGAAGGAGAGGATGCCGTTTTCGGCGGTGACGCCGATGAACGGGTCGTTGGTGATGAGCAGGTTGCCGTCAATGTCCAGGTAATCGGTCAGTTCGGCGAGGTGGGTTTATTAGACCGGGTGCCGTCCTCAAATTGTAATCATGCAACGTAACATAACTTCGGGTTATTTATGACGCCTGCTAATATCAACACGGAATTCAAATTTTTTGTTGCATCACACGAAAAGCAGGCGTAAAACCAGATTAGGTTTCATTCCATGATGAAGCGGAGTTGGCTTTGACACTAGGGAATCCAGTGGGCCAGCGGTTGGGGCTTGGGTGCTTGTTTGTGATTCAAACCTTAAAAGGATAACGCAAAAAAGGGAACATATGAAAGCAACATTACTGATTGTCACCCTCGTCTTGTCCGGCATGACGAGGTTATTCGCTCAAACATATCCTTTCTGGGATGCGGCGAATCCGGGTATGTTTTATACCACTTATGGACCAACAGTCGCGACCACCAATGCGGTTTTTGCCGTGGGAGATTTAGGCGACGGAAATGTGGAAATAATCCGTTGGACGCAATGTGGGGGATGGGAAGCTTTGCCCGGACTAACCATTGATGCTTGGGAATCCGGTTCAGTTCATGCTCCGGGCATGATGACCGTGCATGACCATTATCTGTATGCGGTGGGATTGTTCAGATTGGACGGTTATACCGATGAAAGGAACAACTCGGATCTCGCTGACATTCAAAGCGAATATCTGCCCACCAATGAAGTGCAAATTGCCCGATTCGATTTTAATACCGGTCTTTGGTCGCCAGTTGGCCAAAATTTTACCGCCACAAATGTGGCCCTCCCTTCTACGATTGCTGTGGATTCAAGTAATCGGATTTACGTCGGTTTCGAAATCTCGAAGTACGGCCGTTATATTGAGGATGGCGATTATTTTGAACTGGTTCAGTTGGGGGGAGCAACGTTAGATATGCTGGATGTATCAACCAATGACGGCGCATCATGGCAAGTGGTTGGCGGCGGATTGACCGTACCAGACACATACCTGCCTGGTGGTGTCATGATGGGAGCAATAATTTCCGCGCTCTGTGCAGACGGAACCAATCTTTATATTGGAGGGAATTTCGTTCAAACGGCCACTGCCGTTGTTTCTACCAATGTGATCATGTGGACAGGTGATAATTGGCGGGCTTTGGCAGGAATTAGCCAAGATGCTGTCAACAATGTGGGAGGGGATTCGGCTTGGGATGTGAACATCATCGACTCCATAGCCAGTATAGGGACAAACATTTATGTGGCAGGAGCTTTCTATTCTCCTCAAGATGGATTAGCGCGATTTTCCAATGTGACGGGTGAATCATTGCCAGTCGCAGATCCCGCTACCTATCTCGGTTGGGATGAAGTATATAAGGGATCTTGGGGATTAAGTCTGGCAGTAAACGATGGGCATTTGTATCTTGCAGGTTGGGGTTATGGGGTAGAGAATCTCCCGACCAACGTAGCGTGCCTGATGAATCCACAAGATCCCTATCCGACCGATTGGAGAAATCTTTCAGGTGGCACTATAAGTGTAGGAGATTTAGCATTCCTGGCAGCGGCACCGAATGGAAATGCCGTTTTTGTAAACGGCGGTGTGGGGGGGCACGATGACTTTGGGAATTACTCCGACGGTTTTTCCCGTTGGTTGGTTGGTCCAGATGATTCCAGTTCAGCGGTAACAATTACAAACGTAGATTGGGAGACTACTTACGCTTCCCTGTCAATCACCGGCACTCCAGGAAGCCACTGGCAAGTCATGGCATCAACCGATTTGAGCAGTTGGATTGACGTTGGTTCCGTTACGCTTTGGGGTGGTACCAATACGTTTGTTGACAATAGAACTTTTGAAACCCAGCCTTACTACTACCTTACGAATAACTGTGGTCAGTCGGCGATTGCCCCTTGCAGTGACGAATACACACTCTGCGTAACGAATGACTTGGAGGATGAACTGCATGTCATTGTTTGGGATGATTACTACGATACATTTGTCGATGACTACATACCCGCCTACAGTTCGAACTGTTATACTTTTTCCCCGGGCCACATTCAGCTTCGTTGTTACTGTTACGATTACACCGTTATGGATGATGAAAGTTGTTGGTTTACCCCATCACGGCAAAGCGGTGGTGTAACTATATCCGGCTTTAGTTCCGCCACTGAATTTAACACGCCAATCTATTCCGAGAGTGGTGGACCACTCTGCCAATAATCACTACGTAACATCAGGCCGTGGATTGTGTTAAGCTTTATGCCTAACGCAGACTGACCTGCAATCCCCGTTTTTCTTTGGCGGTGGCGAAGGAGAGGATGCCGTTGTTGGCGGTGACGCCGATGAACGGGTCGTTGGTGATGAGCAGGTTGCCGTCAATGTCCAGGTAATCGGTCAGTTCGGCGAGGTGGGCGGCGGCGCTGATCATGACGCTGGTCTCGATCATGCAGCCGAGCATGGTCTGCAACCCGGCCTTGCGCGCGGCCGACAAGGTATCAAAGCCCATGCTGACGCCGCCGGTCTTGACGAGTTTTACATTGACGCCATGGAAACATTCGGCGCAGCGCGGAATGTCCTTCACGGTATGGCAGGATTCATCGCCAAAAATCGGGAGGGGTGAACGCTCCTTGAGCCATTTCAGATCGGCCTCGCTGGAGGTGCGCGGCATGGGTTGCTCAATGAATTCGATGTTTTTATCCGTCTCCATGAGCCATTCGATCATGCGCAGGGCGTCTTCCTTGGTCTTCCAGCCTTCGTTCGCATCCACGCGGACGGGCTTGTTGGGGGCGATGCTGCGGAGGGCGGCAAAGTTTTCCTTGTCGCGCGGGTCACCGACCTTGAGCTTGATGCGGGGATACTCGGCCGCCTCCTCAACTTTCCGGCGGATGATGTCCGGTGAATCGATGCCGATGCTGAAGGAGGTGACGTGATGATTTTCGCGGAAGCCAAGGCCGAGGAAATCGTGGAGCGGCTGGCCGGCGCGTTTGGCGGCCCCGTCCAACAGGGCGAGGTTCAAGGCGCACTTCACGGCGAAGGGAATTTTTGGGACGCTTTCGAGAAATTGCATGCTGCCGGGGACGTCGGCGAAGGAAAGCCGGGAGGTGTCGAGCTGGGCGAGGACGGGCAGGACGGTCTCGACGGACTCGCCGTAGAGGGAGGACGGGGCGGCTTCGCCGATGGCGGAGACACCTCCGGCATCGGTCATTTCCACTATCACAGTCCGGTGGACGCCAGATCCTTTGCTGCTGGCGATTTTCCACGGGTTGGCGAGCTTGAGCTCGCACGCGCGGGCGCTGATTTTCACCAGCAAATTCAAGCAGATTTTCACGGTTTTGAAAATGAATAAAAGCGGGAAAATTTGATTTTTATCCTTGTCAAACGCGGGCAGAATCAGGGCATGGATGCGCTGCAAACGCTGGTGGACGGGGCGGTCAAAAACGTGCTGGAAGAGTTCGCGCCGCAGCGGCTGCGCGCGGAGCAACTGGCGGTGACGCTCGTGAGCCTGGACGGTGATTTTCCGCGCGCGACGCAGCGCGGGGATGAACCGTTCTATCCGGCGAGCGTCATCAAGATGTTTTATCTCGCGGCCACGCACCGCTGGCTGGAGGACAAAAAGATTTCCGACTCGCCCGAACTGCGCCGGGGCTTGCGCGACATGATCGTGGATTCCAGCAACGAGGCGACGGGTTATGTTTTGGATGTGCTGACGGATACGACGAGCGGTCCGGAATTGCCGCCCGCCGAACTGGCGGCGTGGCATGAGAAGCGGAACGCGGTGAACCGGTATTTTCACGGGCTGGGCTATCCGGAAATCAACGCCAACCGCAAGACGTGGAATGACGGTCCCTACGGCCGCGACAAACAGGCCGTGGACCAGTTCACGCCGAGCCGGAATTGTCTGACGACGAATGCAACGGCGCGTTTGTTCGTGGAGATCGCGACGGGCCGGTGCGTGTCGGCGGCGCGCTGCGCGGAGATGCTGGCGCTGATGCGGCGGGATTTTACAAACCCGGCTTCGACCGATTATCAGGGGCGGGAATTCACCGGCGCCGGGCTGCCGGCGACGGCGAAGCTGTGGTCGAAGGCGGGCGACATGAGCACGGCGCGGCATGACGCGGCGATCGTGGAGCTGGCTTCGGGAAAACGATTGGTGCTGGTGATCTTCACGACGCGGCCGGAGGAGAAGGGGATCATTCCGGCGATCGCGCGGAGGATTGTGGCGGGATTTTAGGGTAGTCAATGAGTTAGTGAATCAGTGAGTTGATGAGTTTGGGTTTTGACTTTGGCCCTTGAATGCGAGCTGCAATGTTAGTGTAACGCTCGCCCTCACCTGTTTCCTCTCCCCCAGGGAGAGGAGCATATGTAGTGGCGTCTTGGTGGTTTGATTGCCGTTGAGCCTATCCTGTCGCGGGTATTTTCAGAAAAAACGGGGAGCGGTTCCCCCTCTCCTCGGAGGAGAGGGCCGGGGTGAGGACGGTCGTCCCACTAATTTTCTTCCGGCTTCGGCAACTCCGTATATTTCGGCAGCGGATGAGGCGCGCGCGTCTGCAACTCATGGAAGATGGAATCACGAACGGCCCGTGCATTACGGCGAAGGTTTGCATTCCAAAAGCGCAGGGTCTTGATGCCGAGCGATTGTAAATATTTTTCCCGTTCCAAATCATGCTGCCGCTGATCCGGATGACCATGGTGACCACCATCTACTTCGACGTTCAACCGCGCCTCTTCGCAAAAGAAATCGAGATAGTAAATGCCGGCAGGATGTTGCCGGCGGAATTTGTAGCGGCTGAACCGGCGGTTACGCAACCAGCGCCACATGAGATCTTCCGCCCAGGTTTCCACCTGGCGAAGCTGGCGGGCGCGTTGAGTGTCGGCCATGTGGGAAATTTAAGCCGAGCAAAGCAGGCTGCAAGGTTAGTTTTGACGCTCGCCCTCACCTGTTTCCTCTCCCCCCAGGGAGAGGAGCATATGCAGGCGCGTTCTGGCGGTTCAGTTGCCGTTGAACCTATCCCGGCGAGGGTGTTTCCTCCAAGGCGGTTCAATTTTTGATTTTCAAAAGTCGTTCAATTCCCCAGATAATTTGCAAATTTCGCCTCCGGCTAATTTTTTAGCACACCGATTATCCCCAGTCTTTACAGGGCGATTCTGATTTTTACTGGATTTTTTTGGTTGGACCCGTTCCCACTCGGGAAAAATGAAAATAAATGGCAAAAATCTGCATTCTACATTCCCGGGAGAAATTCAAGTTTTGACCACCTATGGTAGGGTCGGGGTGTGCGACACATTTTGCACATATGGCGCGACCGGACAGGCGCGCGTGAAAATGACGAAGGACTAAAACCTAATGGTACTAGCGTACTGCCACCATGAATGACGAATTTCAAATGAC
>DATHQS010000313.1:0-8763 GCA_035482455.1 Candidatus Acidiferrales bacterium | reverse complement strand
CAGATGTCCGTGCCGGTCACAAACGAACTCGCCTTGTGCGCCGCGAGGAAGATGCACGCGCCGATCAGCTCCTTCGATTCGCCGAACCGGTTCATTGGTGTGTGGCCCCAGATGGATTTCGTGCGCGCCGTGGGCGAGCCGTCGTCATTGAACAGCAGCTTGCGGTTTTGTTCCGCCGGAAAGAATCCCGGCGTGATCGTGTTCACGCGCACCCCCTTCGTCGCCCATTCGCGCGCGAGGAATTGTGAGAGGTTCAGCACCGCGGCCTTCGCGGCGGAATAGCTCACCACGCGCGAAAGCGGCAGGTGCGCCGAGACGCTCGCGATGTTGATGATGCTGCCCTTGCCGCGCTGGCACATGCCCGGCCCGAATTCCTGGCACGGCAGAAACGCGCCGCCGATGAGGTTGAGGTCCAGGTTGGCGTTGAGCGCTTCCAGCGGAATTTTCTCGAACGGGTTTTCCGCCGTGACCGTCACCTTGGGATTGTTGCCGCCGGCGGCGTTCACCAAGATCGTCGGCGCGCCGAGCGCGGCCTCGATTTTTTTGTGCGCCTCGGCCAGACTCGCCTTCGCACTGGCATCACAGGAGAAAAATGCCGCCTGGCCTCCCTTGTCCGTGATGGCTTTCACGCGGGCCTGGCCGCGCTCCTCGTTGCGGCCGAGCACGGCGACTTTCGCGCCCGCCCCCGCGAGGCCTTCGGCCAACGCCCCGCCCAACACGCCCGTCGCGCCGATGACCACCGCTACCTCGTCTTTGAGTGAAAAAAGTTCCGATTTATTCATAGTTTTTAGTCGATTTTATCCGCCAATTCTAAAAGTAACCTTCCCAGCTCACGAGCTTCTTTCGCATTTAACTCAACCGGGTCTTTGAACTTGTTGCTAATTTTCAGATGAATTGAAGCGTTATCATCTGTCCAGAGACAAACTTCCCCGCCCGCTAATTCGTGAATATTTTCATTCATGGTGGGCGGGGAGATATTTTACCGCTGAACCCTGGCGCTGCCGCCGCCAAACGTTTTTTCCACTTCTTTGCGCGTGGCCATGCTCGTGTCGCCGGGCGTGGTCGAGGCTAGGGCGCCATGCGCCGCGCCGTATTCCACCGCCTTCTGCGCGTCGTTGAATTCCAAGAAGCCGAACTGTAGGCCGCTGGCAAAACTGTCGCCGCCGCCCACGCGGTCAAGGATTTCCAGATCTGGATACTTCCGGCTCTCATGGAACTTGCCGTCATGCCAGAGGATTGCGCTCCAGTCGTTCTTCGTCGCGGTGATGACCCGGCGCAGCGTGGTCGCCGCCACCTTGAAGTTTTTGAATTCCTTCACGGCGGTCTCGATCATCGCCTTGAACGCGTCCGTCTCGATGTGGCTCAGGCTGTGGTCCGCACCCTTCACTTCAAAGCCCAGCGACGCCGTAAAATCCTCCTCGTTGCCGATCATTACATCGACATACTTGGCAATCTCGCGGTTGACCTCCTGCGCCTTCTTCAGGCCGCCGATGGATTTCCAGAGCGACGGACGATAATTCAGGTCATAGCTCACGATGACGCCATGCTTCTTCGCCGCCTTCACCGCTTCGATGGTGATGGCCGCCGTCGTTTCCGACAACGCCGCGAAAATGCCACCCGTGTGCAACCAGCGCGTGCCGACTTTGCCGAAGATATGGTCCCAGTCAAAATCGCCCGGCTTGAGCTGCGCCGCCGCCGAGTTGCCGCGATCCGGCACGCCCACCGCGCCACGGATGCCGAAGCCGCGCTCGGTGAAATTCAACCCGTTGCGCACGCTGCGGCCGATGCCGTCGTCCTCGCGCCACTTGATGAAGTCCGTGTCCACGCCGCCCTGCATGATGAAATCCTCGATCAGGTGCCCGACCTCGTTGTCCACGAACGCCGTGCAGACCGCCGTCTTGTAGCCGAAACATTTGCGCAGGCCGCGCGAGGTGTTGTATTCGCCGCCGCCTTCCCACGCCGTGAACGAGCGCGCGGTGCGGATGCGTCCCTCGCCGGGATCCAGCCGCAGCATGATTTCACCGAGCGAGATTTGGTCGTATTTACAGGTCGATTTGTCGCGTAATTGGATTGCCATAAATTTCTGTGGTTAAAAAAAGTTTATACCGGAACGGATTTGAAATCAGCCAGATTCCACGCCGCTTCGCCGACTTCATGCGCGAGATGGTTCAGTTCCTCGATCTCCGCCTTGGTGAACAGCAAGCCGCCGTGTTGCTTGGACAGGGCACCCCAGCGCGCTTCCGGCTGGCCGGGCAGCATGCACTTCTCGTTGCCGTGGCCCAGCACGTCTTCGATGACTGCCTTCACGTTCTGGACCTGCGTCCGGCCTTTCACGTAATCATTCCCCTTCATCGCATCCGGATGGATGACCTGAAAATAGAACGTCGAGCCGCGCTTCTCACCGTCGCCGCCGCGCGAGGTGCCGCGGATTTCCGGCAGCGAACCGCCGATGTAACCCGCGTAAAGTTCATCGATCAAACCCATGCCGTAGCCCTTGTGCGCGCCGAACGGCATCAACGCGACCGCCTTGTTCGGATCGGTCGTCGGATTGCCTTCGGCATCCACGGCGGCACCGGGCGGAAGTTGTTTGCCTTCCCGCTTCATCACCTGCACGCGGCCCATGGCGATGGTCGATGTCGCCCAGTCGATCACGATGGGAAAACCGATCGCATCCTGCGTGGGGAAGCCCCACGAATGTGGGTTCGTGCCCATCGTCGGCGTCTTGCCGCCGAACGGCACCACTTCGGACGTGGCCGAGGTGCAGTTCGTGTAAGCAATGTAGCCCTTGAGCGCCGCGTCCATCACGTAGCCGCCGCCCCAGAGATAATGCGTCGCATTGTCCACGCTGACCATGCCCACGCCATACTTGTCGGCGAGCTTCATACAGGTGTCCATCGCCTCGTACGCCACGGCCTGGCCGAGCTTGTTGTGACCGTTCCAGATTTCCGATGCGGCAAAGCGGCAGGGCAGCTTCTCGATCTTCGCGCCCGGCGTCCAGCGCCCGACCTTGCTGCCGAACAACTCATCAAGATGCAGCGCCTTGATGGCGTTATGCGTGCGGATGCCATAATACGCCGCGCTGGCGCAGAACCGCGCACCAGCCGCCGCTTCCGCGGCATCGTAACCGCGCTTGAGATACGCTTTGGTCACAAGGCCGTCGTGTTTTGCTTGGGGAATTACAAAATATGTTTCGGGCATAAAATTATGTTTGCGATTGAAATAGTTAAACCGCCTTCTTCACCGGCACTTCCGGATTCACCTGCGCGCCGTTTTTCTTTTCTTTCATCAATATTTGCATAGTTTCAATAAAATCTGGCCGTCACCGTCGCCGCTGGCAATCCCAAAGGGATTGCAATCATTCAGCCCAGGGTTGCGAGGCACGAGCTACCCTGGGTCAGCGTCCCCAAAATCATCAACCCTGAAAGGGTTGAATCAATCCCATACATACCGTTCATCAAATTCAATTTCATAACGTGTCAACAACTGCCGGAACTCATCCTGAAACGAAACTTTCCGGTGATGTTCCTCCTGCCCCAGAATGTAATCCCGTACCGCTGCCACCTGCGAAAACCCGATCGAAAAAATCCCATAACCGTTCTGCCACGCAAAATCTGCCAGCTCCGGGCCTTTGGTCTTCAACCACAACGATGAACCCCGTTTGACCTCCTTCACCATCGCCGCCGCCTCGCAAGTCCGCGACAGCGCGCACAACAAATGCACATGATCCTCCACGCCGCCGACAATGACCGGCTGGCAGTCCAGATTGGTCAAAATGCCGCCAAGGTAGCGATGCAATTCCTCGCGCAGGATTTTGTCGCGCAACAATGGCCGCCGGTCTTTGGTGGAGAAAACCGTGTGGACCAAAATCTTGGCTAACGATTGCGACATGGCTTGTTATTTTGTGCAATTTGATTCAACCCTTTCAGGGTTGATGAATTTCATTTTCCGGTTTCCCAGGGTAGCTCGTTCCTCGCAACCCTGGGCTGAATGATTTCAATCCTTTCAGGATTGAGCGCGGTCCAATCTGGCGCGATTTTTGTGATTCATTGTGTTTGATGGGATGAGACAACCATTTTCAAACCACCTTCTTCACCGGCACTTCCGGATTCACCTGCGCAATAGGCTTCTCACCGTTCATCGCGAGAATAAGATTCTTCACCGAGCAGGTGGCTTGGCGCACCACGCTTTCGTAGGTGCGAGATGCCACGTGCGGCGTGCAGACAACGTTCGGCAGGCTCAGCAACGGATGATCTGCCGCCGGCGGCTCCTGATCGAGCACGTCCGTCCCGTACCCGCCCACCTGGCCGGATTTCAGCGCGGCCACCATGTCGTTCGTGTTCACCACTTCGCCGCGCGAGCAGTTCAGGATCAGCACGCCCTTCTTCATCTTCGCAAACGACTTCGCGGAGATCATGTCGCGCGTTTCCGGCGTCAAATTCGTATGCAGTGAGATGTAGTCGCTCGCGGCATAGATCTCATCCAGCGTCGCCGCGCGCTTCACGTTGTATTCAGCGGCAAATTTCTCATCCCAATACACGTCATTGGCGATCACGTTCATGCCGAACGCACGGGAGCGGATGGCCACTTCCTTGCCGATGCGCCCCAGGCCGATGATGCCGATGGTCTTGTCCAGCAGCTCGTGGCCGGTCTTGCGCTTCCAGTTCGTCTTGGTGTCACCGCTGCGGGTGGAATCGGTGTGGTAGAGGAAATTCTTTTCCAGCGCCAGCAGCAGCATGAAGTTGTGCTCGGCCACCGTCGTGTGGTTCACGCCCGGCGTGAACAGCAGCGGGATGCCGAACTCGGTGCAGGTCTTCACATCGATCTTGTCCACGCCGATGCCGTATTTGCTCAGGACCTTCAGCTTCGGCCGGGCCTTTTCCAAAACCTTGCGCGTGATGGCGTCGTCGCCGCAGATGTAGCCATCCACGTCGCCGACCAGCGCGAGCGTGTCCGCCTCATTGAGCGGGCCGCGGGCGGTGATGATTTCCCAGCCGGTCTGTTTGAGCAAATCATGGTGGGCGCCCGGCGTGTCTTGGAACGAAGTGGTGGTGAGCAAGATTTTCATGGAACGGTGATTATAAGAAGGTAATAGCACCGGGTCAAAAAATTAACCCTCGAACTTATGTTCGAGGGTTGCATATCGCTTTGAAAATTTGGAATCAGCCGGTGCCAAGACTAGCTGGTGCCGAAGGGCGACCGCGCCATCGCGCCCAGCCGGGCCGCCGCCTGCGGCGTCAGCTCGGTGAACAGCATCGAAACATGGTAGCCCGCATGCTTGGTGCCGGTGCAGGCCACGATCACGCCGTTCGCGGAAAACTTGCTGCCGTCAACGGGGGATTGCAGGGACACGGTCATTTCGCTCCACTCGTTGAACGGGTTTGGACTGCGAAACTCAATGCCACTTTTGTGGATGGAGACGGTATCGGCGGACAATTCCAGCTTTGCCTGCCGCGCTACAACCGTCACTGGTTTCTCAAATGAATGACCACTGACGAATTTTTTTGCGCTCATAGAACTGATTCAAATTAACACGTTGTTGCATTCCGTCAAATTAGACGAAATAATATTTTAGATTAGTCACCATTCAATAACCGCCGCCCCCCACGTCAACCCCGCCCCGAACACCACCAGCAGGATCAAATCCCCCCGCGACACCTTCCCGGAGGTGACCGCCTCGTCCAACGCGATGGCCACCGACGCCGCCGAGGTATTACCGTATTTATGGAGATTGATGAAAAGCTGCTCCGGCGTGGCCTTCAGCCGCTCGCCGACCGCGTCCACGATGCGCTGGTTTGCCTGGTGGGGAATGACGCACTTGATCTTGGTGATGTCGATGTCGCACCGGCGCATCGCCTCGTTTGCGGCGGAAACCATTGCGTTGACGGCATTTTTGAAAGTTTCCTTGCCGTCCATGCGGAGGTAATGCATACCGTTGGCCACCGATTCCGGCGTGGCCGGGCACGCGCTGCCGCCGCCGGGCATCGAAAGCAGGTCCGCCTTGTTGCCATCCGCCCCCATCACGGCGGTGAGCAACCCGTGGGAATTCGCCCGGTTCTGCAAGATCGCCGCGCCCGCACCGTCGCCGAACAGCACGCAGGTGTTGCGGTCTTTCCAGTTCACGATGGACGAAAGCTTTTCCGCCCCCACGACCAGCACCGTCTCGTAGGTCTGCGACATGATGAACTGCTGGCCGATCTCCAACGCGTAAATGAAGCCGGAACACGCGGCCTCCATGTCAAACGCCGCCGCGCGCGATGCGCCCAGCTTGCGCTGCACCAGGCACGCGGTCGAGGGAAACGGCATGTCGGGTGTCAACGTGGCGATGATGATGAGGTCGATCTGGTCGGCGGTGACACCGGCCATCACCATCGCCTTCGCCGCCGCCTTGGCGGCGAGATCGGAGGTGAATTCATTCGCCGCGGCGATGCGGCGTTCCTTGATGCCCGTGCGCGTCGTGATCCATTCATCCGTGGTCTCGACCATCTTTTCCAGGTCGGCGTTCGTCAGCACTTTTTCGGGGACATACGAGCCAACCCCGGTGATGGAGCAGCTGCGCCCTTGGAAATTATGGTTGGCGCGCGGATTTTTAAACTTGGGACTCATTGTTTGGGTGCAGCAAGACTGGCTTCGTAGGCCGCAAGCTTGATGTTAGCAGCGGCGATTTCGCGCGCAATGATCTGGTTGATCTGGTTTTTCACCGTCGCGGCCGTGACGCGGATGGCGCTCGCCACGGCGCGTTCGCGGGCGGAGGCGTGGGCCTTGAATACCAGGCTTTTGAAACCCAGCATCGGCGCACCGCCGTGAACTTCCGGATCCATGCGCTTGCGGATGGACTGAAAGGCGTCTTTCGCCAGCAACGCGCCGAGCTGCCGCTTGGTGTTCTGCGTCAGCTCGCGCTTGAGCATGGAAAACATCGCCACCGCCAGGCTCTCGGCCGTCTTCAGAACGATGTTCCCGACAAAGCCGTCGCAAACCACCACATCCACATGGTCCTTGAACAGGTCGTGCCCCTCGACGTTGCCGATGAAATTCAGGTCGAGCTGCTTGCAAAGCTGGAAGGCGGCGAGCGAAAGTTCGTTGCCCTTGGAGTCCTCCGTGCCGTTGCTCAAGATGCCGACCCGCGGGCTTTTCCGCTTCAATATCTCGCGGGAATAGGCATTTCCCATCACCGCGAACTGCGCCAGATGGAACGGCTTGCACTCCACGTTGGCGCCCGCATCCACAAGCACAAATTCGCCGACCTGCCGGGGAATGACCGTGGCGATGCAACCGCGGTCCACACCCCCGATGCGGCCAACCTTGAAGGTTCCCGCCGCGAAAATGCCGCCGGTGTTGCCCAAGGAAATCAGCGCGTCAGCCTTGCCTTCGGCGACCAGGTCGGCGGCACGGCCGATGGAGGAATCTTTTTTCTTGCGCAGTGCAACCACCGGCTTGTCCTCCATCTCCACGACTTCCGTCGTATGGAGGATGCTGACCCGGTGATCGCGAAAACCGCGCTCGGGCAGCGCGGCATGGATGGCCTCGCGGTTGCCGACAAGATAGATGCGGGAGATGTCCTTGCTCTCCTCCAAGGCGCGTTTCACGCCTGCGATGATCACACCGCAGCCATGGTCACCACCCATCACATCCACTGCTATGCGCATAGATGAAATGAAAAGGCGCGGAAAACCGTTCCGCGCCCAAGCACAAGATTATGCCCCCGCCGTGACGGTCAACACCTGACGGCCCTTGTAAAAACCGCATGCCGGGCAAACCCGGTGCGGAATGGCCGGTGCGTCGCACTGCGGGCATTTGCCCAATTGCGGAAGTTTCAGCACGCTGTTATAAGCCCGGCGCATACGCTGCCGGCTCGTCGATGGTTTTCTTTTTGGGACGCCCATAAATTTACAAAATTATTGCCAAATTACAGTTTCAGTTTATCCAATTCGGTCCAGGGGGACGGCGGTTTCTCTTCCGCGCCGGCCTTCTCGACCTTGGGTTTTTTCTTCAATCCCGCACACTCCGGTTTGCACAACGGATGTTGCGGAAATTCGATAAGCATATCTTCCCGCACAAACGGAGTCAAGTCTATGCAATCATTCAAAATGGACACCTTGTCCTCCCCCTCCAGGGGCAGATGCAGCGCCCAGCCGGTCAGTTCCAGCTTGTAGGCGAAGGGTTTAAGGCAGCGGACGCATTCGCAGTCCAAAATCAGCTTCAACGACCCCGTCACCAGCAGGCTGTCATGCAATTGTTCGACCTGGAGATCATAGCGCAAGGGCTTCTCCAGCCGGATCATCTCGTCCTGCACCCCAAAATCCAGCTCCGCCACGGGCATCTCCCCTTTCAGGCGGATCTCGTGTTCCTCCACATGGCGGATATTAACAGTCAGTGACATTTTTAAACCTTTAGCTTCTTTTTGAGCGCAATCTGCACGTTCGGCGGCACAAACTGGCTGACATCACCGCCGAGCCGGGCAATTTCCTTCACGATCCGCGAACTCAAAAACGTGTATGTGTCCTTCGGCATCATGAAAATCGTCTCGATGTGTTCATCCAGCTTGCGGTTCATCAGGGCCAGTTGGAACTCAAATTCAAAGTCCGACACCGCCCGCAGCCCGCGTACGATGGCCCGGGCATTTTTGGACGCGACATATTCCACCAGCAGGCCGTCAAACGAATCCGCTTCCACATTCGGCAGATCCGCCACCGCGTCCTTGACCAGTTGCATGCGCTCGGCCACCGGAAACAGCGGATGCTTTCCCTCGTTTTTTGCCACCGCCAC
>DATHQS010000312.1:0-9539 GCA_035482455.1 Candidatus Acidiferrales bacterium | reverse complement strand
TTCACTGAAGTTCCTCTGGGGGTGGCGGGCAAAAAGTTATGTCACATAAAATTACCGCCGCCATCGGCGACAAATCCATCACCATTGAATCCGGCAAGCTGGCCAAGCAGGCCGACGGCTCCGTGACCGTCCAAATGGGCGAAACCATCGTCCTCGTCGCCGCCGTCGCGGCCACGAAGGCCAAGGACGGCCAGGATTTCTTTCCCCTCACCGTCGACTACCGTGAAAAAGCGGCGGCCTGCGGCAAGTTCCCCGGCGGTTACTTCAAGCGCGAAGGCCGTCCGACCGAAAAAGAAATCCTCACCTGCCGCCTCACCGACCGCCCGATCCGCCCGCTGTTCCCCAAGGGCTGGTACAATGAAGTCCAGGTCCAGACCGTGCTCCTGAGCGCGGATGGCGAAAACGATCCCGATATTTTGAGCATCATCGGCGCGAGCGCCGCGTTGATGGTTTCCGACATCCCGTGGGCCGGCCCGCTGGGCGCGGCGCGCATCGGCCGCGTGGGCGGCAAGTTCGTTGCGAACCCGACCCATGCCGAACAGGCCGAGAGCGATCTCGATCTCGTCTACGTCGGCAACGAAAAAGACATCGTCATGTATGAAGGCGCGGCCAAGGAGATCACCGAGGCCGACTTCAACGCCGCGTTGAAATACGCGCAGGAAGTCATCCAGCCGCAGATCGCCGCGCAGAAGGAGCTCGCCGCGAAGCTGGGCAAGAAGAAGCGCGAAATCACCCTCAAGATCGTTCCGGATGAAATCCTCGCCGAAGCCAAGAAGCTCGCCGGGGATCGTTTCGTTCCCGCACTGCTCATGCCCGGCAAGCTCAACCGCGAAGCCGCGTGCAACGCCATCAAGAACGAAGTCGGCGAAAAGCTCGTCGCCCAGTTCGGCGCCGAGAAGGTCACGCAGTTCGTCATCAACGACGCGTTCTACTACATCCAGAAGGAAGCCGTCCGCAGCCTCATCCTGGACAGCGGCAAGCGCCTCGATGGCCGTAATTTTGAACAGGTCCGTCCGATCAGCAGCGAAGTCGGCATCCTCCCACGCTCGCACGGTTCGGCGATCTTCGCCCGCGGCGAAACGCAGGCCGTCAGCCTCGTGACGCTCGGCACCGGTGACGACGTCCAGGAATTCGATTCCTACACGGGTGGCACCACGGAGAAGAAATTCATTCTCCATTACAACTTCCCGAATTTCTCCGTCGGCGAAACCGGCCGCATCAGCGGTCCCGGCCGCCGTGAAATCGGCCACGGTGCGCTCGCCGAGCGTTCCATTGAGCCGATGATTCCGGTTGAGAATTATCCTTACACCCTCCGCGTGGTCAGCGAAATCATGGAATCCAACGGTTCCACCTCGATGGCCTCCGTTTGCGGCGGCACCTTGGCGCTGCTGGATGCAGGTGTTCCGATGATCCGCCCGGTCGCCGGCATCAGCGTCGGCATTTGCACCGAAGGCGAAGGCAGCAGCATCTCCAAATACCAGTTGCTCACCGACATCATCGGCTGGGAAGACGCGTATTGCGACATGGATTGCAAGATCGCCGGCACAGAAAAGGGTATCACCGGCTTCCAGCTGGACTTGAAGCTCAAGGGCCTGCCGCACGCCATCATGGAAATCGCGGTGGAAAAGGCGCGCATCGCCCGCCTGCACATTCTCGCCGAAATGGCCAAGACCATTTCCACGCCGCGCAAGGACATCAGCCCGTACGCGCCGCGCATCACCACGCTCAAGATCAACCCCGAGAAGATCGGCATGTTGATCGGACCTGGTGGCAAGAACATCAAGAAGCTGGTGGAAGAGTCCGGCTGCGAGATCGACATCGAGGACGATGGCACGGTCAACATCTTCTCCGTCTCCGCAGACGGCATGAAGATCGCCGTGGACGCCATCACCGGCATGAGCGCCGAGGCCGAGATCGGCAAGATCTACCGCGGCAAGGTTGTGACCGTGAAAGAATTCGGCGCGTTCGTCGAATTCCTGCCGGGCAAGGACGGTCTCGTCCACATCAGCGAACTGGCCAACTTCCGCGTGAAACGCACGGAAGACATCGTCAAGGAAGGCGACGAGATCGCCGTCAAATGCCTGGGCGTGGATGAAAAAGGCCGTGTCCGCCTCTCGCGCAAGGCCGCGATGGAAGATCGCGACAAAGAAGCCGCCGGCCAGCCGGCGCAACCGGTGCCGGCAGCCTGATCCGGAAATAATTCAAGAGCGCGGATGGCGAAAGCCGTCCGCGCTTTTTTTATGTCCCTGAAAACCCGCGAAAAACCCCGTCCTTCCCGACCGAATCCGCAAATTCTTCAAACCCCATGTTGGCGATGGACAGGTTGTTTTCCACCGACCACAGCTCGGAGGGGATGACCCGGAACGTCCGCCCCGGTTCCTCTTGTAAGTCGACGACGAGAATCGGGTGTTCCGGATTGGTCAGCGCCGTCTTATCAATGATAAAGGCGACCGGCTTGGAATCGTCAGCCATGAGGGTGGTTAGCTTTTTTGCTGTCAGCCCATCAAACTTGGGATCGCTGATAAAATCGACATTGGCTTCAAATTCATTGTCTGGGTTTTGAATGGCCGCACAGATTGCCTTCCAGGCGGCCTCATTGGAAAAATCGGTGCGCAGGGCAGGGGCGTTCTCGGTTGTGGGAATGCCGCTATCATCTGCTGTCGCGGTTTCTTTCGCGCCGCCTTTCGCCTGCTTTTTGATGATACGGACGATTTCTTTGATGCCTGACTGATTCGGGTCCAGTTCGAGGGCCTTGTTAAAGTCCGCGAGTGCACCAACGGTGTCGCCCTTGGCGTTTTTGACCGCGCCACGATTGCAGTAGGCCCCGGTCAGACCGGGGTTAAGTTCGATTGCACGGTTGAAATGGACCAGCGCCCCGTCCCAGTCGCTTTGGGTCATCTTCAAATTACCCCGGGCAAAACAGGTTTCCGCCGATTCCGGTTTCAGGTCCAGCGCCTTTTCTGAATCCGCGTTGGCACCGGCCACATCACCCAATGCCTTTTTTACCAGGGAGCGGTTGGTGTAAGCCGCGGCGAGATCGGGCTTGAGCTCAATCGCCTTGTCAAAATCAGCCAGTGCGCCGGGCATATCCCCCAAGGAGCGCCGGGCCAGCCCGCGATTGTTGTAGGCGACGGGTGAATCGGCGCTGAGCTCTATGGACAGGGTGAAATCGGCCAGTGCGCCGGGCAGGTCGCCTTTGACGCGTTTCAGTTCACCCCGGTTCAAGTGAAACGGGGCGTGATTTGATTTTAACGAGATGGCCTGATCAAAATCGGCGAGCGCACCGGCGAGGTCTTTTTTAAGCTTCTTGATGAGAGCGCGGTTGTTGTAGGCAACGGCCAGATCCGGCTTGAGTTCGATGGCTTTGTTCAAATCAGCCAGCGCGCCGTCGAGGTCGCCTTTGAGTCGCCTGGCGTCGCCCCGGTTATTGAAGGTCTCGGCAGTTTGCGGCGGTTGTTCTGAAGGATTCATGGCTTGTCCGAAATGTTGTATTTCCGGCGGCTTGAGTTGTCGAGATGAATTTCTGAAATCTCAGCAGTTGGCATCACCAGAATGGGCGGTAAAACCCGTTTGCCTCGGGTGGCCGGCTCTGTTAGCGTCCGCGCATCTCAAACATGGCAACGGAAACTCCTTCCAAAAATCACGGCTGGCTTGTCGCATTCTCCGGCCTCGGCATCAACCTCGCGCTGGGCATCCTCTATACGTGGAGCATGTTCAAGGCGGCCATTGAGAAAGATTTTGGTTGGAAGGGGGACCAGCTTAACGATCCTTATGCGCTCTGCTGTCTCGTCTTCGCCTTCGCAATGATCTTGGCCGGACGTTGTCAGGACCGGTTTGGTCCACGGGTCACCGCGTCCATCGGCGGGTTGCTCGTTGGCACGGGCATGCTGTTGATTTCGACCACAAACGGTTACGGCACGTGGCTGCTGGGCTTTGGTGTGCTCGTGGGCATCGGCATCGGTTTTGGTTACTCTTCCGCCACCCCGGCCGCGATGAAATGGTTTCCGCCGGCGAAAACGGGGCTGATCGCCGGGATTGTTGTGGCCGGGTTCGGACTCGCGCCGATCTATCTCGCGCCGGCGTCGCAATACCTGCTCGCGCATTTTGGACTGAAACAATCCATGCTCATCTTTGGCGGCGCGTTCACGGTCATTGTCTGCGGGCTCGCGCAACTGCTTAAGAATCCGCCCGCCGGATATGTCACCGCGTCGCAGAATTCCACCGGTGCAAAAACCACCTCCGCCAGTTCCACTCCGGCGGAAATGTTGCGCAGTCCGATGTTTTATCTGTTGTGGCTCATTTATTTCATTGGCGCCGGCGCGGGCCTGATGGTCATCAGCAGCGTGAGCGGCATGGCGAAAAAAAGCATGGGCGTGAACGCCTTCATCGCCGTGGCCGTCATGGCCATCGGCAACGCGGGCGGCCGTATCATCGCGGGAATCCTGTCCGACAAGATCGGCCGGCGCTGGACCTTGATGCTGGTGCTGGCGATTCAGGCTGTGCTGATGTTTATCGCCATTCCAGTGACGGCGAGCAAAGAGGCGACGCCTGCGCTCATCGTGCTGCTGGCGACATTCATCGGCTTTAATTACGGGGCGAATCTTTCGCTCTTTCCGTCGCTCACGAAGGATTTTTGGGGACTGAAAAGTTTCGGGGTCAATTACGGCATCCTGTTCACCGCCTGGGGCGTGGGCGGCTTTGTCCTGAGCCGTTTGCAGCAGATGCTGACCGTGGCCGAGAGCGGCAGTTTTCACAACTCTTTCATCGTGGCGGGGTCGTTCCTGTTGGGTGGTGCGGCACTTACATTGTTCATCCGGCCGCCGGCCAAAAACGCGTGAAACCGGCGGCTGATTGAAATCGTCCTAATCCATGTTCATATTCAAATCATGAAATCAAAAACAATCCTGCTCGTAGCCGTGGCTGCGGCTGCAATTCAAATTCAACCCCGGGCACAGACCAATGTGCCCAACACCAATATCCCGGCGGCGACGCTGGCCACCAACGCGTCCGCGCCAATACCTGAAGTCCACAAGAACCTCGCCATCGTTCCCGTGTCCCGTACGGGTGCGATCACCAACCGCCAGACGCAAGTGTTGCAGCGGGCCAAGGATGCGCCCGGTGAATACGACATCGAATTTATCGGCGACTCGATCACGCAGGGCTGGGAAGGCGGTGGCAAGAATGTCTGGAAACAGTATTACGGCAAACGCAAGGTCATCAACATGGGTGTGAGCGGCGACAAAACAGAGCATGTGCTGTGGCGTTTTGAGCAGGGGCAGTTGGATGGCGTCAAGGCCAAGGTCGCCGTGGTCATGATCGGAACCAACAATTCGGGCAAAAACAAGGACGGCACCGACGCCTATACCGACGCCGACATCCTCGAAGGCGTGACGACCATCGTGCAGCAGATACGTGCGCGGCAGCCGGACACCAAGGTTTTGTTGCTGGGAATTTTCCCGCGCGCCAAGACTTTTTCCCCGCAACGCGGCCGGCTGTTGGAAGTGAATGAGGCCCTGGCCCGGCTGGATGACGGCAAGCACATCTTCTATCTGGATTTTGGCTCACAGTTCATCGAAAACGACGGTTCCATCTCCAAGGACATCATGCCTGACTCACTCCATCCAAACGAAGCCGGTTACAAGATCTGGGCTAGCGCCATGGAGCCGAAGCTGAAACAACTGCTCAAGACCGGCTGGTTTTGATTCGGTGCCCTAAAGGGTTTTTTTAACCGCTTCCCACAACGCAGATGCAATCGTTTGCATCTGCGTTTTTGTTGTGCAATAGGGTGGCATGATGACGATGACATTGCCGACCGGCCGCGTCAGCACGCCGCGTTTTGCCATGGCTTCGCACACGCGGATGCCGGCGCGTTCACGCGGCGCAAACGGCTGGCGCGTCCGCCAGTCCTTGACGAGTTCGATGCCCGCCACCAGACCGACCTGCCGAATGTCGCCGACGTTGGGCAACGACCACAGTGATTGCAATTCCTCGTGCATCTGTTTCTGCAGCTGTGCCCGAGCGCGGACCGAGCCGGCGCTTTGCAGAATCTCCAGGCTGGCTATGGCGGCGGCTGCACCGAGTTGATTGCCGGTGAAACTATGACCGTGGAAGAAGGTTTTGAACTCCTCATATTTTCCGAGGAATGCATCAAAAACCTTTTGGGTGGTCAAGGTAGCCGCCATGGGCAGGTAGCCGCCGGTCAGCCCTTTGGCGACGCAGAGGAAATCGGGCACGATGCCAACGCGGGAGGTGGCGAAGAGCTTTGCCGTCGCTGGTTGTTTGATCACGTCGGCGATCATCTTGTCATCCACGTGGCAGGTCACACCGGTGCGTCCAAAACCGGTCATCACTTCGTCCGCGATAAGCAATGCGCCATGGCTGCGGGCGATGTCGGTGACCTGTCCCAGCCAGCCGCTCGGTTGCGGAATCATGCCAGCCGCGCCCTGCATCAATGGCTCAAAGACGAAGGCGGCGTAGGGGTTGCCTTTTTTCTTCTGCGCAGAAAACTTCTGCTCTACCTTGCCGACGCATTCCCAGTGACATTTTCGATATTTCCGCGCGTCGTTGCGTTCCGGCTTGGCGCGGTTGAAAGGACAGCGATAACAGTAGGGCGACATGACCTTGTCCGTCGGGAACAGCATCCCGCTGTAAGCCTGGTGAAACAGATCGATGTGGCCAAGGGAAACGGCACCGATGGTATCGCCGTGATACGCGCCATCGAGGGAAAGGATTTTTGGTTTGGTCTTATTGCCGCGGGTGCGAAGCGTGTACTGATGCGCGAGCTTGAGAGCCACCTCGAGCGCAGTTGAGCCGTCATCAGAAAAAAAGACCTTTCCCAGCCGGTTTGATTCAGGGTCCGCAGCGGTAACCAGTTTTTCTGCGAGCAAACCGGCCGGTTCATTGGCGAATCCCAATGCCGAGCTGTGCGAAATTTTCTTCAACTGACGCGTGATGGCGGCGTTGATCTTGGGATGACGGTGGCCGTGCAGGTTGGTCCAGATGGAGGAGTTGGCGTCGAGATACTCCCGGCCTTTCACGTCGCGCAGGACCGCCCCTTTGCCGCCGGCGATGACAACCGGCTCGCGCCGCAACCAGTCGCGCATCTGCGTGAAGGGATGCCAGACATGGGCGTGATCGAGTTGGGCAAGCCGGTTCATTTTGATCTGCGTCTGTATATTACCCAGTTTCGCACAAGCATACCTACGATAAATCCCGTGCCAAACCATCCAATCCATAAGGCAATCGGTGGCCAGGGTAAATTTATGAAAGGCTTTTGGTCCGTATTCAAAATCATTTCAGTGGTGATTAGTCCACCGATTGAAACGGTAATTGCTGCCAACAAACCTAAAAAACAGGGGTTTATTTTCATTCTGACAGGATTTTTTAACGATCATTTCCCATATCAGTGGCTGATTTTAGACCAGAAACTAGCCGGTTAACATCTTTATCAAGATGCGCTGCCGTCAGGGTGATACGCAGGCGCGCTGCTCCGCGCGCTACCGTCGGGTAGCGGATGGCGGGTACGAAAATGTTTTGAGCGCGCAGCTTGTCGGCGACGGCGAGGGCTGTGGCTTCATCGCCTAAGATCAGGGGCACGATCGCACTGGAGAGTTTTGAATTTTTAATTTTTAATTTTGAATTCAGATTTTCCAGACGCACAAAAAGTAATTTGCGCAGTTCGTCGCCCTCGCTGGACTGGGCGAGTTCGATTGCCGCAAGTGCCGCGGCCGCGGCCGCCGGAACGGGGGCGGTGCTGAAGATGAATGAACGGGCGCGGTTGATGAGGTAGTTGATCAGGGCGCGGCTGCCGCAGGTGTAACCGCCGCTGGCGCCCAGGGCCTTGCCGAGCGTGCCCATTTGGATCTCAATCTTGCTGCTGACGCCAAGTTCATCCGCCAGACCGCGTCCATGCCGGCCAATGGTGCCGGTGGCATGGGCTTCGTCCACCATGAGCCAGGCACCGTATTTTTCCTTGAGGGCGACGATTTCACGGAGCGGGGCGACATCGCCATCCATGGAAAAAATGCTTTCAGTGACGATGAGGGTGCGGGTTGATCCTTGCTTGCCTCGCTTTTTCTCATCCGTCCAGACGAGTATTTTTTCAAGGTCGGCGAGGTCGTTGTGGTCAAAGATGCGGAGCTTGGCGCCGGAAAGTTTTGCGGCGTCCACGATGCAGGCATGGACGAGCTTGTCCAAAATGATCACATCATCCTTGCCGACCAGCGCTGTGATGGTGCCGACGGCGGCAGCGTAGCCAGTCGAGAAAGTCAGGGCGGCTCCGGTCTTCTTGAAGGCGGCCAGCCTTTCCTCCAGTTCGTGAAAAGGTGCGAGCGAGCCGGAGACCAGCCGGGCGGCGCCGGCGCCGGCGCCGTATTTTTCAACGGCCTTGATGGCGGCTTCCTTGAGGGCCGGGTGGCTGGAGAGGCCGAGGTAGTCGTTGGATGAAAAATTCAGCAACGTTTCACCATTGATCCGGATGTGCGGGCCTTGGGCGGAATCCACCCGGCGCAGTTCGCGAAACAAGTTTTGTTCACGCAAGCCGGCGAGGCGGCGCTGGAGTTCGTCATCGAACAGCTTCATTGTTCAGCCACAGGTAAACACAGAAGAGGCAGGAAGAAAAGCCGTTGCGACGGGTTCAAACCTGTGGTGGAACGGCCCAACGGCCGTCAATCATGCTGGCCGCGACATTGCCGGCGTGGGCGAGGATGGCCTCGGGAAGGTTTTTCAATTTCCCCGGGGCGGGCAGGGCGATGAGGTCAGCGAAACTTTTTTTAGAAAGCTCGCCGATTTTGCCAGCGAGACCCAGCGCGCGCGCGCCATTGACGGTGGCCATCCGCAAGATTTCCTCCGGGGAGGCGGATTTCTCACGGTCGGCGAACAGGCGCATCTCGGCAAACATATCCAGCTCGGGCTTTTGCTTTCCTACCTTGCGCGTGGTCGCCAGGCTGTCGGTGCCCAGACAGAGGTTCACTCCGGCGTTGGCGAGGCGTTCGCTTTCAAACTTTGTGTGCCTGAAATAGTCGTGGCTGCGCGGGCAGTGGACGACATGGGTGCGGTTGCGGGCGAGCAGGGTGGCGTCGCCGCGCGCCAGGTAGTTGACGTGGACGGCGATAACGTTTTCCCCGAGCAGCTTGTGACGGGCGAAATGGGCGACGGGTGACCCTAGGCCGCAGTCCGAGTTGTCCCGTCCATTGCGCTCCAGCCAGCGGTGCATGGCCCCACGCGCGTTCTGGAACATCTCAAACTCCTGTTCCGATTCGGCAATGTGCGTGGTGACACGCCAATTGCGACGGCGGGCGGTCGCGGCCGTGAGCCGCAGCAGCTCGGGCCGGGTGGAGTAGGGTGCGTGTGGCGAAAGCATGGCGCGATGCCGCGGATGGCGGAGGGAATCGATTGTTTGCACGGCCTCGCGCAAAATTTCCCCCGGCGGACGACGCGATTTGATGCCGGTCATTTTGAGAAAGGAAAAGATCCGCAGCGGCGTGGCGTCCCAGACTTCAGGCAGCAGGTCGGGCATGGTTTCGATATCGGCCACGGTC
>DATHQS010000311.1:0-6941 GCA_035482455.1 Candidatus Acidiferrales bacterium | reverse complement strand
ACCTGACGTTCCAGATTCTGGCCGCTGACGTGCGACAGCGGCCCGGCCTCCAGCTTGTCCCCCAGCCGGTGGGCGATCTCATCCGCCCGGCGGGTCCAGTGCGCGGTCGAGGCGATGCTCTGGGTGCCGATGGCCTCGGGCTCGCCCTGGCCTTCCGGCGGGACGACGAGGACAAAATCAGCGCCTTCCCGCGTGAGCTGGGACAATTTCCAGATCGTCTTCCGGTGACTGACGCTTTCCAGCGGTTCCGCCGAGGCACCACCGGCGGCATTGCCGGCGTTCTCATCCATCGTCTGCGCGGATTCCAGCAGCAGGGCGTTCACGGATTTCTGGATGGTGCGCTCGTGGTTTGGTTCGGCGGGGTGATTTTCAAACGAACCGGATTTCCAAGCCAGCAGGCGCTGGAACCCCACTTCGCCGCGCGCGCCCTCGCATTCGGCGTCAAACAATTCGCCGTCCTGGATCCACAATTTCGCCACCAGCGGCCCGCGGGTGATGCGCAATACGGTGGAGCTGCGCGAAAGGCATTCCATCTGGATGATGTCCATCAGGCTCTTGCTCTGGATGCCGCGAAAGCCGACGTCACCGTCCCGATCGGCCCGGCCGAGCAAGGATTCGAGACACTCATTGAACAGTTTTGAGTTCCGCTGCATCTCGGTCTTGAGCCAGAACAGGTCCACGCCCAGCGCATAGGCGCGTGAGCGATACTCCTCGTCCTCGAGGGCGCTCAACACGATAGTACGCAGTTCCGGGAAGCGGCGGCGGACGATGGCCAGCATCTGCAACCCGTCGATGCGCGGCATTTTCAAGTCGCAGACCAGCAGGCGGATCTTCTCGGTCTCAATGATGGTAAGGGCGCGGCGCGCGGAATTGGCCGTCAGCACTTCCGGTTTGCTGGGCAGCGTGGACAGCAAGTCGCGACACAGCGTAAGCCAGTCGTCATCATCGTCCAACACCAAGAGTTTGTTCCTGTTATCCATTGCCATTTCAATTACCGCTAACCGTGCGGGCTTTCAAGTTCAAGTCCTAACTAGATTCGAACGATTATAAAGCAATCGGCATTCCCTTTTTAGGCCGATCTGAAGCCAAATTTTGCATTTTTTGCATTGTAAATGAGACAGCCTCCCATTTGCCAGTCCAACCGTGGGACAATTTTTTGGCTTTCATACCCGTTTTAACAGGCTGGCGCGGTTAATGCTAAACCTGAACCGTTGCCTGTCAGGTAACCAACAAAAACATGGCTAGTACAATGAAAAACAAGTTTGCAGGATTCCTTCGCGGCCTGCTGCGTCACGCGGATGACCGCGAGACCGGGCGTCCGCTGGCCGCCGCGCCCGCGAACCAGCCGGAAGCGCCCGCCCCGGCATACGCTCCCGCCGCCCCGGCGGAGGCCATGACGGAAGGTTTCGACTCCACCTCCCAGCCGGCCACGGTGAATACCAATGAGATTTTGCTGCCCCTCGCCGCCGTCATCGCCCATCTCCCCATGGATTTGAAGGCCAAGCTGATGGCCCCCCCGGCGGCCGGCCAGACCATCGCCCTGGCGGTGGACAAAGTGACCAGCCAGCTCGCGTTCGGTTCGGTCAAGATTCCCTTCGGTGAATTGCGGCGCCTGGCGCCCGGCATCTTCGCCAATTCCGGCGGGGAATTTGACGCCAAGCCGGTCAGCCTGCCGCTCGCGGAGATCCTTTCCCGCTTGAACCCCGCCCTGTTGTCCCGCAAGCCGGTCCAAAAAGTGGATGTTGCGGAGGACATTTCTGGCCCATTTGATGGCCGCGGCCAAGGCATCACCTTCACCACGCAGCCGCTCAAGCCGCTCAAGCCGGCCACCGTCTCGCCGGCCACCGCCGAGTTGAACCGCATGAGCCAGCCGGTTGCGTTCAACCCGCCGCCGATCACGGCCCGGCCGGTCGTTCCCCCGCGCACCATCACCCCTGCCCCGGCGCAATCGGGCGATACCGAGGTGTTTTCTTTCAAGGCGCGCCAGACCGCGCCGGCTTCCACGCCGATTCCGTTCAATCCGAATCCGCCCACGCCGTCCAGCAATGGCAACGGCAACGGGAACGGACATTCCAACGGCCACACGAATGGCAACGGCAATGGCAACGGTAACGGGGCCTTGCCACCCTTTAAATTTGCGACTGCGCCCGCTCCGTCAGCGCCGGTGTCTTCCTCCACACCGCGCCCGGAGCCGGCGCAGCCCAGATTGTCGCAGCCCGCATTATTGGTTTCGCTCGATGACCTTGCCGAAAACTGGCCCGCCCCGTTGAAGCAGTTGATTGTCACCTCCAGTTTCGCGAGCACCAATGTACCGCTGCCCATGAACCTAGTGGAATCCGGCCTCAAGCGCGGCCGGGTGACGGCCACCTGGAAGGAAATTCGCACCTGGATCAAGCCCAGCTCACCGGCTTCGCCCCATGATGAATTGTCGCTCGACCTGCCGTTGAAGGTGCTCGCGCCCGCATTTCTGTCCGCCCAAAAGGAAACCGTCAAGCTGCGGTCCAAGCTCGCCGTGGACGAAGAGATCCCCAACCTGTTCTTCGGCTTCCCGCAACCGTCAGCCGAAAGCGCACACCCGGTGCCCGCCCCGGCTCCGGCTCCGGCTCCAGTCTTTACCCCGGCCCAGCACCTGTCCATGGCCCCCGCCCCGGCCCCGGTGGCTCCGGCCGCCCCGGCGGCCCCGGCAGCCCGTGCGGCCGACACGAACTTTTTCACCTCCAACGACATTGAGGAGACGCCCTTCCGCCGGCCCAACGCTCCGGCCACGGATTTCGTCAACCGCCATGCACATCCGCAAGAGGTCGTGGCGCGCGCCATGGCCCTGCACGGTGTCGCCGGCGCGGTGGTCGCGCTGGCCGACGGCCTGCGCGTGGCCAGCCAGGTGCCGGCGGACATGAATGCCGATGCCATGGCCGCCTTCCTGCCGCAGATCTTCGAACGCGTCAACCAGACCACCCGCGAATTGCGCATGGGCACCCTGAACAATGTCGGCTTCACCGTCGGCAACGTCCCGTGGAAGATTTTCCGGATCAATTCCATATACTTCGCCGCGTTCGGTCGCGCGGGCGAGGCTTTGCCCAAATCACAACTCGCGGGGCTCGCCGCGGAACTCGACCGCAAAAAACAATTCTAAACAATTTATGGCCATCATCAACCAAGCCACCAAGGAACTGCAGGTAAAGATCGTCTATTACGGCCCCGCGATGGGCGGCAAGACGACGAATCTTGTGCAGGTTCATGACCACGTGCAAACCAACAACGGCAACAAGGGCAAGCTCGTTTCGCTGGCCACCAGTTCCGACCGCACGTTGTTCTTCGACTTCCTCCCCATCGAGGCGATGACCATCCGCGGTTACAAGACCAAATTCCAGCTCTACACCGTGCCCGGCCAGGTGATCTACAACACCACCCGCCAGCTCGTGCTCCGCGGCGTGGACGGCATCGTGTTCGTGGCGGATTCCCAATACGAAAAGATGCCCGAGAACGTGGAAAGCTTTCAGAACCTGATGGACAACCTCCAGTCCCAGAAGCTCAACCTGGCGGAGATCCCCTACGTGCTCCAGTACAACAAGCGCGACCTGCCCAACGCGGCCCCGTTTGAATACATGGACTACCTGTTGAACAACCGCGAGGTGCAGGTGCCGGCCTTCTCGGCCACGGCGCATAAATGCGAGGGCGTCTTCGAGAGCCTGAACATGATCACGCGCATGCTCCTGCAGAAATTCATCAATCAATCCGTCCCGCAGTACGCATGAGCCATGCCTACGCTCCCCCAACTTATTGAGGACGATATCCGCGTCCTCGACGACTCGCTCCGCGAGTTCCTGGCCCAGACTTCGGCCACGGCCGCGCTGCTGATCGACAAGGGCGGCTTCCTCCTCACCAGCCAGGGCGAGGCCGGGGATGTGGACTTCACCACGCTGGGCGCGCTCGCCTCCGGCGCCTTCATGGCCAGCCAGACCATCGCCGGTCTCGTGAACGAAAAGAATTTCAACAGCACCTTCCAGCAGGGCGAAAAATTCAGCCTGCTCTGCGCCGAGGTGGATGAACACTGCCTCATGGTCGTCCTGTTCCAGTCCCAGGCCGGCGCCGGGCTCGTGAAATATTACAGCAGCAACTGCTCCAGCCGCATCGCCCGCCAGCTGGCGGTCGCCCAGGAACGGTCGCCGGACGGCGGCTTTGACCTGTCCGTCCTGAACATTGAGCACCCGCAGGAATTGTTCCGGAAAAAAGTCTGAAAAAACTATTAGCCTGAAACGCCCCATGGACACGAACGCGCAAAATGAATTCAACCGGCTATTGCAAGCCATGGTTGACAGTTATGGCGAAATCTCGGACTTGCTGTTCGTTCCCGGCAAGCTCCCGCAGGTGGAAGTCCATGGCACGCTCGAATCCCCCGCCCTCGGCGAGGCCATCCTCACCGGCGCCCGTATCGAATCCTTTGCCCGCGTCATCCTCGACGGCAATGCCAAGCTCACGCAGGACCTCGCCACCACCGGCGCCTGCGATTGCAGCTATGCCCTCGGCGAAACCTGCCGTTTCCGCGTCAACATCTACAAGCAGAAGAACCATCACGCGATGGTCATGCGCCGCCTCGCCACCCAGGTGCCGTCGCTGGATACGCTCGGCATGGCGCCCATCTTCAAAAATCTCATCCAGGAAAAGAACGGCCTGATCTTCGTCACCGGCGGCGCCGGCAACGGCAAGACCACCACCCTCGCGGCGTTGTTGAATGAAATCAACCAGACCAGCAAGGTCCACGTCGTCACCTTGGAAGACCCCGTCGAATTTTTGCATCCGCAGCTCAAGTCCACCTTCAGCCAGCGGGAGATGGGCCGCGACTTTTTCAGCTTCCCGGACGGCCTCCGCTCCGCGTTGCGCCAGGCGCCCAAGGTGATTTTTGTCGGTGAAATCCGTGACCGCGAAACGATGGAGATCGCGCTCATCGCCGGCGAGACCGGCCATCTGGTGTTCAGCACCCTGCACACCATCAGCGCCGACCAGACCATCCACCGCATCCTCGGCATGTTCAGCAAGGATGAGGAACAGCTTGTCCGCGAACGCCTGTCCGGCTCGTTGCGCTACATCGTCGGCCAGCGGCTGGTGCCCAAGAAAACCGGCGGCCGCCATCTCGTCACCGAGCTCATGGGCAGCAGCCTCCGCACCCGCGAGGCCATCGAGCTGGGCGAAAACGATAATCGCCGGTTGCACGACATCATCGAGGCCGGCGGCGCGGGCGGCTGGCACAGTTTTGAACAATCCCTGCTCAAGGCCTACGAAACCGGCATCATCAGCGAAGACACGGCCATGCAGTACAGCATCAACAAGCCGACCATGCGCCAGCGCCTGGATGTGGCCAACGGCCACGTCCACGCCGCGGTGCATCGCGCTCCCAAGGCTGGTGTGGCGGTGCCCATGATGGTCGTCAGCGCCGCGCCGCCCCCGCCTCCGCCCGCGCCCGTCGCGCCCCTGCCGCCGACCCCCAAAGCCGAGCCGCACCCCGGCCTGCTCAAGGGCATCTTGAACGGGTTCATGTGACGAAAGGGAAAGGTTAAAGAGTTGAAGAGGTGGTTCGACGGGCGCGAAGGGCAGGCCCGAGAAGAAAAAATCGGGGACTGATAACTTTTATCTATTGACCGCGAGCCCTAATGGGTGACCCCTTTACGTGCTATGGTTGGCCTGTCGAGTTTACCTGTTTCAAAATGAATGCTCCAACCGGGTCACCACGAAATGACTTTGACTTCGTAGCCATAAAGAGAAGCGCATTCCTTTGATGTTGAGTGTCAGCTTTTCGCGCAGTTTTGATCATCCGAGCTTCATACTTCCCAATCAGATATGGTGTCCAACCCAAGATGGCGCAAATGCACGAACCGACAAAGTTCGCTATGTTTAGCACCCAATTTCCCCAAAGGATAAAGACTAGAGCCAACGACAGCGCGGCTAGAAAGATAATGAACAAACCGCAATTTCGTATAACCCTGAGTCTTAGACAAAAATAACGACTGGCAACATCGTAAAACTCAACAGAATCTAAACTCAACGGCTGTAATGCCGCAATAGTCTTTTTTTGTTGGGCATTCATAACCACAAACGTCTAGTTATTTAAAACAAGAAGGACACAAGTAATAAAGGCCTGAGCCCATAGCGCCAGCTACGTTCTGCCCTCCACTAAATGGAATGGGGATTTGGGATATTCCGTATCCGATGACGGCTCCAGCACCTGCAGTTAAGGTTGCCGCTGCCGCTGTGGTCCCCACAGCGACTTCTCCGACCGGCAAAGCAAGTTCGCCCAAAACCGATCCGCTTACAGCAGTAGCATTCGCTGCCGTTTGACTTGCAACAAGCCCGGTGTCTCCTGCTCCCGCAACAGCGGCGTTGACGGATGACCCTGAAATTACAAAGGAGGAATTTCCTGCGACATATGTTGCTGCCTCACTTTGATAAAGTGCAACATTAGCTTGCATCGCGGCAGCCTGTGCTTTCCAAGCATAATCGACGCTCGCACCAAACATTAATACTGGCGAAAAATCTGACGTGTTGCCTGAAGCACCCAGGTTAGGTTGAGCGGTTAAATTGCCTTGCAATTGAAAAAAACCGGGCTGGTTCATATAGGAATACGAATTATTAGAATCGAAATATGGATTATAACCGGACTCCCCCTCCCCCGTCAATACACCCAACAAATTCTTCAACCAGCACGGGATCAACCCGGATGGGTCAATTAGATTAATCGGGGCATTATTGCAATACTCATAGAGATTTCGCCCGCCCTTTTCCCCGATCGGATCACGGTTGATGAAGCTGTGGGCCCAACTTAATTATGAGACCAAAATTTTTGTAAAGTGGTTGACACATTTGGTTTCTGGTTTTGACGGACGGTTATCAGGCCCTGGCAGCGGAGCCAGGTTTCCACCGTGACCCGCCACAGGGTGGCGGGTTGG
>DATHQS010000310.1:0-7355 GCA_035482455.1 Candidatus Acidiferrales bacterium | reverse complement strand
ATGCAGCACGACCATGGGTGTGATGCCAGCGGTTTTCAGGCGGTCGAGCTGGTCGATGTAACGCGCGAGCTCGTGTTGGTTCAGCGGCGCAAACGGCGCGGATTGCAGGCGCGACCACTCGATGCCGAAGCGGTGGGCGTTCGTTCCGAGCTTGGCCATCCATTCGATGTCCTCGGGGTAGCGATGGTAGTTGTCGCACGCGATGTGGCAGTTGCTCCCGTCCTGCGCGGTGAAACCGGTCCACTCGTTGTCGATGTGGCCTTCCACCTGGGTCGGCGCGGTGGCCGTGCCCCAGAGAAACTTGTCAGGAAACTGCAAGGCGGGTTCGCGGCTCATCGGGAAGATTTGACGGCCTGTTCGATGGCCTGGAAAAGCTTTTGCGGGGCGCAATCCATCCACGCGCGAAATTTATCCGTGGGCAGGCGGTCCGGCAGCTCGGCGAGGCGGTCGAGGTTGAAACTTTTTTCCGCAAGGCCGATGCCGAACTGCTGCGCGTCGATGGCATTGACCTGCTGCTCGACGTGGTTTTCCACCGGCACGAGGAACAACGGCTTGCCGAGCCAGGCCGCTTCGCTGACGGATTCGAAGCCAGCGGTGCAGACCACGTTGCGGCATTCGGCCATCATCTTCAGAAACTTTTCACCATCCAGCTTATGAAACGTGAGCGCAGCCGAATGTTGAAATTCCGCCGGCGCACCGGGCTTGTCGTAAAAGCAATGCAGCCGGGTCTTGGGATTTGCATCGCTCCACTGGATGATCTGCTCGGCGTAACCGTGGTTGAGCAGGTAGACGAGGGTGAACTCACCGTTGGGATTGGGCGTCAGACCAAAAAGCTGTTTCCGCAAAATTGGCGGGCCGACGATGATGCGCTTGGCCGGCAAATCCGGGGCCTCATACAGCGAGAGAGCGAGCTTCGTGGCCCGTGCGCCCAACAGTTGTGTATACAGCTTCATGCTGAGCAGTTGCTTCCACAAATCCGGCGTCCTGACGTAGCCCGGATGCTGGAACATGAACTGATGCCCAATGGCCACCACCGGCGGGCGGTGCTTCCGGGTCAATGCGTAAAAGGCGGCGATGGGCTCGAAGAAATTGAGGATGACGTCGGGCTTGGTCTCACGGACAATGTCGTCGAGTTGCCGGACGATGCGCCGGTACTTGGGAAGGTTGCCGAGGACGCCAAGAAGCGTGGCCGTGTTGCTGACGGCGCGGCTGTCCTTATATTTGAACTCCAAGGTCGGCAATTGCCGGACAGTCGTCTTCATCGCCGACTCGAAGTATGCCGGCACCTGCCGGTGCGCGCTCACGCCCAGCGTGACCGCGACGAGCTCGTGACCCGCGGCCCCGGTCATCTCCTTCACGGCCATCGCCTGCGTCATGTGCCCGCGGCCCTCGCCCAGCACGCAAAACATCAGTTTCATGCAAGTTCAGTAATTGGATGTTGCCCGCGAAATCCTCCACTAACGCCGTGCAACTTTCAACCCAATCCCCGCAATTCAAATACTCCACGTTGCCGATCTTTTTCAGCTCGGCGCGATGGATATGCCCGCAAATAACGCCACAGGCATTGTGTTTGCGCGCCATCTGCACAATGGTTTCCTCGTATTCCGTGACGTATTTGACGGCGGATTTGGCCTTGGATTTAAGGTACGCCGCCACGGACCAGTAGCCAAAACCGAGCCGCCGCCGGACCCGGTTGAAATACAGGTTGAAATCCAGGATCCAGTCGTAGAGCCGGGTGCCGATCTTTTCGAGCACACGGTTGAAGTGCGTCAGGCCGTCGAACTGGTGCCCGTGCAGCACCAGATATTTCTTCCCGTTGGCCGTGGTATGGATGACTTCGCGCGCGATGGTGACGCTGCCAAAATTCATGCCCACGAACTGCTCCAGAAATTCATCGTGGTTGCCCGTGATGTAAATGATGCGGGTGTCCTTGCGGCTTTTGCGCAGCAATTTTTGGATGAGCACGTTGTAATTATCCTGCCAATGCCACTTGGACTGCAGCTGCCAGCCGTCAAAAAAATCGCCGACGAGGTAGAGATATTTGCAATCCACGTCGCGCAAAAAATCCAGCAGCGCATCCACCTGCGCGTGCTTGCGCCGAGGTGGATGTCGGAGATCCAGACCGAGCGATATTGTTTTCTCTCGGTGGCGGTAAGTTCTGGATGAGGTGCAACCATAAATATCCTCGTACGCCTGCAATCTCAACTTATCCACAGGTTATTCGCAAACGAAAACCGTCATCGTCACCGAAATGTAACCCGGCTGTGACGCTCCCGTTTGATTTCCAGTGCCTAAGACCCGTTTTAATGTCCGCGGCCCTAGAACAAAAGTTTCCCGCTCGCGGCTTGCCTGCCCAACCCAGTATCGCGCAAATATCATCCATATGAACCGATATTGCCTTCTGCTTGCGGCTGTTGTCGTTGGAACTGCTTTTGCATCCAATGCAAATACAAGCGAATGGGTGCATCCCGGCCCGGATGGAAAATTGGAATACAAGACGACACCGACGGGCGACCGCATCATGGATTTTTCCACCGCAGGCTACATGGGCGGCGGCGTGGCCTTGCCGACGGTGCCGGTCGCAAAAACTATAAAACCTTCCGGGGCGGCAGATGAGACGACCAACATCCAAACGGCGATCAACGAAGTGGCTGTGTTGCCATTGAAGGATGGTTTTCGCGGCGCGGTGTTGCTCGCACCGGGTACTTTCATCTGTTCGAACACCATCGTCATTCCCGCCAGCGGCGTGGTTTTGCGCGGCAGCGGCAGCGGGGCCGGCGGAACCACCATCCAAATGACCGGTGGCCGGCATGTGGCCATCGCCACGAGATCTGGCGGCAGCGGACGGGGACGGCAGACGGAAGATGTTCCGGCCGACACGAGTTCGGTACGTACATCCATCGCCGATGCCTACGTTCCTTCCGGCACGATGAGTTTTAATGTGACTGATGCCAAAGGATTCGCGGTCGCTGATGTAATCAACATCCGCCGGCCGGTCACCGAGGCATGGGTCAGATTCATGGGCATGGATAACCTGACGCGCAACGGCAAACCGCAGACGTGGCTCCATGCCGGCACGGTCATTCCCATCGAGCGCCGTATCGCGGCAATTTCGGGAAACAAAATCACCCTCGACGTGCCGTTGTCGGATTCTTTTGACGCCAAATATTTGAACCCGCCGGGCACGGAGATCGTGAAGGTGAACCCGCCCGCCCGGCTCACGCAAGTGGCCGTGGAAAACCTGCACATCGTCTCGCCGCCGCAGGCCGTGAACCATACGCAAGAGCTTTACACCGCCATGCGTCTCAATGGTGAAGATTGCTGGGTGCGCGATGTGGTCATCGATGAAACCATGAACAGTGTCACCCTCGGTGGCCGGCGCATCACGCTGCAAAACGTCACGGTGAACCGTCTTGCACTTCACCAGGGTGCCTCCAAGCCGGCGGAATTCGCACCGAACGGCGACCAGATCCTGTTGGACCGCTGCGCCGTGAACGCCGACAACGTCTGGTTCGCCGCCACGAGCAGCGGACACTCCGGCCCCATCGTTTTCCTCAACTGCAATTTCACCGGCAACGGTCATATCGAAGGCCACATGCGCTGGACCACGGGTATGTTGCTCGATAATTGCACGCTGCCCGATGGTGGAATCGATTTCAAAAACCGCGGCGCGATGGGCTCGGGCCACGGCTGGGGCACGGGCTGGGCGGTCGCGTGGAATTGCGTCGCCAAAAGCTATGTCGTCCAACAGCCGCCCGGCGCGATGAACTGGGCCATTGGTTGCATCGGCCAAAGCGTCTTGATGTCGCGCCCCTTCGACAGTTCGCCGCTGCTGCCCGTCGGCACCTTTGATTCGCCCGGCAAACCGGTCACGCCGCAAAGCCTGTACCTGACCCAGCTCAACGAACGCCTTGGGCCGTCGGCCTTGAAAAATATCGGTTACGACTCCGTGGAAATTCCCGCGCACGGAAAACCGATCAAACCGCAACGCCCGGCGCCGGTGCACATGGACAAGGAACTCGGCTGGGACCTGGCGTTCGACCTCCCGGTCAACGCGAGCAACGTCCGCGGCGGCGACCGGCGCTACGCTGGCGGCATGGCCGTGGATGGCGATGACGAGACTTACTGGGCCACGGATGACAACGCCCCGGCCACGCTGGAATTGGACATGGACGGCCCGACCGAAGTCAACGCGCTGGTGCTCGCCGAGGCCGCCAACCTCACCGGTCGCGTGCAGGAATACAAGGTCGAAGGCCAGGTGGACAGCGATTGGAAATTGCTCGCGCATGGCACCACCATCGGCGCACGCAAAGTGGATCATTTTCCCAAGACCACCGTCTGGAAAGTGCGGCTGACGATCCTGAAAGGGCAACCCTTCCCGGGCATCGCCAAATTTGGGCTTTATCTTGATAAGACCCATGACAAGTGATCAGAGGTTTTGCAAGTGCCGGTCCAACCTTGCCGGTGACACCGGAAACGCCGTGCCCAGCTCTTGCGCGAACAGCGATACTTTGAACTCCTCCACCATCCACCGGTATTCCTCCTGCAACTTTCGCGTCCCGGCTGGCTTGGCCGGATTCGCCCGGATTTTTTTCAGCGCCTCCAAGTATGGCGCAATCTGCTGCGCGCGTTCCTTGTCCTTCACCGGATTCAACTTCGCCCGCTCCATGCGCGTACTGAGCGCCTTGAGATAACGCGGCACGTGCGCGAGCTGCGCGAACGGAATCACGGCCAAAAAATTCCCGGGCAACAACATCTCCAACTCCTCCGCCCAGATATTTGCCGGCTTGGGCGCGTCCTTCGTGGCGATATTCAACTGGCTCAGGCTGGAGATCGTTTTTGGTTTCGTCAGCGGCAGCACCAGTGACGGCCCGCAGCGCCTCTGGATTTCCTGCCGCAATTTCAGGATGACGCCGACCTGGTCAATCAACTGTGTCGCAAGCCCCGGAATCTGCAGGCGCGTCTGCTGCACTGCCGTATTGAAATTCGCCTCCGTCAACGCCGGAAAAACTTCCACCGGCAGGATGTGACGCTTCAGGTTTTCATACGCCGTCGCCTGCAATTCTTCATGCGTGCACAAGTTGGCGATCAACGGATCAAATTGCGTCAACGCCCGCAGATCACGCTGCACCCACGCCAACTCCTTCGCCAGCGCCAGTTCCACCAGCCGTTGGATGCCGCCGAGCGTGGCGATTTTTGCCAGGTCGGCGCTGCGGAAAAGCCGCAGGCTCACCTTTTTCACGCCATCATCCTGCAAGCCCGGCCACGCATAAGTCGGCACCGGCCCTTTGTCGCTCACCAGGATGCGCTCCGGCAGATCACCGAACGTCCACGCCTCCAAGCCGGGCCGTTCCCATTGCTGCGCCACGCGGCTCCACGCCGAATCATCCGGCGCGGGCTTGGCCGCCGTCTGTTCCAACTTCTTCCGGAGTTGGCCCAGGTCCCGGCTTGCACCGATCAATTTTTTGTCATTGCCGATGACCTCGATGCGCGGACGCAGATGCGCGGGCACCGCATCGATGCCCCACGTGCCGGGCGGGATCGCGATGCCATAACGCCGCTGAATGAACACGGCCAAATCCTGCGGCAACGAATCGCCCGCCGGCTGGAAGTCGCGGAGAATCTCCTCCACTTTCGGCGGAAACGGCATCAGCTCGCGGCGGATGCTCTTCGGCAGCGCCCGCAGCAGTTCGTTGACGAGCCCCTCGCGCAATCCGGGAATGGACCACTCCACGCTCGCCTGCGAAATCGTCTGCGCCAGGCTGAAACCCAGCTTCACCGTCACGCCATCCTGTTCTTCACCGGGCGTGTACGCATATGTGAGAGCAACTGGTTGACCACCGAGCGGCACCGCATCGGGAAACGCTTCGGCGTCGAAACTCAGCGTCTGCCCGCCCGCCAGGTCAGCCTCCGTCGCGCAGAGAAAGCCCGGCCCGCCGCAGTCGCGGATGACCCGGTTCAGTTCATGCACCGACGACACCTTCGGCAGCCGCGCCGCATAAAAATCAAACAACGCCGAGTCCACGTTGGCTAGATCGTGCCGACGCACCCGCGTCTGCCACGTCTCGATTTTCTGGCGCACCTTGTGGTTGTGCTCGAGAAACGCATACTGCGGCGGCAGCGGCTGCTTTTTCGTCACCGGCTGCAATACCCGCGTGTCGTCCTCGTCCTCGTTCTCGTCCTCGTTCTCGTCCTCGCCCCCGGCTTTCCGCCGCATCGGCAGCAGGTCATCCTCCACCAGCGCGGCGCGGATGAAGATTTCCGTGGCCTCCTTCGGATTGATGTTGCCGTACGAGACTTTGACCTTCTGCAATTCCATGCCGTACAGCGTGGTGCGTTCCTCTACCAGCACATTCCCCGCCGTCACGCTCCAGTGCGGATTCTGATGCGTCGTTTTGCAGAGATGCGGCGCGAGCTGGATGATCCACAGCGGATCGATCCCCGCCGCCGTGCGCGCGAACAGTTGCGACGTCTCCACGATTTCGCCGGCCACGATCCACGCCGGCTGTTGCGTCGAAGTCGTCTTCGGCGGCGCTTTGCCCCGGTGCGTCGCGGTGGTCTTCGCCTGCTTCTCGCCCCGGTCAAACAACGCCGAGCCGGGGAACATCATGAGCTGGCGGTTGCCGGTGCCTTGATAAACGTTCCGCTCCTTGCGCTGCGCCACATGGCCGAGCAGGCCGGTGAGGATCGAGCGATGGATCGCGGCATAATCCGCGTTACTTTCGTTCAGCTTGAACCGGCCCAAATCTTCCAATGCGCCGTGCAGTTGCGCGTGCAAGTCCTGCCACTCGCGCATCCGCAGGTAAGAAAGAAAGTTCGCCTTGCAGAATTTCCGGCGCGCACCCTGCGTCCGCAGCCGTTCCCACTGGTCATGAACCGCGTCCCAAATCTTCAACAGCGCCAGAAAATCCGATTGCGGGTCTTGAAACCGTTTGTGCGCGGCGGCCGCGGCTTCCTTGCGGTCCAACGGACGTTCGCGCGGGTCCTGGATGCTCAAGCCGGCGGCGATGATGAGCAATTCGCGCCCCGCGTGTTCATGCTGCGATTGCAGCAGCATCCGCCCCAGCGTCGGGTCGATCGGCAGCCGCCAGAGATCATGGCCGAGCTGGGTAAGCTCGCGTTTTTCATCCAGCGCGCCTAGTTCCTGCAAGAGCAGATAGCCGCCCTGGATCGCCGAAGGCGGCGGCGGATTCACGAACGGAAACGTCTCGATGTCGCCCAGCCGGTACGCCTTCATGCGCAGGATGACTTCCGCCAAATTCGCCCGCTGGATTTCCGGCTGCGTGTATTGCGGGCGCTCGTTAAAATCTTCCTCGGAATACAGCCGGATGCACACGCCGTCCTGCACGCGCCCG
>DATHQS010000309.1:0-11858 GCA_035482455.1 Candidatus Acidiferrales bacterium | reverse complement strand
GAGATGTTCCTGCTGGGTGATGGTTTGGAGGAGTTCCTTGCCGTGGGGATTGGCCGCGAGCATCCGGTTCACGTCGTCCATGGTGCCGATCTCTTTGGGTGCGCCCCAGTGGACGAGGATTTCCCGCGCCATGAGCCAGTGGCCGGTGGCGGTGGGATGGACGCCATCACGGCTGATGGCAAAATCAGGGTTCGACTGCCGGTGCGCGGCCAGAAAGGCGTTCATGGACGTATGGATGTCCACCACATCCCAACCGTTGGCGCGCTGGGCGACGAGCCATTGGGAATAGCGGTCCAGGGTGTCGTTGTAATTGGTGTACGGCGCGGAATAGCCCCTGGCGCCGTCCGGCGAAAGCTTGGCCTTGATGGGCTGCGGATCGAACGGCGAGGGCGTGACATGGACGATCTTGGCGCCGGATTTCAAAACGGTTTCATGCAGCCAGCGCATGCCATCCTCAAATTTTTGGGCGCGACCCTCATCGTAGGGCTGATAGATGCCGTCGTTCATGCCGTAGTCGGCGATGACGAGGTCGGGCTTGGTCTTTTCCAATATGGCCGCGAGGCGGGTGTGGAGGTCGGGGCGGGTATATTTGCCGCCGGCGTGGCCGGGCTCGGACAGGCCGGAGACGGTTTCGCTGGACTGGCCAAGATTCAGGATGGTGAGCGTGGAGTTGGTGTCGCGCGTGAGGACATAGGCCTCGATGTCATCCACATAGCCGCCGAGGTAGGTGATGCTGTCGCCGATGAAGATGACGCGGTGAAATTGTTGCAGGCCGGGCAGGGGGGATTGGGCCCGGCTGATGATGGCGGCCAAAGCGATGATCAGGGCGGCGAAGCGGGTGACGGATTTCATGGCATGAAATTTGGGCGGAATCATGGGTGAACGTCAAGTGGACTTAATATAACGATTGTTTGAGCCTCCTCCCTTGACTGCCAAGAAACGGGCAGGTTACACGAATGTGGAAGGTCTTTTTTGGAAAACTTTGTTGCGGCGCAACGAGTTCTCTGGCGTGATGGATACATATTGACCCACACAGCAGCAATTAACATCCATACCAATTCTTATGAATGACTCCATCAATCGCAGATTCTTTTTGAAAACGACCGGGGCGGCCGGCTTGGGCCTGGCTTGCTTGGGACCGCTGGCCAATGCCGCGGTGGCGCCGGCGCGGAAAATCGGGCCGGACGGAAAGCTCACGGCGGCGGTGATCGGCACGAACGGCCGTGGCGGGGTGCACATTGATTGCCTCACCCGCATTCCGGGGGTGGAGATCACGCACATCTGTGACGTGGATACGCGCGCATTGGACAAAGGCATCAAGGCGGCGGCCAAGAAACAGGAATCCGCGCCGAAGGGCGTGGGCGATTTCCGTAAGGTGCTGGCGGATCCCTCGGTGGATGTGGTGACGATCGCCACGCCGGATCATTGGCACACGCCGATGGCGATTTTGGCGCTGGCTGCCGGGAAGCATGTGTACGTGGAAAAACCGTGCAGCCATAATCCAAACGAGGGCGAATTGTTGGTCCAGGCGGTGGAGAAATATCAACGGGTCTTACAGATGGGCGCGCAGCGCCGTTCATTTCCGCATTTGCAGGCGATCATCGGCGAAATCCACGACGGTCTCATCGGCAATACGTATTTTGGCCGGGCGTGGTATGCGAACAACCGCGATGGCATCGGCCACGGAAAACAGGTGCCGGTGCCGGAATGGCTGGATTATGAATTGTGGCAGGGGCCCGCGCCGCGCCGGGAATATGTGGACAATCTGGTGCACTATAAATGGCACTGGCGCTGGCATTACGGCACAGGCGAGGCGTTGAACAACGGCACGCACGAAGTGGATGTATGCCGCTGGGCGTTGGGCGTGGACTGGCCCACGCGGGTATCCTCCAATGGCGGGCGCTATGCGTTCCAAGATGATCAGGAGACGCCGGACACGCAGACGGTCGCGTGGGATTTTCCCGAGGGCAAGACGATGAGCTGGGAAGGGCGGAGCTGCAACAGTTTTCCGGTGGAAAAACTGGATCGCGGGGTTTTGATCTATGGCACGAAGGGAACGGCCTTGCTGGATGGCAACGCCTACAAGATATACGACACCAAGGGCAAGCTCGTGAAGGAAGCCAACGGCAACGAAGCCGTGGACCCGACGAACACGGTGAGCGCGAGCGGCATCAAGCTGGACCTGCTGCATGTGACGAATTTTATCGATGCGGTACGGAACGGGACGCCGCCAAATTGCCCGGCGACGGAAGGGCACAAGAGCGTGGCGCTGCTGCATCTGGGCAACATCTCATGGCGGGTGGGACGCGAGCTGCATTGCGACACGACGAACGGGCACATCTTGGACGACAAGGCGGCAATGAAGCTCTGGCGGCGTGAATATGCACCCGGCTGGGAACCAAAGGTGTAGGTCGTGCATCCAAACAAGGCGGGAATGAGTTTTCCTTCACCCGGGATATTTGTTTAAGTCTGGGCATGGAAGTTCAATTACCACCGCTGCAGCCGGGGACGTTGTATCTGGTCGCCACGCCCATCGGCAACCTGGAGGACATCACGTTGCGCGCATTGCGTGTGCTGCGCGAGTGCGATGTGGTGGCGGCGGAGGACACGCGCCGGTCCGGACAGTTGCTGAAGCATTTTGGCCTCAGCAAACCGCTGCTGAGCTATTTCCAGTTCAACGAGGCGAAGCGCAGCGAGGAGATCATCGAACGATTGCGGCGCGGCGAGAAGGTGGCGCTGGTGACGGATGCGGGGAGTCCCGGCATCAGTGATCCCGGCGAGCGCGTGGTGCGGGCGGCCATCGGCGCCGGGCTGCGCGTGGAGGCCGTGGCGGGACCGTGCGCGTTGGTGGCGGCGTTGACGGCGAGCGGCTTGCCGACGGACGAGTTTCATTTCGTGGGCTTCCTGCCGCACAAATCCGGACAGCGCCGGAATCAACTGGAGGCGTTGCGGGTGGTGGAGGGCACGCTGGTGTTCTACGAATCACCGTACCGGATTGAGAAGCTGCTCGGTGAACTGAACGAAGTCTATCCGGCGCGGGATGTGGTGTTGGCGCGGGAACTTTCAAAAAAGTTCGAGGAATTTTTACGCGGGAAGCCGGCGGAACTGCTGGCGGTGGCGCAAAAACGGTCGTTAAAGGGCGAATTTGTCGTGATGGTAGGGCCGGGAGCGCGCGCGCGGAAGGCGGCGCAGGTAGGGGGTTAGTATCGTGTTAATAATTGATAACGTGAACTTTAGATGATTATTTCGTCCGTGCTTTGGCGGGTGGCAGGCAATGATTTTGCTGTTCGCCTTGGGTGGGAAGTGATGGTATTTTTAACAAAACCTAATTGTGAACCGGCTCCGCATAGAACGTTGGATTTTCCAAGTCTTTTTGGGGCTGTTCCTGTCGGGTTCCTCGTTCGCAGCCCAAACCAAATTGGGATCCAGCCATGTTCCGGCCGCCGTGGCCGAAGGCCGCATTGCGTCACTAGGCCGGATGGCCGGCACCAATCAGTTGCGGCTGGCCATCGGGTTGCCGTTGCGCAATGCCGCGTCGCTGACCAACCTGCTCCGCGATCTCTATGATCCAACCAGTCCGCAGTTTCATCACTACCTGACCCCGGCGGAATTCACCGCGCGCTTTGGACCGACCCCGGCGGATTATGCGGCGGTGCAGCGTTTTGCGACAACGAACGGATTCGCGATCGTCGGCACCCACCCGAACCGCTTGCTGGTGGATGTGACGGGGAAAGCGGCGGACGTGGAGCGCGCATTTCATGTGCGGTTGCAGACCTTCCGGCATCCCAGCGAGAAACGAATTTTTTTCGCGCCAGATACCGAGCCGTCGGTAGATGGGGCGCTTTCGATTTTGCATGTCAGCGGGCTGGACAATTATTCCATACCGCATCCAAGTTCCCTCGCACGACGGGTGATGCCAAACACCCGGGCAGTGCCGCAGGATGGTTCCGGTCCGGGTGGCGGCTACTTGGGTAACGATTTTCGCAAGGCGTATGTTCCCGGCACGCAGTTGACTGGCGCCGGCCAGAGCATCGGGCTGGTGCAATTCGACGCGTTTTATCCGGAGGACATCACGAATTATGCGGGCGCCATCGGCCTGACGAACCTGCCCGCGCTTGTCGTTGTACCGGTGGATGGCGGCGTGAGCACGCCCGGGCCCGGGGATGCCGAGGTTTCGGTCGATATTGAGATGTGTCTGGCCATGGCGCCCGGAATATCAAACATCTACGTCTATGAAGCCCCCAATAATATTGGCTTCTTCGATGACGTGTTAAGCCAGATGGCCAGCGACAATCTGGCCAGCCAGCTCAGTTGCTCGTGGAGCGGAGGCCCCCCGAATCCGGCCGCGGAACAGTTGTTTCAAGAAATGGCGGCTCAGGGACAATCGTTCTTTAATGCGACGGGCGATGGCGATGCGTTTACCGGCGCGATTCCGTTTCCTTCGGAGAGCCCAAACATCACCCAGGTTGGCGGCACCTCTTTGATCACTGACACGAATGGCAACTATGTATCCGAAACCGCCTGGAACGACGGTTTTGATACCAATGCGAACAGGTATCTGGGCAGCAGCGGCGGTTCCAGTCCATATTATGGCATCCCAACCTGGCAGCTAGGCGTCAGCATGGTGACGAATCATGGCTCGACGTCCATGCGCAACCTGCCTGACGTGGCGCTTACCGCCGAGGGCATTTTTGAGATAGCGGGTTTCGGTCAGACGATCACCAACCAGGGCGGCACCAGCTGTGCCGCACCGTTGTGGGCGGGTTTTATGGCGCTGGCCAACGAGCAGGCCGCGCAACTTGGCCAGCCGCCGGTCGGATTTCTCAATCCCGCGCTTTATTCGATTTGCCAGGGAACCAACTACGCCACGACCTTCCATGACATCATCACCGGCAATAACACCAACGATGTGAGTCCTGACGATTTCTACGCGGTGCCCGGCTATGACCTCTGCACCGGTTGGGGCACCCCGGCGGGAACCGGTCTCATCGATATGCTGACCACGCCGGACAATCTGCTCATCCTGCCGCAAAAAACCTTTGTCGCCTACGGCCTGGTTGGCGGCCCGTTCACCCAGACCAGCTGGAGCATCACTTTGACCAACCTCGGCGCGACCAATCTCGACTGGTCGCTGGGCGACATGCCGTCGTGGCTGACGGTTTCGGCGTCCGGCGGCACGCTGGCGGCAAATGATTCGACCAACATCATCCTGGCCTTGTCCGGTGCGGAGGCGTTGCCGATCGGTGTCAATTTGGCAGGCGTATCGGTCACGAATCAGGAGCAATCACGCGTCCAGTCGGTCGCTGTGCACCTGGAACTCCGCGATACCATCGTTTTGAACGGGGGATTTGAAACCGGCGATCTTACCGGCTGGACGTTGGTGGGAGATACCATCATCGGAAATTTCTTTTACAATGCGGTGGCCACGGACGCCCAGTTTTCCAGCGGAGGGGTGGCGCATTCCGGGGAATACGGCGCGTTCATGGGCGAGTTCGGTTTTCGGGCGACCTGGACCCAGACCTTGCCGACGATGCCCGGCCAGTTGTATCAGCTTTCGTACTGGCTGGATAACCCGGTGGCGGGAGATGGCCAGGAGTTTGTCACTTCCTGGGGCGGCACGAACCTGGTCAACGTCACCAATCCGCCGGCGTTTGGGTGGACGCAGTTCCAGTTTGTGGTGGCCGGCGCGGGCACCAACACCGACCTGCAGTTTGGCGCGCGCAATGACGCGAATTATTACGGCCTGGACGATGTGGCGGTGACGCCAATCCCGCCGGTGGCGCTGGGAGACGTGAGCGTCAGCGGCTCCGACCTGCAACTGACCTGGAATTCATTGCCCGGGGTAAATTACGAGATCCAGGTTGCAACCAATCTGGCGCTGGCGGACTGGCAAACCCTCGGGAGCATCACCGCCGGAACGAACACGTGCAGTTTCGTGGACATGGACACCCTGAACCTGGCCGACCAGAGATTTTACCGGCTGGTGCTGGTGCCGTGAGGGTCACTTTGGCAGCTTGAAGTTCTTCGATTGACGCAGGAAATGTTGCGGGTTCTGAAAAATCACCTTGTCGATCGCGGTGGCGAGGTGGCCGCGGCGTTTCATCTCCAGCGCGGTTTTCGGCACGGCCAGCGGGTCGCTCACGCCCCAATCGCACGCGCTGTTCATCCAGAGACGTTCGTGGCCGTAGGTTTCCAGGATGTCGACCGCCCGGGCCGGTGTGCACTTCGTTTCGGGATACAACGTCATCCCGGCCCACATGCCGCAGTCCAGGACCATTTCCACCGTATGTTCCTCCACGTGGTCGATGATGACGCGTTCCGGCCGGATGCGTTTGTCGTTCTTTAAAACATCAAGGATCAGGCGGGTGCCCTTCAGCTTGTCCTCGAGGTGCGGCGTGTGGACGAGGATCAGCTGCTGATATTTCGCCGCCAGTTCCACCTGCATTTCCAGCACGCGCAGCTCGTTGCGGGAATTTTTGTTCAGGCCGATCTCGCCGATGCCCAGGACATTTGGGCGGTCGAGAAATTGGGGGATGAGCGCGATGACCTCCGCGGCGAGCTGCACATCCTCGGCCTCCTTGGCATTGATGCACAGCCAGGAAAAATGTTTCAGGCCGAATTTGGCGGCGCGTTTCGGTTCGTAGTCCGTGAGCTGGCAAAAGTAGTCATAAAAGCCGGCGGGCGAGCTGCGGTCAAAACCGGCCCAGAACGCCGGTTCGCAGACTGCCGCGCAACCGGCCAGCGCCATGCGCTCGTAATCATCCGTCGTGCGGCTGACCATGTGGGCGTGGGGTTCGATGTAGCGCATGGGGAAGTTGGAAGGAGTTGAAAGTTTAGATGTACTATGGGTTCACACTGCTCTCAACCTTTCCTCCACGCTCCTGTTGCGCCTTTACCAGGCGCTTGGGCAATCGGCTTGGTCGTCAAATCGCTGAAGGCGAGCAGGACCGCTTTCGCCTTGTGCTTCTTTTTGCCGTTCAAGCTGGCGAGGGCGGCACGGAAGGCTTGCAGCCGGAAATCATCCGTGCCGGAGGCCCGCTCGGCGCGGTCGAGGAAGGCGGCGAGTTCGACGAGCTTGTGCCGGGCGTCGAGAAAGTACAGGTCGAGGACTTGTTGCCGTGTCATACGTTCGTGGACGGAATATACGGCGGAATGGTTGCGGGGCAATGGCAAATAAAAACGGCCCGCCGGTGCCAAACGGTGGCAGCAGCGGGCCGTCAACCCAACCCATGTAACAAATCAGTCGTATTTGGCGACCGTCAGGAGGCCTTCGGGATTGCCGGCGCCATTGCCCTGCAGGAAGACGATGTGCTCGTAGCCGAGGCAACGCAGGCCGATGAACCACGGCGTGCCGCGGTTGCGGAATTCATCACCCGCCTGCGGTTCGTTGTAATTTTCCAGGATGACCACGGCGGTCTGGTGTTGCGTCAGATTCTTGGCGGTCGAGAGGATCTGGCTGTTGGCGATCGGGCCGGACGGGGTGGGCAGGACGATGCGGCTGGAGCGCGCGTCAATGGCGTCGATGACCAGGGCCGAGTTGTCGGTGGCGTGATAGGCCTGGGGTGGTGGCGGCGTGGAGCAGGATGACAGGATGACGGGCAGGGCCGCCAGGGACAGTAAAAGTGATTTCTTCATTTCGTTAAATTGTTTTCGTTAATGTTGGTGAAACACCGGTGAAAAATGTTTCAACTGACGCCATAGCCCATTGCAATTGCGATGCCACTTTTTAGCGTTGGAAAACAGGGGTTTACCCTTTATCAGGTAGTGAAAAACAGGACACAATCAGGAAATATTTTCCCCAATATTTCCAATGAAACCGGAGAAAAAAACCTCAACCGGCAAAAGCCGCCGACAGCCGGTTTGCCGGGAGGAGTTTTTTACCGGGATGCCGCAAGGGCGGCAAAAAGGCCGTTTGGCGTAAAAATGGACGGCTGGATGACTTTGGGGCATCAACGCATCTTGGGGAAAAATGCGTGGGCGTTGCGGCAGGTGGCGAGGCTCAGTTCCTCCAGCGAGCACAGTTTCACCTGCGCAACGGTCTCCGAAATCTCCTTCACGTAGGCCGGTTCGCAGCGCTTGCCGCGGTAGGGTACGGGGGCGAGGTACGGGCAGTCGGTCTCGAGCATGAACTTGTCGAGGGGCGTCGCGGCCACGGCATCGCGGATGTTCTGGCCGTTCTTGAACGTCACGATGCCGGTATAGCTCACCAGCCAGCCGAGCGACAAGATCTTCTGCAGCCGTTCGATACTTTCGCCGAAGCAATGAAACACGCCGCACGTCTTCTGCGCGAACGGCTGGATCTGTGCCAACAGATCGTCGAACGAGCTGCGCTGGTGGATGACGCAGTTCAACCCGGTTTCCGCGGCGACCTCGAGTTGTTGCCGGAAAATTTCCGCCTGTTTCAGCTTGTAGTGCGCGTCCTCTTCCGCACTGCCACCTTCCGCGCTGGGCAGGCGGTAATAATCCAGGCCGCATTCGCCGATGGCAACGGCCTTGGGGTGGCGGGCGAGTTCACGGAGTCCGTCGCGGATGTCGGCGGGTGCCTCGTGGGCGTTGCTGGGATGCCAGCCGACGGCGGCGTAGATCATCGGGTATTTGTCCGCCAGCGCCAGCGCCCGGCGGCTGCTGTCGAGGTCGGTGGCGATGGAGATGATCTTGGTGATGCCGGCGGCCTCGGCCCGGGCGAGCACTTCGGTAAAATCCTTTTCGTACTCGGGATAATCGAGATGGGCGTGGGTGTCAAAGAAAGCAGGCATGGCTATTTTTTCCCGGCGGCGATCTTTAGTTGTTTCAATTTTTCCCGGATGTCGGGCAGGCCGGGGTAATCCGGCGAATCGGCGATGAGCTGGCGCCAGTTTTCCGCCGCATCGGCATTGCGGTCCGCCGTGAGCAATTTTTCCGCGAGCACCAGGTGCAGCCGGATGCGCTGGTGCGGGGAGGGGTCCAATTTCAACGCCTGTTGCAATTTCTCGATGACGGAGGCCGGTTTGCCCTGCATGTCATAGAGCTGGGCCAGCTTTTCGGTGAGCACGGCACTGTGAGCGGTCACGGGCGAATCTTCCAGGAAAGCTGAGAGCTGGGGCGCCCGCACCCCGCGGGCGAGGTCCAGGTTCATGAGCCGGTTCAGCGACCATTCGACGAGCGGGCTATGTTTGCGCTCCAGTTCGGCATGCAACGCCGGCGGGGCTTTCTTATACGGCTGGTAAAGCGGGTCGCCGATGACGGTGATCTGCCAGGAGACGGCGATCTGTGATGCCCACGCGGCCTCGCCGAATGTCCAGCCGCTGCAAAATGACTGGGCGAAAAAGGCGATGTTCGGCGTGAACTGCAGATAGGGCTCGTAGACACAGCCCATGGTACAGGTGGCACCGTGCGCGAGCAGGGGGCCGCACCAGTTGCGATTGGTGGTGCGCAACGATTCCGCGCTGTATGAGTGCAGATGATAGGCAAAGGCGCCCGGCATGAACTCAACCTGTTTTTCCAGGAACGGGCCATAGGCCCAATCCGTGTACCAGCCGGCGTAAAAGGCGATGTGGCTCATCGGCGCTGTGGCCGGCCAGACTTCGGCATTGGTGTCCACTTCGACATCAAAGCCCTGCTGCCGGCAGATTTCGGCGGCGGCCAGGATCCACGCATCCCCCTCGAAATAGATGTTGGTTTTGTCCAGCCCGCGCGCATCAAAATATGCCCGGCCCCATAGGCCGTTGTTTTCCGCCTCCATGGCCTTGTCCACCAAACCGTTGGCGATCTCGAAAGTGGGCCCGTCCAGGCGGCTGACGAGCAGAAAGCCGTTGTTGCAATTAAGCGCCGCCCGGTTTGTCTTCGCATAAAACGTATTGGGCAGCGGCCCGGTGAGGGGGATCTCATTCCGGGAAATCGGCAGCCAGGTGAGTTCCGAGTCCACGGCCGCTTCGTTGTGGCGGAAATCTTCGCGGATCATCTTTTGTGCGAGTTCCTCGACCAGCGAACTGGGCGCGATTTTCAGCGGCACACCAAAGCATAATGCCGCATAACGGATCTTTGATTCCACCACGCGTTTCTCCGTGTGCGCCGGCTGGCCATTCATGGCCGGAATGGAAACGTCGCCGAATTTCCAGAGCTGGGTGGCCTCAAGCTTGTCCGCCAGCGGTTTTTGCAGGGTATCCGTGAACTCCGCCCGGCTCATCACCTCATTCGTTGTCAGCGCAAACCCGAAGACCTGGCTGGCCGGAACCTGGCGCATGGCGGCGTAATGCTCGGCCACGGCCTTGGATTCCGGCAGGGTGGAATTGTAGACCACCACCACCTCGTCGCCGCCCGCATGGGCAAGCGCGGGCGCGCACAGCAGCAGCAGGATGAAAATGGCCCTGGAAAATCTCATGAACCGGCCTGCACTTTCAATCCGTCCCATGCCAGGGTGATGCCCGCCGGCAGTTCCGCCTGCGACTTGTCGTGATCGTAATCGTGGGTGAGGTGGGTGAAAAAAGTCTGCTTGGCATTGATGCGCCGCGCCGCGGTCAACGCCTCGTCCAGGCACATGTGCGTGGGGTGGGGCTTGTGGCGGAGCGCATCCAGCACGGCGATCTCCACGCCGCGGATTTTTTCGAGGGCTTCATCCGGGACCTCCTTGCAATCGCTCAGGTACGCCAGGCGCTTTTGTCCGCCTTGCTCAAACAAAAACCCGGTGGTGGTCATCCGGCCATGCGGCAGGTCCAGCGGTGTGACTTTCAGGTCGCCAATTTCGAAGGGTCCGTTGATGACGCGTTCCTCGGGGATGAAATAGCCCCTCGGCCATGGGCCCTGATGGAAGGCATAGATAAAGACGCGGCGCAGGTGCACCATCGTGGCTTCCGTGGCGTAGATGGGCAGGGCGGCACCGCCGTTCAGGTCGCAGAACCGGCGGCAATCGTCCATGCCCAGGACATGGTCGGCGTGGGCGTGCGTGACCAGCACGGCGTCGAGATGCTTAATGTTCTCGCGCAGGCATTGCATGCGGAAATCCGGCGGGGTGTCCACCACCAGCTTCACCTTGTCCGTGGCCACGTAGATGGCGGGGCGGGTGCGCCAGTTTTTGGGGTTCGCGAGGTATTCCGGCGGATAATCAACGCCGATGAGCGGCACACCCTGCGAAGTGCCGCTGCCCAGAAATGTGAATTCAAACGCCATGTGATTTTAAAGTTAGCAGAACCGCAAAAATCGGCGAATGAAAATGATGGGGAACGATGGCAATGGAGCGTACCCCGACGGGGTAACGTCATTCAGATGGTATGGGTATTGGCGGGTGAGCGAAAAGACGCTACACCAAAGGTTGTCTCGCAAACAAACCAAACACCAATACCCACCAAATGAAAACATCACAAACCGTAGTCAAAGCCAAGCGGATTAAACTGGGGATCGACGTGCATGCCGAGAGCTATCGCGTTGTCCGTCAGATCGACGATTCCACGCCCCAACCGGCTCAAAAGTTCACGCCTGCGAGTTTCCTGCTCTGGGCAAAAAAGCAGCTCGACCAGGCGGAGGAAGTTCACAGCTGTTACGAGGCCGGTCCTTTGGGTTACTCGCTACATCGGGCGCTGGAGGCCATGGGCATCCACAATGTGGTGATCCGGCCCCAGAACTGGGACGAGCTCAAGCGGGGCGTCAAGACCGACCAGACCGACGCGTTAGCGCTCGTGCAACGGCTGGACCGTTATGTGCAGGGCAACCAGCGCGCACTGGCCATCGTTCGGGTGCCCACTCCGGCCCAGGAACTGGCCCGCGCCCAAAGCCGGCAACGCGAACAACTCCTGGCCCATCGTCTGCGCTTTGAAGCCCAAGGCCGGAGCCTGCTGTTGTTCCATGGATTGCGGGTCAAAGGCCGCTGGTGGCAGGCGGCCCAT
>DATHQS010000308.1:0-7060 GCA_035482455.1 Candidatus Acidiferrales bacterium | reverse complement strand
CACCAGGAGCGAGGCGGGCGTGTCTAATGCGCTGAAGGCAAAACGGGCCACCCCGAAGCCAAGGCCGCAGGCAAAAATCCATTTCAACCGCCAATTCGCCAGCAGCCACGCGAGGGCAAACATACCGATGGTTTCCGTGATTTGTGCGAGGCTCATCAACGCGCTCGTACGGGTGAAGCCGAGATCATGCAAATGCGTGGGCGCATATGGATAAAAGGCGGCCACGGGGATGTAGAATAATGACACGGTCAGAAAAACCACCCGGTTGCGGCGGTGCTTCAACAGGGTGAGCGCATCCAGCCCGAGCCGTTCGTGCCAGGAAAGATGTTCCGCTGATTTTGGGATCTCCAAGGTCGGCAGGAAAAACGTGAACACCGCCACCAGCAGCCAGACCAGCGCACCGAGATAGCCTGCATTCGCCGAGCGGTCCAGGCTCACGGCGCTGATGAGGAGCGCGCCCGCCATCCAGCCGATGGTGGCCAGCGAGCGGATGGGGCCGAATTCTTTTTTCGCGTCCTGCAGCCGGGCGAGCACGAGCGCGGTGGTGATGCTGAACATCGGCGAGTAGGTGAGATAAAAGACCTGGATCAAGCCGAGGATGAGCCACTCATTGCATCCATATTTCAGCGCCGTGCTGATGCCGGCCATGAGGATGGAGGAGGCCAGGGCGAGGCCGCGCAATACTTTGGCCGGTGGCACATGGCGGTCGGCCATGGCGCCGAAGGCCAGCGGCGAGATGAAGGCGGCCACGGCGGAGGCGGCGAAGGCATAGGGCTTGATGGCATGCAGCCCATGCGCATCAAGGATGGAACCGAGCGGCACGAACCAGATGGACATGCCCGCCGCCTGGATGAAAAACAAAATCATCAGCTCGGCGTACTCGGCTTTGCGCAGCGTCCTTAACACAGGCGCGCAGGATAGCCAAACGTGGAAAAAACAAAAGCGCGCAGCCTTTCGGCTGCGCGCCAGAATTTATTTCAATGAGGGTGGCAGATTATTTCTGCGCCTTGGCTTCCCAGTCACGGGACTGTGCCTGGCCGTTCCGTTCGGATTCGATTTTGCCCTTGATGGCGCCGTCGGCAACGGTACCGGAGTATTTGTTCGTCATGGAGTTGCCGTTGTAAGACCGCACCACGGTGAAGGAGACTTGCGCGCCGGCGAGTTTGCCGTCGGCGATTTCGGTTTCAGTGGCCGCGCCGCCGCGTCCGGGAGCGGAAATTTTGCCGGTCAGCTTGTCACCATCGACCTTGAGCGTGAGGGTGTTCGTGCGGTCCGCTCCGCCGTTGCGGCCGGGCATGGTCCAGATGTAGGTACCCGTTGGATCCACCTTTTTATCTTCAGCCTGGGCTTGGAGCACGGCGACAGTCAACAGGGCGGCACCGAGCAGGAGTTTTGTTAATTTGTTCATGTTTATATGGTTAAGCTTCGTTGGTTGGGGTTGCCCCAAGGTGCATTCCGATGGCACAAAGGGGAAACTTACCGGGACAGACCATCGCGGGGTACCAAAGGTTACATCATCCGGCTTATCGCCTGTATGGTTGCGGGTGGACTTGCTCAGGCGGGTGCCCTTTCGAATTCGAAGTGGCGGCGCCGCCTGCTATCCCGGCCAAATCACTTCCCGAACAGGTTGCCGATGCTCTTTTTCAATGTGTCGGTGCTGCCGCCGACCGCTTTTCCGGCGTTGTCGGTTGCGCCCTTCAGGATGTTGCCGGCGGTCTTGCCCATGATGTCCTTGGCGCGTTCGCCCACCAGCTTGATGGAATCAGTGATGATCTGGTTCAAGACTTTCTTGGTCAGATCCGCGGCGGTGATGCCGTCCGGCCCGGTGCCGAGGTTGGTGAAATGGATGTCCGGGATGACCACGCTGAACGGTTCGCCCTCCAGGCCGGTGATGCGGGCCGTGACCTTGGCGCCGCTGATGAGGAAGTCATCGACCTGCAGTTTTTTACCGGCCTTCTTTTCCGCCGGGGTGGCGGCGGCCTTGTTGGTGTCAACGGCACCGCCGCCGGTAAAGGCGTTGACGTTGTCCAAAAGCTGTTTGAGGTTGTTTTCGCTGAAGGGATTTCCCTCGAGCGTGATCGCGGGTGCGATGACCTGGATGGAGTGCACCACGATTTTGTCCGACATGATCGAACCCGGCGCCACGCTCACCGCGACCTTGCCGAGGCTGATGGCGTTGGTGGATTTGTACTTGGCCGGATCCGGGTTGCCGATGATCAGGCCCTGGATGCTGGCGGAGCCGGAGAGCGCGGAAATGTGCACACCATCAACGGTGACGATCGTCTGCGTGATCGGCGGCGCGACGGCTTCAATGCCGGATTTCACGATCTTGTCGAGGAATACTCCGACGACGATCACGGCGGCGAGGCCAAGGACCACTACGAGAATGACAGTGATAAGGAGGATTTTTTTGAGAGTTTTCATAAGGCTAAAGATTGAGACACTTCAAGTGCCGTTTTCGTTGGAAATTTTTTCAGGCCGCCAGCAGGTCGCGGACGCAATCCGACAATTCCTGGAGCTGGTACGGTTTCTGGAGAAAATGATCCGGCTTCACGGGTGCGTCTGAAAAAACGTGTTCATCGACCGTGCCGCTGACGAGGATGATTTTTTGACGCGGATTGAGCCGGCGGCATTCGCGCACGAGGTCCATGCCGCTCATGCGGCCCATGGCGTAATCAGTCAGCACCAGCTCCGGACGGTTGATGGAAAATTCCTTGAGGGCCGTTTCGGGATCGCGAAACGTGCGCACTTCGCAGCCCAGTGGGCGGATGATGACGGCAGCAAGCTCCAGCAGCATCGGTTCGTCGTCCACTACAAACACGGTGGGTTTGGCCGCCGGGTGATTTCCGGATGAATTCATGTTATCCCCTAAATTACTGGCTTTCAAATTAACACCCCACCGCGCCGGGCGGCAAGCTCCAAACACTGCAAGAAAAAGGGATTGCATCTGTGCCCATGACCGCCTAGTTTTCCTCCGGCAAAACCCGCCATCCCCCCAAGTAGAAGCTGCTGTATGAAAAAGAAACCAGTTTCCGCGTCGGACTCCCAGAAATCCGCCGCCAAGCCCAAACGGGCAACGCCTCAACCGTTGCTCAAGCGAGCCGTCGCCGCCGCCAAAAAGATGCTGAAGTCCAAAGGCGTCGCCCCGGCCACCGGGACCGAGGTGGACGCCACCACGGTGGTCCGCCGCACGTACCTGCGCAAAAAGAAGACCGAGGAGAAGCCCGAAGTGCCCGCCATCCTGCTCGAGGGAGATGCCCCCGCGCCTGTCACCGCCAGCGGACCCGGCGAAAAATATTCCCTCGGCGCCACGCCGCCCGCGCAAAAATTTTCCGGCGGGGAACTGCCCGAGGCCTACGGCACCAAAAAGCTGTTTCTCACCGCGCGCGACCCGCACTGGCTTTACGCGCACTGGGACCTGACCCGCGAACAGCAGCTTGACCTCAACGGCGCCTCGACCGACGGCCACCTGGTCCTCCGCATCTACGCGCACAAGATCGAGGGCCATCCGCTGTACGAGATCCACGTCCACCCGGAATCGCGCCACTGGTTTGCACACGTCGAGCGCGCGGGAAATTCTTACGCCGCGGAACTGGGTTACTATTCCGCGCTTGGCAAATGGATGCGGGTGGCCATCTCCAGCGGCACCGTCACCCCGCCGGATGCCGCCTCCAAGGAAGACACCGCCGAGTTCGCCACCATCCCTTTCGAAATTCCCTTCGCCAAACTTATCCAGATCATCGAGGACGCCGTGCGTGACAACATCCCGCTGGCCCAGGCCATCGAGGAACTGCGCCGCCATGGTCATCCCGATCTGCCCCGGCTCACGCCCGGTGCGGTGGCCGCGTTCAATTCCGCCACGGTACCACCTTCCTCCATGCCCGGCCCCACGCGCGTGTGGACGCCGCAACAGGAGCAGGCGCTGGCCAAGATCATCAACATCGACCAGTCCCGCCGCATCTGGATGGGATCGCTGGAGATCACCGAGCTCATCCGCCGCCGGTTGTCGCAGGATGTTACGTCGCCCTCAGCCGCGTTTGGCACTTCCAGCTTCGGCCTGACCAGCCCCACCAGCCCGTTCGGTGGCGGCGGCGGTGCCGATCATGCAAAAGGCTTCTGGTTCAACGTCAACGCGGAACTCATCATTTATGGCGCGACCGAGCCAAACGCGAAGGTCACCCTTGGCGGTCATGAGATCAAACTCCGCTCGGACGGCACCTTCAGCTACCGCTTCGCATTGCCGGACGGCAACTACGACCTCCCCGCCGTGGCTGTTTCCGCCAGCGGCGATGATGCGCGCGCCGCGGACCTGAAGTTTGTCCGGAGCACGCAGTATCTCGGCGATGTCGGGGCCACCCCGCAGGATCCGTCGCTCAAGACCCCGTTGCCGGAGAACGTCTGATATTTATCTCGCATGGAAGCGAATCAAAATGGAGCCCTGACCTTGGTGCGGATCATCGGCGTGATGCTGGTGGTCGCCAGCATTCTTGAGTTGGGCCTCTACTGGGCCGAGTGCGCGTATCACAAGCCCGAGCCGCTCCATGTCGAAGTGCTTCCCATCATTTTTCGGTCCATCCCCGCAGTGACTGGCATTGTGGTTTTGATCAAGTCCAGCACCATCGCCGAATGGGTGGCGGAGAAGCTCGATCTGTAATTCTTTACCGGGCATGCAAGGCTATCTTTCCATCGTTCTCCACGCTCATCTGCCGTTTGTGCGCCATCCGGAGCACGAAAAATTTCTCGAGGAAAGCTGGCTGTTCGAGGCGATCACTGAGACGTATCTGCCGCTCGTCCAGATCATGGAGAACTGGCGGAATGACGGCATCACCGCGCCCATCACGCTGTCGCTTTCGCCCACGCTCTGCGCGATGCTGGGCGACCCGTTGCTGCGCAGCCGCTACGAGCGCCATCTCAATGGCCTCATCGAACTCGCGGACAAGGAGATTCACCGCACCCATTGGGACCGCGCCTTCCGCGAACTCGCGTGGATGTATCACCACCGGCTTTCGCTGGCGCGGGAGACCTGGCGTTTTTACAGCGGTAATCTCATCACCGCTTTCAAGCAGTTTCAGGACGACGGCCGGCTGGAGATCATCACCACCGCCGCCACGCACGGGCTGCTGCCGCTGCTGAGCGGGCATCCGCCGTCCGTTCGCGCACAGATATTGACCGCGCGCGACCATTACCGCAGTTGCTTCGGGCGCGATCCGCGCGGCATCTGGCTGCCGGAATGCGCCTATACCGCCAAGGTGGAAAATTATTTGCAGGAGGCCAACATCCGCTGGTTCATCCTCGACACCCACGGGTTGTTGCATGCCAATCCCCGTCCGCGCTACGGCACCTTTGCCCCCATTTTCACGCCGAACGGCGTGGCGGTGTTCGGACGCGACTTCGATTCCTCCCGCCAGGTGTGGAGCAAGCATGAAGGTTATCCCGGCGACCCGCGCTACCGCGATTTCTATCGCGACATCGGCTTTGACCTCGATTTCGAATACGTCAAACCGCATCTGCCCTCGCCGGAGAACCGCGGATTCACGGGCTTGAAATATTACCGCATCACCGGCGGCCATGGGCCCAAGGAAATCTACAAGCGCGACCACGCGCTCCAGGCCGCCAGCGAACACGCCGCGCATTTCGTCGCCGAGCGCGTGGCGCAGGTCCAGTCCGCCGCCGCCATCATCGACCGGGCGCCGATCGTCATCGCGCCGTATGATGCGGAACTGTTCGGCCATTGGTGGTATGAAGGGCCGGAGTTTTTGGATTTCCTGGCGCGCAAGATGTTTTCCGAGCAGAAGGTGGTGTCGATGATCACGCCGGGGGATTACCTGCACCGCCATTCCACGAACCAGGTCGCCGCACCCGGCGCCTCAAGCTGGGGCGAGGAAGGCTACTGGCGCGTGTGGCTCAACGAATCGAACGAATGGATCTATCCGCACCTGCAGATCGCGCAGGAACGGATGACCAAGCTGGCGAAGAAATACGCCAAAAAATCCAGCGCCATCCAAAAGCGCGCGCTGCAACAGGCCGCGCGCGAACTGCTGCTGGCGCAGGCCAGCGACTGGCCGTTCATCCTCCGCGCTGGCACCAGCCCGGACTACGCCCGCCGCCGGGTGAAGGATCATTTGCTCCGCTTTATCGCCCTGCACGAGATGCTCACGCTGACTCGCGTGGATGAAAAGTGGCTCACCGAGATCGAGTCACGGGACAATCTGTTTCCGGATATTAACTGGCAGTATTGGAAGTGAGCAGGGCGGGCGGCCTTTCACAATTCCATCGTCAGAAAGACACTGTTCGGATCCGCCTTATAACCCGCGAACGGTCCGCAATCCTTGAACCCCGACTTGCGGTAAAGCCGGTGCGCCGGCTCGAAATAGGCCATCGCGCCGGTCTCCAAACTTAAATGACGATAACCCCGCCGCTTTGCTTCCGCGATGATGTGCTGCAGCATCAGGGAGGCGATGCCTTTCCGCAGGTGCGCCTTCGCCGTTCGCATGGATTTGATTTCACCATGACTCTTATCGAGTTCTTTCAACGCGCCGCAGCCGAGCAGTTCGCGCTTCTCCCACGCGCACCAGAAGGTGATCTCCGGCTGGCGCAACCCGTCGAGGTTCAGGGCGTGTCGGCTTTCCGGCGGCGAGACCTCGGCCATGCACTGGAGATGTTCGGCGAGCAGCGCGGTGATTTCGGGGCCGGTCAAATCGTCAGGTTTGATGACCATGGTCTTTGTGTCTGACGGCCCGATGTCAGTTCAAGAAGCTGATGAAATGCCGTGGCATCCGTTTACTTGCCCAACAACTTCGCCTTCTGCGTCTGGTACTCGGCGTCGGTGATGGCCCCGCTGTCCTTGGCCTTTTGCAGATCCACCAACTGCTGGCCGAGTGTCGGGTTGTTGATTTCGTGGCTTTGACCACCGCCAAGCTGCAATGCGAGACAGCCGGTCAACATCATCGCAGAAGCGGTTATGACGGCGAGGGGCAATAGTTTTTTCATAACAATAAGTTTATCGGGTCAAATCCGCTTCTCATCCGCATCGATGCAGTCCACAAAACATTGGATGTCG
>DATHQS010000307.1:0-6460 GCA_035482455.1 Candidatus Acidiferrales bacterium | reverse complement strand
AGCGTCGGCTGGCGCGAACACGCGACCAGGCCGACTTCGATCATGCTGCTCATCACGTTCGTCACGCTGCCGGTCACCGTCCAGTCCACCGCGTTCGGCGAGCTATAACTCGTGAAGACATCGCCTGAACGCACGATCTTCACCCAGTAGGGCGTGCTGAAATCCGGCCCCGGCACATAGCTCGTGACATCGCCCGTATTTGTCCGCCATTGCATCCCGATGCCGTTGCCCCCCGTCGCCTGCATCAGCACGTTTCGCGAATCCGTGCCCAGAGATTCACGGAACATCACCCCCGCCTTCGCCCACGGGTCCGTGTATTGCACGTCGATCACGCGCGCGATGATCTGGCCGCTGCCGTTGATGGGTTGAAAGGCAAAATGTCCCGTGTCGGCATTGCCCCCGATGTCACTGCCGGAAGCGGTCACATCAAACTCCCCGTTCGTGTACGTGGCGCTGCCGGCCAACGGCAGGCCAAGGTCCGTATCCGACCACGGCGGCGGCAAAGTGGACCCCTGCGGTAGCGAATTGATCCAAGTTGCGATCACCGCCATCGCGTTCGTATCCACCAAGTTTTTGGCCAGCGGCGGCATCTGGATCGTGCCCAGGCTGCTGTCGCGCTGGTACAGGACGGATGCGTTTGTGTAACCGGGCTTGATGATTTTCGCGCCGTTGATGCCGAGCGAGTTGATGGCGTAGCCGTTGAGCAGGTTCTGGCTGGGCAACGGCGTGTCGAACCGCATGTCGAACAGCGCGTCCACGCCGCCGGGACGATGGCAGTGCGAGCAGTTCGCATCAAAGTACGAACGTGCGCGCAACTCCAGTGATGCGTTGGTGTCCGATACGGAAACGAGCTTCGGATAATTGGTGATGACTGACTCGGTCTGTGTTGGCGTGAAAAACCCGAGATGGTTCAAGGTGCGCAACTGGTTGTCCGTCACCCCGCTGGGATATTGGTTGGTGCCGTTAAGCTGGCGCGTTTTGAGCCCCAACACCCCGCCGGCCGCCGGCGTATGGCAGCGCAGGCAGTCCGACCGGCCCGGGTAGAACCATTGCTGCGTCCGCACGCCGGTGGCGGTCGTGATGAGGATGTTTTCATTGGTGCTGAAGGTCACGATGTCCGCGTCGGAATTGTCCGGCCGCCACTTGTAGGACGCCCCGTACACCGTGCCATTCGTGTCACGGACCAGCAGCCGCGTCTCCAGCCGGCGGCGCTGCGCCGTGTTTTCATTCGTCACCAGGTCAAAATTCTTAAAGAAGACCGTGCCGGCTGGGAACGACCACTCGCCGGTCGGATAGAAACTGATGAACGTGTTCGTCGGCAGTGCGATCCAGCGCGATTTCACCGCCGCGTCCGACCACAGCGGCGAATTGACCGTGTACGGTACCAGCGCCGGCCCAGGCGCGAGCGTGGCCAGGTTCGTGAACGCCCCCAGTTGCGAAAATAGCGGTGGTGGATTCAACGTGTTGGTCGGTCCGGACCGCGAGAGCGTGTACAGCGGGCTGCCGAGGTTGCCCATCACGCACATGTAAATTTCCCCCGCCGCATCCACGCCAAACGATGACAGTCCGGTGTAATCGTTGCCGGAATTGTAACCTGCCCCCTTGGGCACGGTGCAAAGGATCACCTTGCCAGCCGGCGTGGTGGACTCATCCAGCACCCAGACATTGTCCGAGCCGTTGTCGCCAAAAATGTATTTCCCCGCCAGGTCGGAGGCGAACTGGCTGCCATGATAGACATAGCCGCCGATGACCGCAAAATTTCCGTCCGTATGCAGATAGTCGATCACCGGCTGGCGGCTGATGCCCACATACGGTGGCGTCAGGTCACCGCCAATCCCTTCGATGGTGTCCCATTGGAAATTCAGGCCCGACTCGCCCGGCTCGATGATGTCCACTTCTTCCTTAGTGGACAACCCAACGTCCCCGATGAAAATCCTCCCCGTTCCCGGGTCCTCCGTCATGCGGTGCGGGCTGCGCAGCCCGAGGCAGAAAAATTCCTCCAGCACGTTGCTCTGGCCCACGAACGGATTGTCGTTCGGGATGTAGTAGTTCGCCGTGGTGCCGTTCGCCGGTTGCCGCGGCGGCGCATGGCTGATGTTACCACCGCGCTTGTCCACATCAATGCGGAACACGCCCGACAAGATATTGTTCGTGATGATCTGCGTATTGCTGCCGATCGCATCATCGCCGTCCGTCCAGTACAGGAATCCGTTGGTCGGGTGAAAGAACATCCCGCCGCCGTTATGCCACACGCTGTCGCCCACCTGGTCCACGAAAATGGTTTCCGAGTTCGTCGCCAACACGCCGTTCGTATCCATCATGTACCGGACCAGCCGGTCGTGATATGTGCCGGTCGAATAGGTCGGCGGCCGGGTGTAAGCGTCGCCCACCACCGTGCCGGGAACCACCCAGGTGTAGTAGATGAAAACATAATGGTTCGTCGCGAAGCCCGGATGAAACGCCACCCCCAGCAGGCCCGAATCGTCCCAGCCCTGACATTGGTTGCTGATATCCAGCACCAGTTTCTTTTGCGCCACATTCGACGTGTTGACGAACGTCCACATGCGGCCTTCCCGTTCCCACACGCACAACAGGTTCGTTCCCGGTATGGCTGTCAGGCCCACGGCGTTGGTGAAACGCAGGTTGGGGAACGCCGGAACCGCCGTCCAGTTACCCGAGACCACGGGCGATACCGGCGGTAAAATGCCGTTTAAAAAAGGTGCAAGTTTGGGCCGGGAAGCAATTCCATATGACTGGCCGAAGGCAAAAGTGTTAAGAAATCCGACAATGGCAATACAAAGCATCAGCGCCTTGCAGCCGCTGTACTTGCCAACACCCCCCATTTTGACCCGTAAACCCGCTAAAAACAGAAGATTTGACATCTTTGCATGCAGTTGTGACTTGTACGACTTTAGTATGAAAAATAATAAGCAGTCCACACGCCAACTTTCGGCTTTGAACTTGAGTCTTTGGACTTTAGCTTGCCTCCATGTTTCGTCCGTGCATCGACCTGCATGAAGGCAAAGTGAAGCAAATCGTCGGCGGTACGCTTGGCGAGGCCGGCTTGCGCACCAATTTTGTCTCGGACAAATCCGCCGCCGCCTTCGCCGAACTTTACCGGCGCGATGCCCTGTTCGGCGGCCACGTCATCATGCTCGGCCCCGGCAACGACACCGCCGCCCGTGCCGCGCTCGCCGCCTTTCCCGGCGGACTCCACATCGGCGGCGGCATCAACGCCGCCAACGCACGCGGCTGGCTGGATGCCGGTGCCTCGCACGTCATCGTCACCAGCTGGGTGTTTCGTGAAGGCCGCGTGGACTGGGCGCGGCTGGAAGAACTCGTCAAGCTCATCGGCAAAAGCAAACTCGTGCTCGACCTGAGCTGCCGCCAGCGTGACGGCAAATATTTTGTCGTCACCGACCGCTGGCAGAAGTTCACCGACCTCGAGGTGGATGCTGCAACCTTGCAAAAATTCTCCGGTTACTGCGCGGAGTTTTTGATCCATGCCGTGGATGTCGAAGGTCTGTGCCATGGCATCGACCGCGAACTCGTCACCCGACTTGGCCAATGGACGCCCATTCCCATGACCTACGCCGGCGGGGCAAACTCGCTGGCAGATCTGGAAACCGTCACGCAACTCGGCGGCGGCAAGGTGGACCTCACCATCGGCTCGGCGCTGGATATCTTCGGCGGCAAAGGCGTGAAGTACGAGGACTGTGTAAAATTCAACCGTCGCCGGGGATAAATTCCGGCGGCGGTTGAGTGGAGGAACAATTCTTATTTTGCGGCTTCGAGCGTGGTCGCGGTCAGGGTCTTCTTGCCATCCTTTTCCTGGACGGTGCCGGTGGCGGTCATTTTCTTGCCGTCATTCTGGCAGACATCATCGTGTTTGGCGTCGCTCACGTCATTTTTCGCCAAGTAATAATTCACGGTCTTGCCGTTTTTCTCGACCTGAATGACGTTCTGGCAGGTGGCGGTTTCGTGCAGCTTGCATTTGCCGCAAACCATGTTGCCGGTGACGGTGGTTGTCTTGGCGTCTTCCGCCAGCGCGCGACCGGCAAGGCCGGCCACCGCCAGCCCGGTCAACAGGGCGATGATGAGATTCATTTTTTTCATAGGCGTACCTTTGGTTTGGGATTTACGGTGTTATGGCTGCCTCAGATTAGACAAGCCCCCTGTTCACTTCGTTCAAAGCGGGCAATCTCATACCCCTCCCAATCACTTAGGGCGCAAACAGGTCGGCAATCGTCAGCTTGAACTGCGGCACGAGTTTTTCCTCCAGCACTTCCTTGCCGGCCAGGATGCTTTTCAGTTGCAACCCGAATTCAAAACTGTGGTAGACCTCCACGTTGTCATAACGCGGATCCACCATCCACAGACGCGGCACCCGCAGCCGCTCGTAGACCTCCTTCTTCATCACCGTGTCAAAATGATGATCATCGCGGCCCACGACCTCAACGGCGAGAAAAAGTTTCCCGGAGGCGGCCATCACCAGGGCCAGGTCGGGGCAAAACATCGTCAACCGGGAAACCTGGACCTGCGCCCGTGGCGCGAGCAACTGCGTCGATGCCAGGCCGTTAATGCTCACGGCCATCTCGCGATGCAGCCGCTCAACAATTTTTTCATGGCGCTCGCTGGGCGCAGAACGCGGCAGCGTGGCACCTTCAAGGATTTCTTCGTAGACCCGGCTCACGGTTCAAGTTTCGGGCCGAATGTTAAAAGTTGCAAGTTTTGGATTTAACGGCCGGCTACCGCCATGCCGGAAACGCAACCGCCATAGACTGTGCTGAACGCTGAAGTTACCAGCCTCAAAGTTGGTTTGTCCGCATCATTGCTGGATCAGCCGGAAGAAAAGCTTGTCCCAATTGGCAACCGGCCAATAGTTCGTGGATTGCCAGGAAGAACTGGTGACAGTGAACACCTGGCCTTGATTCGTCCAGTTCAATAAATCTGTGGATGCCTGAACTTGGTAGCTCGAACCGGCCTGGAGGCCATCAGACGCTAAAGCCACGGCCTTGATTATGGTGAGGTTTGGATGCGGTGATTCATCGGCAAACAACTGGGCCATTTCATTGGTGGACAAGGCGCGGTTGTAGATCCGGACATCATCGATTGAACCATTGAAAAAATCAGAGCCTCCGTCCAGGTTCTCGCCGATCGCAACCGGCCGGCTGCTCGTGGTCAAGGATCCCGGTGCGGTCAACTGGCCGGCCGGAAGACCATTGGTATAGACCTGCAAGGTTTGACCATCGTAGGTGCATGCCAAAAACATCCAGCGGCCGCCATTCAGCGAAACATTGGGCGAATAAACAACCTGCCCCGGTTGAAAATCACCAAAGACCTTTGGATTTGCGGCTGTGCTGTCTAGACCAAGTTCAAAATTATATTTGGAAATGATCCGCGGTGAAAACGATCCGCCGCCCCCGGTCTGAACCCAGGCAGTCATCGTAATGCTGCTCGCGATTTCCAGTGATGGCGAGTCTGGGATTGTGATAAAGGTGCTTCCATTGCCCGTAAAATGATACGCGCTGTTAGGATTTCCAAACCGGTCAGCCGTCAGGGTCGCCCCGGTGACAGTGCCATTGTTATTGAAGCCGCTGGCATCGGTTGCATCCCCGTTAAACGGATAGTAGGCAACCAGCCCGTTGGTCACGGTTGATTGCGCCGGACTGCTTGATGTCATGGACATGACTGCTGCCAACAGTGTGGTGAAGAGTGGGGTTTTGATTGTGTTGCGCATAAATAATATTTCCCGATTTCCAGTTTTCCCGCTTCCGTCTGCCCTCGTTATTGGACTGATACGATTCTAAAACTTAAAACGTCCGTCAAGCGAATAAAAATCCGGCTGCGGTTCCGGATGATGGTCGGGCCAGTACGGCGTCAGAATGTTTCGCCGGCGTCCTTGTAAAATCATGCAGAATAAAAGCTTGTCCTATTGTCAACCGGCCAACAGTTCGTGGATTGCCATGAAGATTGGTGATGGCGAACACCTGGCCTTGGCTTATCCAATTCAACAAATCCTTGAATACTTCGACCCGGTGGCTTGCCCCAGCCTGGAGACTGCAACTTCGCAAAACCATGGCTGACTATGGTGATGGCGCGCTCTGGTGACGGGGTGGCGATTCAAACGTAAACAGTTGGGCCACTTCATTGGTGGACAAGGCGCGGTTGTAGACCCGCACATCATCGATCGCACCATTGAAGTAATCAGAGCCATCATCCAGGTTGACACCAATCCCAAGCGGCCGGCTGCTGACACTCATGGGCCCCGATCGGGTCTGGTGGCCGGCCTGAACGCCATTGGTGAATACCGAAACTGTTTGGCCATCGTAAGTGCAGGCCAAAAACGTCCAACGGTTTGTGCTTAATGAAATGTTGGGTGAATAGACGGCCCCACCAGGTTGAAGATCGCCGAAAACGCGCGGACTTGAGCTGGTATCATCCACCCCCAGTTCGTAAT
>DATHQS010000306.1:0-5866 GCA_035482455.1 Candidatus Acidiferrales bacterium | reverse complement strand
ATGGTGAATGGCAGCGACCCGGGGCTGGCCGATTTGTTGATTTGAAGTCCGTATAAAATGAAGCCGGCAAAACGACAGATGCCGTTTTGCCGGTCTACCTGGTTTTCAGATGGTTTGGCTTACAGCCCGTTCAATACATCGATCAACTGCCGGAGGCGGCCGTAGTCGCGGCGGTTGAAGTTGAAGGCGATGCGGGCGAGTTCTAGCCGGTCCTTATCCTCAACTTCTTCGGGAGTGGGCTTGATGGCGTTGATCTTGCCTTCCATGACGATGTCGGCGAAGTCCTCGTTCATCGCGGCGATGGCGGATTCGCTGGGCGCATGTTTGAGACGGATGATGAAGAGGTCCTTCACGAACCGGGTGGAATGGAAGTTCCGGTAGAAACGCGCAACGATCTTGACGGCTTCATCGGTGCTGTCGGTGATCTGGTAAAGGTTGAGGTCATCGGGCGAGATGAGCTTGTCGCGCAGGAGATGCTCGCGGATGTGCTTGTCCCAGGTCTTCCAATAGGTGCCGCCCGGGCGGTCCACGAGCACGAGGGGCATGAGCTGGCTCTTGCCGGTTTGCATGAGGGTGATGGCCTCGTAGCCTTCATCCATGGTGCCGAATCCGCCGGGGAAGAGCACGATGGCATCCGAGTGGCGGATGAAGATGAGCTTGCGGGTGAAGAAGTATTTGAAGGTGATGAGCTTCTTGTCCTCGGCGATGACGGGGTTGGCGGACTGTTCCCACGGGAGGCGGATGTTGACGCCGAAGCTGTGCTCGGGCGTGGCGCCTTCGTGTCCGGCTTGCATGATGCCGGGGCCGGCACCGGTGATGACCATGTAACCGGCCTTGACGATCTTGGCGCCGAACTCGACGGCCTGCTTGTACTCGACATGGTCGGGCTTGGTACGGGCGGAGCCGAAGATGGTGACCTTGCGCTTGTCGTGGTAGGGGGCAAAGACGCGGAAGGCGTAGCGGAGTTCGCGGACGGCGGTCTGGATGACGCGCACGTCGCCGGTGTCCTTGACGTCGGTGAGGATTTTGAGGGCGTTTTCGATGATGTCAGCCACGCCCTCTTCGTTGTGGCCACCGCCTTTGAATTTGATGAGTTCCTGGATGCGCCGTGTCAGTTCGGGATCCACCGGTGTTTTTTCGGTCTTTTTCATGTTTAGTTAAGAGGCGCAGAATAACAGTGGAAGGGCAAAAGGCAATACACCCGTTGGTCATGGAGCAGGGTGCAGATGCGGATTCCCTCCGCGCCCCGGATGTGGCATGAATGCCCTGATGCGACACGCGATTAAAAGGTTCCGGCTGCTCATACTGGTGCCGTGGTTCATCACCATCTTCAGCCATTCCGCCGGGGCGCGGCCCGAGGCGACGGCGTGCCAGAATCTGCCGATGAAGCGCGATACCAATGCTGCGGCCTGGCATGCCATCGCGGTCAAGCCCGGGCCGTACCTGCCGGAAATCCATTTTTATGACAAGTTCAACCCAGTCTGGTGGCTGGAAAATGCCGATGAACCCGTGCCACCGCCAGACTATCTGCCGGATGATCCGCGCCGGAACCTCAAATGGCGCTTCCGCAACCCGTGCCACAATTTTTGCTTTTACGTGATCGGGGTGGCCGACAAGGAAATCGTGCGCAGCGGGCACTATCCGGAGCGGGATTTCAATCCGCACGGCGGCTGGGATTTTGAAGTGACGCGCCGCCGGCTGGTGTTGCTGCCATATGTCTCGTATGAGCGGAACCGGGGCAGGTTCTATTTCGGCTGGCGCGAACATGGGGCGTTCGGCGTCGAATTGCGGTTTCATCATGCTCCGGAACCGGAGGCGCGGCGGGCAGGCGGTTGAAAAATTAACGGTTCATCCCGGCTTCGCGGCTTGTCCGGCGCGGCGGGCTGTGGCTTAATCAGGCGCGTGAAAATCATCGGCATCATCCCCGCGCGTTTCGCCTCGACGCGGTTCCCCGGCAAACCGCTGGCGCTCATCGCGGGCAAGCCGCTCATCCAACATGTGGTCGAGCAATGCCAGAAGGCGAAGTCGTTGAGCGAGGTCATCGTGGCCACGGACGACACGCGGATCTGGGAGGTGGCGCAAAATTTCTGCCGGGTGGAGATGACGCGGCCGGAGCATCCCAGCGGCAGCGACCGGATCGCGGAGGTCTGCGAGCGTTGCGATGCGGAGGCGGTGGTGAACATCCAGGGGGATGAACCGTTGATCGACCCGAAGGTGGTCGATGCGGTGGCCAATGCGCTGGCGCAGAACGAAATGTCCACGGCGGCGACGGCCATCAAAAACCCGGCCGAACTGGACAATCCGAATGTCGTGAAAGTCGTTGTCAACGGGGCGGGGCGGGCGTTATATTTTTCGCGGCGCACGATACCGTATCTGCGTGATGCCGCCAGCCGTCCGGTGAACGAACAGTTGGCGGCGTTTCCTTTTTTGAAGCACCTGGGCATTTACGGATTCCGGCGCGGGACGCTGTTGCGGCTGGTGAAGTTTCCGGTGTCACCGCTGGAGAACGCGGAGAAGCTGGAGCAGTTGCGCGCGCTGGATAATGGGATCCAGATCGCGGTCGTGAAAGTGGATTACGACAGCATCGGCGTGGACATGCCGGAAGATGTGGCGCGGGTAGAAGCAATTTTGTCCGCGACTTAAAATTTTTAAAATGAAATTCATATTTGTAACCGGTGGCGTGGTAAGTTCGCTCGGCAAAGGCCTGACCGCGGCGGCGCTCGGCACGCTCCTTGAAAATCGCGGCCTGAAGGTCGCGCTGCAAAAATTCGACCCGTATCTCAACGTGGATCCGGGGACGATGTCGCCGTACCAGCACGGCGAGGTGTACGTGCTGGATGACGGTGCGGAGACGGACCTGGACCTGGGCCACTACGAGCGGTTCACCGGCACCAAGCTCACGCGGATGAACAACCTCACGAGCGGCCAAGTGTATCAGAAGGTGCTGAACAACGAGCGCGAGGGGGTTTATCTCGGCAAGACGGTGCAGGTCATCCCGCACGTCACGGACGAGATCAAGCGCCGCATCCATCTGCTGGCCGAAACCAGCAAGGCGGATGTCATCATCACCGAGATCGGCGGCACGACGGGCGACATCGAGGGACTGCCGTTCGTGGAGGCGATCCGCGAATTTGCGCTGGAGGCGGGCATCGGCAACACCTGTTTCATCCACGTCACGTACGTTCCGTTCATCAAGGCGGCGGGCGAGCTGAAGACCAAGCCGACGCAGCAATCGGTTGCCAAGCTGCGCGAAATCGGCATCACGCCGAACATCATCTGCGCGCGTTGCGAGAAGCCGCTGGACAAGGAACTGCGCCAGAAGATCTCGATGTTCTGCAACGTGCCGCTGGAGGCGGTGATCGAGGCGAAGGACGTGGACCATTCCATTTACGAGATGCCGTTGATGCTCCAACGCGAGCGCATGGATGACCTGGTCTGCCGGATTTTGCACCTGACCACGCCGTCGGCGAACATGTCGCACTGGCAGGAGATCATCCGCAAGCTCATCGCGCCACAACACCGCGTGCGCGTGGGGGTGGTCGGGAAATACATCGGGTTGCAGGACGCTTACAAATCGGTTTATGAGGCGCTCATCCACGGCGGCATCGGCCACGATTGCGGCGTGGAGATCGTGCAGATCGACGCGGAGGAGATCGAAAAATTTGGCGCGGACAAGATGCTGCACGGCATCGGCGGCATCTGCGTGCCCGGCGGTTTCGGTGAGCGCGGCATCGAGGGGAAAATCCAGGCGGCCAAATATGCGCGGGAAAACAAGATCCCGTACCTCGGCCTCTGCCTGGGGATGCAGATCGCGACGATCGAGTTCGCGCGGGACGTCCTGAAGCTGGAGAAGGCGCACTCCACGGAGTTTGATGAAAATTCGCCGCACCCGGTCATCGCGTTGCTCGACGCGCAGCGGAAGGTCACCAAGAAGGGCGGCACCATGCGTCTGGGCGCGCAGCCCTGCCAGTTGATGGTCGGCTCCAAGGCGGGGCAGCTTTATGGTTCGTTCGTCATCCACGAACGGCATCGCCACCGGTACGAGTTCAACAACAACTACCGCGAGAAATTCGAGAAGGCCGGGTTTGTGTTCAGCGGCACGTCGCCCGATGGCAAGCTGGTCGAGGTGATTGAACTGAAGGACCATCCATTTTTCCTCGCGAGCCAGTTCCACCCGGAATTTTTGAGCAAGCCGCACCAGCCGCATCCGTTGTTCAAGGGCTTCATCGCGGCGGCGCACCAGCATATCCATCACAAGCCGCTGTGAAATATGAAAATGGAATACATATCGCCGACTGAAATTGGAAGGCAGCGTAACGCGTGGTTTAAGGAGCATGTCAGGTCGGGGATGAAGTTTGAGGAAGTAGTCAGGCTGAATGCTGAAGCTCTTCAACTGTTTCCCCCCACAGAAGAGGAGCGGCGGTGGAAGACGGAGAGCCTGATGGCGATGCCGGAATTTACGCTGTAGATTTGCCATGAAGTGGTCCGCCCGCAAAATCATTGCCACTTGTGTCTTGGGGTTGGCACTGTTGGGGATTGTTGTTTTTGCCGCGTGGCGTATCCGGTTGGCAAACGATGTCAAAGCTGAATTCGCGGCGATCCACGCTGCTGGGTTGCCGATCAACGGCGTGGAAGCAGATGCCTACTATGCCGCTGTTCCTGACGCTGACAATGCGGCGGTGAAAATGGCCGATGCATTCGAGTTGATGGCGACTTATGATGACCAGCGCTCCAATGAAGTTGCTTCCATAAAATTTCCTCAACTCGGAAACGCTTTAACTTTGGAGCAACAGGAATTGATTGCAGGGTTTTGTGCAATGAATTCAAACAGCCTTTTGCAAGCAAGGGAGGCCATCAAATTACCCCACAGCCGGTACGATATGGACTTATCGTGGGGGGCAGGAACGTTATTACCGCATTTGGCCAAACTCAGAACATTGTCCCGGGCGGCGGCATTTCAGTCGCTGTTGGACACGAACACATCGGTCGAGGAGATTTCAACCATCATTGGCATTGCTGGTACACTTGATGCGGAGCCAACATTGATTTCTAAACTGGTCAGAATTGCCGCGATACACATGGCGGTGGCGGCGCTTGAGCGGAGACTGAACCAGTGTGGTATGAACGAAAACGAGTTGGTTCAACTTGGAGTTTTGCTTGGCAATTCGGCAAAAACCAATCAAATGGCCAACGCGTTAATTGGCGAACGGGCAATGTATGTTCAATATTTCCGGATGGGGGCTGCAGAGATTGCCCGACTGTCCGGTACTGATGAGAATAATGCGCCCATTCCTGCCGGACCACCGCGGTCAGGCCCGCAGCCTTTATTTATAAGGCTGACGGGTTTCTTTGAGCGTGACCTGCGATTCTATCTGCAAGCCATGGATACAAACATTTCGTTAACTACAATATTTCCCCGCAACACGGAAATCATCACGAATGCTGAGGGTAAAATATTCAAAGAATGCGGCCGGTATCATTACATCCTTTCGGGATTGTTTTTGCCCGCGCTGGGTTCTGCACTTGTCAAAGAAACCACGGGCCTGGCCGAGGTTTACACGGCTCAGGCAGCGCTTGCTGTTGAGCGTTTCCGACAGGCAAACGGCAGTTTGCCGAGTAACCTAAACGAGCTGGTTCCACAATTTCTACCGGCGGTGCCGATTGATCCGTTTGACGGGCAACCGTTGCGTTTCAGACTGCTGGAGAAAGGCTATTTGATCTATAGCGTGGGCAAGGATGGTCAGGACAATGGCGGTCGCGAACGGCCGGCGGATGCCAAGTCCGGTGACAAGACCCTTTACGATATTACTTTCACCGTCGAGCGTTAATCCCAGTGAACTACGCCAAAGCCATCCAGTTTCTTTAC
>DATHQS010000305.1:0-17345 GCA_035482455.1 Candidatus Acidiferrales bacterium | reverse complement strand
CCCCGCCGCTTTACATTCAGGAAAAAGTCCACCCCAAGGCGCTCATTGATGACCTGTTGCGCCAGTCCAAGGAGGCCCAGCACGCCGCCGGCAATCTCACCGCCGATCTATTTGCCGATTTCAACGGCATCCCCAAGGGCGCGGACAAGACCGAGTTTTATCAGCACGACCAGAACTGGTCGAACCGCATGATTTTGGGCGATAGCTTGCAGGTCATGGCCAGTCTGGCCGAGCGCGAAGGATTGCGCGGCAAGGTGCAATGCATCTATTTTGACCCGCCCTACGGCATCAAGTTCAACAGCAACTTTCAATGGTCCACCACCAGCCGCGACGTGAAAGACGGCAACGCCGAACATATCACGCGCGAGCCGGAACAAGTGAAAGCCTTCCGCGACACGTGGCGTGACGGTATTCATAGTTATCTAACTTATCTCCGGGACCGGCTGACTGTTGCCCGCGATTTGCTCGCCGATTCTGGCTCAATCTTCGTGCAGATCGGTGATGAAAATGTCCATCGCGTCCGGGCAGTGCTGGATGAAATTTTTGGCGATGAAAATTTTCTGAGTCTCATCACGATGAAAACCACAGGTGGCTTGGGCAGTTCGGGACTCAAGGGGGTTAGTGATTACATTCTTTGGTATGCAAAAAGCAAGGAGCAGATAAAATTCAGGAAGCCATTACTAAGTAAGGTCCAAGGCGAAGGTTCATCAACTGGCGAGCGTTACAGCGAAGTCTATGAAACAAACACTGGCCGATTCAGATCGCTAACTAGTGAAGAACGAGAAAACTCTCAATTGATTCCGGCAACAGCAGTAACATTCCAATACGATAATTTGGTTTCATCAGGCTACACACCAACCTGTATTTTCCCGATTAATTTTGAAGGGCAATCATTTAATCCTGGCGGTGGACGTAGTTGGAAAACAAATGAGGAAGGCGTTAAACGCTTATCAATCGCTGGGCGAATCGGTTGTACTGGAAAAAGTGTGCGATACAGGCGCTATCTCAATGATTACCCCGGGTATGAAGCCAGCAACATTTGGCTGGATATTGCTGTTCGCACAGACAAGCAATATGTAGTCGAAACTTCTACAGGCGCAATCCAGAGATGTATCTTGATGACAACCGACCCTGGCGACCTCGTGCTTGACCCAACTTGTGGTTCAGGCACAACCGCCACCGTCGCCGAACAATGGGGACGCCGTTGGATCACCATTGATACTTCACGCGTCGCGCTGGCACTCGCTCGTGCCCGCATCATGGGCGCGCGTTATTCGTTTTACTTGCTGGCCGATTCGCGCGATGGCCAAGTTAAAGAGGCCGAAGTGACCCGTGCCATTCCAAGTTCGCAGCCAGTACATGGCAACATCCGCCACGGTTTTGTGTATGAGCGCGTGCCACATATCACGCTAAAATCGATTGCCAACAACGCCGAGATTGATGTCATCTGGGATAAGTGGCAAAAAATTCTGGAGCCCTTGCGTGAAAAGTTGAATGAGAAGCTGGGTAAAAATTGGCAGGAATGGGAAATCCCCCATGAAGCAGTAATCGGCTGGTCAGGTGGCGAAAAGAAAGCGCACGCGGAATGGTGGGAGAATCGCATTGCCCGGCAAACCGAAATGGACAAATCCATCGCGTCCAAAGCGGAGTTTGAATTTCTCTATGACAAGCCTTACGAGGACAAAAAGAAAGTCCGTGTTGCCGGGCCATTCACCGTCGAAAGCCTCTCGCCCCATCGCGTGCTGGGCGTGGATGAAAACGACGAACTGATTGACACCTTGAAAGAACCCAAGACCGGCTACGGCGAGAAGCAGACATTCGCCCAGATGATTCTGGAAAATCTGAAAACTTCCGGTGTCCAGCAGGCGCACAAGGAAAACCGCATCACTTTCACCTCGTTGACGGCATGGCCGGGTGATCTGGTTTGCGCTGAAGGTCGTTACATGGAAGGCGACAAAGAAAGACGCGCCGCCGTTTTCATTGGTGCCGAGTTCGGCACCGTCCAGCGCGCCGACCTGGTCGAAGCTGCCCGCGAGGCGGGTGACGCCAATTTTGACGTATTGATCGCCTGCGCCTTCAACTATGACGCTCACGCCACCGAGTTCAGCAAGCTTGGCCGCATCCCGGTGCTCAAAGCCCGGATGAATGCCGACCTGCACATGGCGGATGATTTGAAGAACACCGGAAAGGGCAACCTGTTTGTCATCTTCGGCGAGCCGGACATTGATTTACTGAAAGAAAAAGATGGTCAGATTCGTGTAAAGGTCAACGGCGTGGATGTATTCCACCCCAACACCGGCGAAGTCCACAGCGACAACGCCGACGGCATCGCCTGCTGGTTCATCGACACGGATTACAACGAAGAAAGCTTCTTCGTCCGCCACGCCTATTTTCTCGGTGCCAATGATCCGTACAGCGCCCTGAAAACCACGCTAAAAGCCGAAATCAACGCCGAAGCCTGGGCCACCCTGAACAGCGACACCTCGCGCCCGTTCCCCAAGCCCAAATCCGGCCGCATCGCCGTCAAAGTCATCAACCACCTCGGCGACGAAGTAATGAAAGTTTTCAAGGTGTAATTTTAAAGAAGCAGCAGTTTGAATCGACAAAAAATGAAAACTATTCCCAGATACTTGGTAGCAATTTTATTTACAGCAGGAATCGGACTGTTTGCTTGGGCCTATTTTTCCAAGCCGTTGGAAGCAGATTCCAAATTGGTAGCTCAATTGACGGCGCAAGAGTTATACAAGGCCATTGGAGGCGGAGTCATGTTGCTGGCTGGGCTGCAGTTCTGGCTTACGACATGGCTAAAAGCCAGGATCGAAGAATCAATCAAGCATGAGTATGCAATGAAGTTGGAAGACTATAAGAATGACATCAAGATCCGAGAGCAGGCCTCAAAAGTGGCCGCTCTTTTGGCAAATGTCAGGTGGAATGATGGCAAAAGTAACCAAGAGTTAGATCGGATGGCATGGGAATTAAGTCTCTGGCTACCGACTGACCTTTGTTGCCGTCTGACAGAGGTTCTAGTCAGAGGCCAGAGCGTAGGTGAGCTTAAGCAAATCCTGATTGACGTTAGAAAACTTTTGCTTAAAGAACAGGCAGGGGATTTGAAACCGGAACAAATTGCACACGTAAATTGACATCCCAAGAAAGGCCATTCCCAGAAAACTGACATTTCAGAGCATTTTCAGAAAAACGGTAACCCTGCGGCTGGGGAAACCCTCGGCAATTAAAAACTTAAAATTCAAAATTAAAAACTCTCCCACCCGCCTCTCTGCGTTCCTTGCGTTCTTTGTGGTTAAAAATTTGTGTCAATTCGTGTCAGGTTTTTCCGGGAATTTGGCAAAAACAAAACACCCGATCGCCGCCACCACCGAGACCGCGATAATAAGACACGCTTGCGTGCCCGGCTGCTTGAGGTCGTTACTAAATTCGTCCATCAAAATCCCTTGCTTGCCATACAGCACGCCCATCTGATGCGACTCGGATTTGTAAAACCCCTGCATCGAGGCATTATCTGCCAGCTCGGCCGACCGGGTGCCGAGCCAATAAACCACCGCCGCCGCCACCAGCCCCAGCGCGAGCACGATGCAGCCGGCACGCTTATATCGACGGGCATGAAGTTCCGGTGACAAGAGATTAAAATAGGATGACAACCACAGACCGCCATTCAACCACCGATTCAAGCCCGGTCAATCCGGAAAATACTCTTCAACCCTTCAACTGGAGCGCAGGCATCCTGCCTGCGGGTTCCAGGGCTTCCCGCACCCCATCAACTCACGCTCAATCCGGAAAATCGGATCGGGGGTGAGGTTAGAACCAAGCCTTCCGCGTGATTTTCACGCCCAATGCGCCGCCATCACGCACCAACACCCCGGTCACAGGCAAAAACCCCAACAAATCCGCTCGGCATTGCTAATGCTAATGAAATAGTTATGCGAATTCGTTTCTCCCGCCAAACGAATCAGGGGCTGACCCTCATCGAAGCCGTCGTCGTCATTTTTATCCTCGCATTTATCGCCATGCTGCTGGTGCCGGCACTCCTTGCTCCGCGGTACAATTACGGGCCAAGGCTTCGTTGCACCAACAACCTCAAACAAACCGCCCTTGCCATTAAAGTCTGGGCGGGCGACCACAATGACAAATATCCGATGGCCGTTTCCGTCACCAACGGCGGCGCGATGGAATTGATGGAGACTCCTGACGCCTGGAAAATCTTTCAGATGATGTCCAACGAATTGGGCACGCCCAAGGTGATTTATTGCCCGGCAGACCTCGCCCACGGCACCTGCGCCACCAATTTCACCGACGATCTGAAAAATAAAATCAGCTACTTCATCGGCGCGGATGCCACCGACGCCAACCCGCAAACGCTCCTCTCCGGCGATGATAATTTTCTCCTGAACCAATCCCCCGTCCACCCCGGCCTCGTAACCGTAACCTCCCCTGCCCAGTTGGAATGGGATGGCGACCGCCACGGCAGCGTTACCGACCAAGGCTGGTTCAACAAACCCAAAAAACTCGGGTCCGGCAACATCGCTTTGACCGATGGCAGCGTCCAAGGCGTTACGCCAATCGGACTCACAAATCTGGTTTACAACACCGGCCTCGCCACCAACCGCCTCGTCATCCCATAATCTATGTTCATCCCCATCCATCTGTGGTTATATGACCGGTATGAAATTGTTCTTCACCGGTCAGGTCGTCAAAACGGAACTCCTCGTCGTGATGCTCGAAAAGCACGGCATCGCCGCCACGCAGGAATTCACGGACCCCGCCGCGCCCGATGACGGCGACCTCAACCGCCTCGCCAACGTCCTCGTCCCCGAGGCCGATTTCGACCGCGCCCACCAGCTCTTCTTCACCGAACGCGAAGACGAACTGTAATCAAAAGCTCCAACATCCAGAGAATGTTCAAATGCCAAGTGGAATGGTAGGGCGCGTTGCCAGTCCGGCTCGGACCTCCGTGCGCACCGTTGTGTATTGTAACTGCACCTTACGCGCGCACAAGCGACGTAGCCTACCACCAGTTCGCTGTTTGAAGTTTGGAGCTTGGAGCTTCTCTGGTGCTTGGATGTTGGACGCTTGGAATTTTCACTTTGCTTGGACGTTTCTCTGCGTCTCTCCGCGTTCTCTGCGCCCCGTTTTTCCGCTCCCCCCGCGTGAAATCCACGCGCTTTCGCGTGACCCTCACGCACTTCGAATTTCGTTTTTGCAATTTATCGCAGCATTATCACGGGATTCCGCATGGCACGCCCGCTGCTAGTAGAAATGCGCATGGAATTACCCAGACTCCATCGCCGGGCGGCAGCGTTCACCTTGGTGGAACTGCTGGTGGTCATTGGCATCATCGGCATCCTCGCGGCCTTGCTGTTGCCGGCGCTTACCGGCGGCAAAATGCGGGCGCAACGCATCTGGTGCGTCAATAACCTGCGCCAGACCGGCATCGCCTTCCAAAATTTCGCCCACGATCACGGCGGCAAATTCCCCATGGCCGTGCCGGTCAGCGATGGCGGCTCGCTCGAGTTCGCCCAAAACGGCCTGCTCGTGAACGGCAATTTCTACTTCGGCTTCCACCATTTCCAGGCCGTCGGCGGCTATCTGGATTCCACCAAGGTGCTGGTCTGCCCCAACGATACCCGGCTGGCCGCGACCAATTTCGCCACGCTGCAAAACGCCAACATCAGCTACTTCATCGGCGTGGACTCCGAATATTCCAAGCCCGAGTCCATCCTCGCCGGCGACGGCAACCTCGCCACCACCCACACCCTGCTCCGCAACGCCACGGGCGGCAATCTGGCCTGGACCGCCCAGCAACACCGCTTCAAAGGCAACGTGCTGTTTGCCGATAGCCACGTGGAGGAATGGGGCAATTCAAGCTCCGGCACCATCGTGATGACCGCCGAAAATTTCGTCCTGCCCAGCGTCAATCCGGCCGGCGGTTCGCCGAACGCAGGACCGGCAAACCCGCCCCCGGCCGGTGGTTCCGGTGACCAATCAAAATCCTACGCGCCCACGCCAGCACCCGCCCAGACCGCCGGTTCTTCGCCATCAACGCCCGCCGCCCAGCCTCTGCGGCTGGCCAATTCCCCCGCCAGTCCGGGCCAGTCGCCCACCCCAGTCCCTGCGCCCAAACCCGCCACCTCCGGGCCGACCAACAAGCCCGGTGCCACCATGCCGATGATGCCCATGGAACTGACGCCCTCGCCGGGGGATATGGTCCCGACGAACCCCATCCAATCCTTCAAGCCGGAAACCAAAAAACCAACCCCCATGACCGCTCCACTACCTGTCGAAGTCAGGACCAACCCCGTCAGCGAGCCGGTCACCAATGCCCTCCCGCCGCCACCTGCCCCCAAACCGCGCGGCCTGTTCTCGGGTTGGGCCTGGCTGTTATGGTTGCTGCTCATCTTGGCCGTAGTCGCCTTGTTGCTCTGGCAATCCCTGCGTCGCGCCAACGGCAAGCGATAGAAACGAAAAGCTCCAATCGCCCAACCTCAAAGACCGATTATCCGCCACGTTTTCTCAAAACTAACGCCGACTCCAGCTCAACGACCCAAGAATTCTACGCGATGGTTCAACGGCTGTCCCCTCTCCCCAAGGGAGAGGGTTAGGGTGAGGGGGAAAGCGACCACCAAACACACGTCATCTCCCGATTTGAAATTTGGAGGTTGGAATTTCTCTGGATGTTGGAGCTTGGTTCTTGGATGTTTCGCCGCTTCGGATCAACAATCCTTTCTGGATTCCGCGAACCTGATAACTTATCCTTTCGCCATGTTCGACATCGTCAAACCGCAGATCGCGACCGCCGCCGACAAGACCAATCACTTGCGGAGGTTTCTTTGACGTCCCCAAATTGAACCAACGCCTCGCCGAGCTCGAATCCCTGATGACCGGCGAAACTTTCTGGAACAACCAGGAAGCCGCCCAAAAAGTCATCACCGAGACCAACGACATCCGCGGCAAGCTCGAACCCCTCGCCCGCTTCGGCAAACACGTCGAGGACCTCCAGGCCATGCTGGAACTCGCCGCCGCCGAACCCGAGCCCACGCACGCCCAGCACGAGGCCGAAATGTTGCGCGACACGGAAAAGCTGCTCGCCGACCTCGACACCTTCGAACTGAAGACCTTCTTGAGCGGCCCGCACGACAAGTGCAACTGCATCTTCACCATCAACGCCGGCGCCGGCGGCACCGAGGCCCAGGACTGGGCCGAGATGCTCTCGCGCATGTACGGCCGCTGGTTCGATTTGCGCGGCTGGAAATGGGAGGTCACCGACGCACTCCAGGGCGATTCCGCCGGGCTCAAAAGCGTCACCTTCCGCGTTGAGGGCGAGAACGCCTACGGCTTTTGCAAGGCCGAGCGCGGCGTGCACCGCCTTGTGCGCATCTCGCCGTTCGATTCCAACAAGCGCCGTCACACCAGCTTTTCCAGCGTGGACATCGTCGCGGAACTCACCGACCTGCTCGAAACCGACATCGTCATTCCCAAGGTTGAGATCCGGCGCGATACGTACCGTTCCGGCGGCAAGGGCGGCCAGAACGTGAACAAGGTCGAGACCGCCGTGCGCCTCACCCACATCCCCACCGGCCTCGTCGCCGCCTCGCAAGCCCAGCGCAGCCAGGTGCAGAATGAGGCCACCGCCATGCAGATGCTCATCTCCAAGCTCTACGCCCTCAAGCTCGACGAGGCCAAAAGCGAGATGGAACGCTTCTATGGCGACAAAGGCAGCATCTCCTGGGGCAACCAGATCCGCAGCTACGTTTTCCAGCCCTACCGCATGGTCAAGGACCTGCGCACCGGCGCCCAATCCAGCGATGTCCAGGCCGTGATGGACGGCGCACTCGACCCGTTCGTGAACGCCTGGCTCCGCGCCGGCTGCCCCCTTAAGCGCATCCAGGGCATAAAGGATGATGAGGAATGATTAAATGGGTCAAAAAGCTGATCGGAGAAAAAACTGAGGTTGGCCCGACGACCCAAGAGAAATTCAGGCAACTTTGGAAAACACTCGTTCCGTTATCTGGTGAAGCCGAGACGCTTCAGGGTGAAATCATTCGAGCTGTTGGAAAGTTGGAAGATGAATATAATCGAAATGGGAATGTTAACTGGGAACCAGGCGATTACCATGGTGAGCTTGTAAAATTTCTGAAGTATTATTTGGCTGATGCAAAGACGTTTGACGCCGGAACAGTCAAACAAATAAAAGACGCGGCAGAACAAGTAAGGTTGGCGGCAGAAGATTTACAAACTGAAACAATTGAAGGCGAAGAAGTTCAGTCGCAAAAACACAGCGCTGATTCAGCGTTTAAGTTCCTGATAGACCGTGCCGTTGAATGGTGTGATAGGAACTCGGTTCCAATTTATAAACCGGATGGACAAGATTACTGGATAACGCCGGAATGAACATCCTCGATAAAATCGTAGAACAAAAGAAACGCGAAGTCGCGCAGTTCCCTGCGCGCCTCATCGCCGCCGGCGATTTACGCGATGCCATGCTCGAACGCGGCGAACAGCGCGATTTCGTCGGTGCCCTCCGCAACGCCTCTCGCCTCTCGCCTCTCGCCTCTCGCATCGCCCTCATCGCCGAGGTCAAAAAAGCCTCCCCGTCCAAAGGCGTCATCTGCCAGGACTTCGACCCCGTCCGCATCGCCAAGGAATACGAGGCCGCCGGCGCGAGCTGCCTTTCCGTCTTGACCGACGAACAATTTTTCCAGGGCTCGCTGGATTACCTCCGCCAGATCCGCGCCGCGGTAAAGATTCCCCTGCTCCGCAAGGATTTCATCATCGACGAACGCCAGATTCTCGAAGCCATCGAATGGGGTGCCGACGCCATCCTCCTCATCGTCGCCATCCTGACCGATGAACAACTCGCAAAATTTCATTCCCTCGCCCTCGAAGCCGGCCTCGCCGTGCTCGTGGAAGTTCACGATGAAGCCGAACTTGACCGCGCGTTAAAATTCTCCCCTGCGCTCATCGGCGTGAACAACCGCGATTTGAAGACCTTCAAAGTGGATTTGGCCACGACTGAACGCCTCTCATCACTCATCATTCGTCACTCATCACTGCTCGTCGCCGAAAGCGGCATCCACACGCGTGCCGATGTGGAACGCCTGAAAAAATGCGGCGCCGCCGCCATCCTCGTCGGTGAATCCCTCGTCAAACAAGGCAACATCGCGGCCAAAGTGCGCGAATTGCTGGGGTAGTTGAATTAAAAACATTCAACATTTAACATCCAACTTCCAAGGGGCCACAGATTCGGCCCTTGAATGTTCAGCGTTGGGCGTTGAACGTTAAATGTTCTTTAAAACCTGATTCCGCGCCAGCTGCTTCGCCAGCCGTATCGCCGCAATCATGCTCCCCGGGTTCGCCACCCCTTTCCCCGCGATATCATAAGCCGTGCCATGGTCCGGCGAAGTGCGGATGAACGGCAACCCGAGCGTCCAGTTGATGCCGCTATCAAACGCCACCGCCTTCAACGGCGCGAGTCCCTGGTCGTGGTACATCGCCACCACCGCGTCAAACTCCCCCTTCAGCGCATAATGAAACACCGTGTCCCCGCTCATCGGGCCGACCACGTCAAAACCGCGCTTCTGCATCGCCTGAACCGTCGGGCCGATCGTCGTGATCTCCTCATCGCCAAACTCCCCGCCCTCGCCCGCATGCGGATTCAACCCCGCCACGGCAATTTTCGCGCGCGCCAACCCAAGGTCACGACACGACTGCGCCGCAAGTTCAATGGCCAGCGTGATCTTTTCCGCCGTGAGTTTTTCCGGCACTGACTTGATGGAGATATGCACAGTGGCCAGCGCCACCCGCAACCAGCGTCCGCGCTCATCAGTGCCCAGCAACATCATGGCCGTGCGCTGGGTGCCGGCCAGTTCCGAAAGAAATTCCGTCTGGCCGATGAACTTATGCCCCGCGCGGATGATGGCTTCCTTGTTGACCGGCGCGGTCACCAGCGCATCCAGTTCACCGCGCAAACAACGTTGGCCGCCATCGCGCAAAGCGGCCACGGCCAGGTTCGCGGCCTGCGGCGAACCGGCGGGCACATTTTCGGGCAGCGGTTCAGCCGCTGGATTGGTGATGAAAAATTGTCCGGTGCCGCCTTGCCCTGCAAATGGTTGCAGCGGCAAATCCAAGCCAATGGAGGTGTTCAACCGGCGTAAATGTCCCTCATCACCGATGAACAGATATTTCACGTCATCGGCCCCGGCTTCCGCAGCCACTGCCTTGAGCGCGACTTCCGGGCCGATGCCCGTGGCATCACCAAGGGAGATTCCAATCCAGCCTTTCATGGGAAAGTTGATGAGTGATGCGTGGAGATCAACCGCTCAGCCGTTGCGCATCATTGCCCGGCAGGTTTTAGTTCAGATAACGGACGAACGTTTTTTTTGCCAGCCCATCGATCCAGTTCTTTTGCAGGTCCGCCTGCTGTTGGGCGCGCAACGTCTTTTCAATGTCACTGCGGACATCGGCCAGCGGCTTGGCGGCCGCGGCTTTCTTTTCCTCGACGAGCATCACATACACCGCATCCGGCGTGTCAATCGGGTCGCCGACCTGTCCGGGTGCAAGGCTGAAGGCCACATCCGCCAGCTCCTTCCGAAGCACCGAACGTTCGACCCAGCCCCAATCACCGCCCTGGTGCTGTTGCGAGCCCTGCGAATAAACCGCGGCCATGTCGCTGAACGTCGCGCCCTCCTTGAGTTTGCTTTGGATTTCCCGGGCCAGCGCCAGGGTGTTGGTGTCGGTATCGGAAGTCTTGTTCAGGACGATCATCCGGAGCTTCACCTGGTCTTCCAGCTTGAAATCATCGGTGTGGGCCTTGTAATAGGTCTGGATCTTGTAGGGCGAAACGACCACTTCGCGCTGGACGTTCTGGTTCCGCATCGCGTTCTCGATGTATTGGTCGCGCACCGATTTGCGGAACTGCTCATACGTCATCCCCTGTTGCTGCAATGATTTCATCAACGTCACCCGGTCGCCAAAACGGTCGCGGATGCGGTCCTGGATGGCCTGTTCGATGATCCCGTCGGGCAGGTGATAACCGTCGGCCTCAAAGCTGTGCAGGATCAACGCCCGTTCGACGAGCAGTTTCGTGCTGTCGGTCAGCGCCTGGTTCAGCTTCTGGTCGAAAATATCCGGCTGCCCGGCATACTGGCGGCGCAGCGAATCGACGGCGGGACGGGTGATGTCCTCCACTTCGGCAAAGGTGATCACCCGGTCGGCCACCACGGCCTTGATGCCATCGACGGCCTCGGCGCGGGCTAAAACCGGCGCGCACACCACCACGGCCAGCACAGGAATGGAGCGGAAAAATTTCATCGAATTTTCAGCATGGTAACAACCGCCGCCGCGCGGTCAAGGCTTCGGCTTGGACATCACCCACATCACCGCCGCCAGAACCGCCCCAAAAACCAGCGCCGACACGATGGTCCAGCGCAAGATAAACCGTTGTTTGCGGTGATAATTCCTCCCGCCCTGGCCGGGCAACAGATAAAACCGCTCGCGGGGCTTGTCTTTTTTTCTGAGAAACACATTGCTTACTACCACAACCCGCCCGCCGACTCAAGCCGCGCACTTGCCGTCGTTAAAAATTAAGCTAACGTTTCTGCGTGCAACTTGAAGATCATCTTGGTGACATCATCCGTAAGGCCCGGGCCATGAACAATGTTCCGGCCGCCGCCGCCGCCGCCGCCGCGGGCATCTCTGAAACCGAACTCGCCACCCTCGAGGCCGATGGCCGGGTCGGCAAAAAACCCGGCTTCGCGGCGTTGGGAAAGCTCCTCAGCCTTGAGCCGCAAAAGCTTGAAGCCATCGCCAACGGCTGGCTGCCCCCAAAAATGGACCTCTCCGGCTGGCGCGAAATCCGCGTCATCACCACCCGCGACACCGACGGCATGCTGGTGAATTGCTACCTCGTCTGGGACGAGGTCCAGCGTGACGCCGCGCTCTTCGACACCGGCCTCGACGCCCAGCCGGTGCTCGACGTCATCGCCCAGGAAGGTCTTGTGCTGCGTCACATATTTCTTACCCATTCGCACTACGACCATGTCCAGGAACTGCCCAAAATCCGCGAAGCCTTTCCCAAGGCCCGCGTCCATAGCGGCTCAAAGAACGCCCCCGTGGACCAGCGCAACAAGAATGCCGAGATCATCCACCTCGGCGGCCTGCGCATCACGCACCGCGAAACCCCCGGCCACGCCGAGGACGGCGTCACCTACCTCATCGGCAACTGGCAGGAGGACGCCCCGCACGTGGCCGTCGTCGGCGACACGATTCTCGCCGGCTCCATCTGCAACGGCAACGGCCAGTGGGACCTCGCGAAACAAAAGATCCGCGAACAGATCCTCACGCTTCCCGCCGAAACCCTGCTCTGCCCCGGCCACGGCCCGGTCACCACGGTCGCGGAGGAAAAGAAACACAACCCGTTCTTCTGAACCGGCCTTGAATCTAAGACGCGAGTGAAAAGGCTCGGCAAAAATCACGGTGGTTATCACGGCGAGACGATCGACATCCGCGCCACGCTGAAGGAAATCGAAGCCGCCGCAAAACGGCACGGTTGGACTTCGGAAACATTTCACGAAGCCGGCGGCTTCAAATGGCTCGCGCTTCATCGCCGCCCAGACCCCAGACCCCAGACCCCAGACCCCAAGATCTACCTCTCCGCCGGCATCCACGGCGATGAACCCGCCGCGCCGCTGGCCGCCCTGCGGTTGTTGCAAGAAAATCAATGGCCGGAGAATGCGGAAATCTATTTGCTGCCCTGCCTAAACCCGGTCGGCTTCACAGTCAACAAACGCGAAAACACCGGCGGCCTGGACCTCAACCGTGATTATCGCAACTCCAAGGCCGCCGAGACCCAAGCCCACATCGCCTGGCTGCAACGGCAGCCAAAATTTGATCTGTATCTTTGCCTGCATGAGGACTGGGAATCGCATGGCTTTTATCTCTACGAACAAAATCCGGATGGCCGGCCGTCGTTCGCGGAAAAGATGATCCAAGCGTTTCAAACCGTTTGCCCAATCGACCAAAACCAGATGATCGAAGGCCGGCCGGCCCAGGGCGGCATCATCCGCCCCATCGTCAATCTGCCGGAACGCCCCGACTGGCCGGAGGCGTTTTATCTCATCAGCCACAAGGCGCGGCAGGGCTACACCCTCGAAGCGCCATCGGATTTCGATCTGCCCGTCCGCGTCAACGCCCTGGTCGCCGCCGTAACGACGGCGGTGAAAGCTCTGGCCGCAAATGAGCCTGGATAAATAAATCTGGATCGCACTGCATGTTTTATCCGTGTCCATCCGTGTCCATTGTTGTCGATCATCGGCCCGTGGTTTAATCTCCGCGCATGAGCAAACCGGCCAAATCGCAGTGGGACTTCGGTGAACTGTTTTCACCCGAGGAGACGCGCAAGGTTTTGACCGTCTCGGAGCTCACCGGCAAGGTCCGTGTGCTCCTGGAGAAATCCATCGGCTCCATCTGGGTCAGCGGCGAGATCACCAACCTCCGCGCCCAAAGTTCCGGCCACATGTATTTCTCGCTCAAGGATGCCGGAGCGCAATTGAGCTGCGTGCTCTTCAGCCGCGAAAAAGTTTCCCAGCGCGAATTCCTCGCGGACGGGAAAAAAGTCCTGTTGCAGGGCGAAGTGACCGTCTACGAGGCGCGCGGCCAATACCAGCTCATCGTCCGCGCCGTGGAACTCCAAGGCGTCGGCGCACTGCAGATTGCATTTGAAAAATTGAAGCAGCGGCTCGCGGCGGAAGGCCTGTTCGCGCCGGAACGCAAGCGTCCCCTGCCCCGTTTCCCGCAACGCATCGGCCTCGTCACCTCGCCGACCGGCGCGGCCATCCGTGATGTCCTCCACGTCATCCAACGCCGGAACCCCGCGCTGGAAATCATCCTCGCCCCCGCCCGCGTCCAAGGCGATGGCGCAGCGGAAGAGATTGCCGAAGCCATCCAAACCCTCAACGAATTTAACTCATCACCCGTCACTCATCACCCGTCACTTGATTTGATTCTCATCACCCGCGGCGGCGGTTCGCTCGAGGACTTGTGGGCGTTCAACGAGGAGCCCGTGGCTCGCGCCATCTTTGAATCCACGCTGCCCGTTGTGTCCGCCGTCGGGCATGAGATCGATTTCACCATCGCCGATTTCGTGGCGGACTTCCGCGCCGCCACCCCGAGCGCCGCTGCTGAGATCATCACCGAAGGCGTCTTTGCCAGCCGCGAATTTGTGGCCGAAGCGCCTGCCCTGTTGCAACGCGCCGCCCGGCGCGGACTCGAATCGGCCACGGACAATTTCACCCAGTTAGGCGCCCGGCTGTCGCGTTTGCATCCACGCCGCCGGCTGGATGAATCGCTACAACAGCTGGATGACCTGCAATCGGGGCTCCTGCGCGGGCTGAAATCCACCGTGCGTTCCCGCAGCCTCATCTTGGAAAATTTGGCCGGCCGTTTTTCGCGGGCCAAGCCATCGCAGGCCTTGAAATCCCGGCGCGAAGCATTGCGCCAGCTCGAACGGCGTTTAAACGTGCTCGGCCCGGAACAGGTTTTGGCGCGCGGCTACTCCATCACCACCGACGCCACCACCGGGAAAGTCCTGCGGGACGCGGCCAAGGTCAAGCCGGGGCAAAAGTTGAAGACCCGGCTGGCGAAAGGCGAAGTTCGAAGCCGCGCCGAAGCCGCGGATTGATTCTCATTTTCAGCCCACACACCTACTGCGAAACCGCCCGGTAATACTTTTGCGGTGCCGAAAGGTTGGTCTCGGTGTAGCCAAATGGTGCGATGTTGGTGAATACCGGCAGCCAGTTCGTTGAAGTCAGATTGGTGATCGCCTGCACCACATAGCTCGCCCCCGCACTGCCAGATACGTTAAACCCCAGCTGGCCGCTGGAAACCACCGGTGAAGCCAAAACCGCCGCCGCCGCCGCCGTGAGCGGCACGCCGGAAACGGTCACCATGTCATAACGCATTGTGCCGCCCGTTGAGTAACTGCCGCCGGCGCCCACGTAGTTCGTATTGACATCATTTAACGCCGTATTTTCAAGTTCGCTGACAAGGCGGAAGGCAAAATTAGGATTGTTGTTGATATTGGGGATGCCAGTCAGGGCGTTGGTTTTTATGGTGTAACTGGTGCCATTGGTGAATGCGTTTTGGACATCAACAAAATCCGTTCCGTTCGTCGAATATTGCAACCGGCCGTATTTGCTGCCGGTGTTTGGAGATTCGGAACTCCAGCTGATGACAATATTTTGCCTGCCCGCCGTGCTGACGGCGAATTGCGCGCCGCGCGTCTTGTTTCCAGTGCTTTGCGCAGGATAAGTCGCCGTGTTCCAACCCGTGTTATCTGTGCTCCCGGCGGGGTCGAAGGTTGTATCGCCAGTGGCAAACGTGGCCGTTGCACCGCCAACCAGTGACGCCGTGCCACTGCCGACCGACGGCGCGGTCGAGCCGGTGCTCAAACTGCCATCGGCCGGCACGCTGTTAAAATTCCATTGCGCAATGACCACCGATTGCGTCGAGTAAACTGAAAGCGTGGCCGCACTGCTGGTAACGCTGCCCACAAAATTGCTGATGACCACGGAATAATCCCCGGCATTGGTCAGCTGCACGTTGGCGACCGTAAACGGATTCGTGATGGCCCCGGAAATGTTCGTGCCGCCGAAACGCCACTGATAACTCAACGGTGCCGTGCCACTGGCGGTCACACCGAAGCTGGCGGCGGCACCGAGGTTCACCGTCTGGCTCTGCGGCTGCGAGGTGATGCCCGGCGACGCATTGGTCGTCAACAGGACAGCGACGGAACTCGTGACGCTGCCGGCGCTGTTGGTGACGATGACTGAATAGTTTCCATTGTTCGTCAGCTGCGCGCTGACGATCACAAACGGATTCGTAATGGCGCCGGAGATGTTCGTACCGCCAAACAGCCATTGATAGGCCAGCGGGCTGCTGCCGGTGGTGGTGACGCTAAACGTGATGCTCGTGCCCACGGCATTGGTCCGGCCCTGCGGTTGCGACGTGATTGCCGGTGGCACCACGTTCGTTGACCCGGTGGCAATCAAAAAATCCTTCATCACCGCCATGTGCTGGGCATTGGTCGAGTCGGAAAATTGGACCGGCGAGACGTCGCTTAATGGCGTGTAAACGGTCGAGTCAAACACCAGGCCGCTCGGAAAAGAATGCGATGGGAATACGGTGGCGGTCTCAAAATTGGTGAGCGAGGAGCTTGCCAGAACATAGTCGTGCGGGGAATTGCGATTGGCGCTGGTGTCGGAATTGCCGATGTTGTCCACCGGCACGGGGAGATCGTTCAGATAGCTGTCAAACGTCGTCATCGTCGTGGACTCGGTTCGGCTGCCCGTGTTGAAATCGCCGGCCACGACGATCCAGGCATTCGCGGGAAAATTGGCCTGGATCAGCGCCTTCAGGTTCGTGGCCTCGGCACTGCGGTTCGCTGCCGAGCTGGTCAGCAGATGCACGCTGACAATATAGAGGTCATTTGTTCCCGGCAAATCGATCTGCGCCCAGGCAAATCCCCGGTTCGGCTGTGTCTGCACGGTGTCAGCCCATGAACCGGAGGCGATGATCGGATAGCGGCTGATGATGCCGTTCGGGATGTCACCATTCGCCGTGAACGGCTCGCGGAAATAAACGAAGTTCGTCCCAAACGTGGTGTCCAGCAGGGAGCGGAAGTCGGCATCGGCATTGTTGGCGTAATTGAATTCCTGGATCGCCACCACATCCGCCTTCGTCCCTTGCAGGATGCGCAACGCAAACGGCTGGTAACTTTGCGTATTGCCGTTCAGGTTGGCGGCCATGATGCGGATATTGACATTGGTCTGGGCCCGGGCAGAAGTCAGTAAAAATGCCCCGGCCAAAAGCAAAAGACACCTCAGGCCGGTCGAAAACGATGGAACGATCCTCATTATGTTCTTATTTTCGCCCGACGGCCGGTCGAACGCAAGCGGACTTTTCCGCATGAATGTGAACTGGACTAGTGCGGCGATATTCCCTATGATTACGCCGTGCCTAACCATACAAAAGGCGCGGGGCCGGCCAATCCCGCTAAAAATCCGCCGTTTGAGGAAGCGCTGCAAAAACTTGAGGCCGTCGTCGAAGCGATGGAAGCCGATGATTTGCCGCTGGAAACGTTGCTGGCCCGGTATGAGGAAGGCGCAAAGCTGGTCAAGATCTGCCAGGAAAAACTGGCCGAAGCCGAACTGAAAATTCAGCAGTTGGAAAAAACCGCCGCGGGCGAACTGAAATTGAAGCCCCTCGTTTTGACCGAAGAATAATTTTATATATGAGTCGTTACCTAGACATGGTTGACGCGCCCGAGCACGTCAAAA
>DATHQS010000304.1:0-14638 GCA_035482455.1 Candidatus Acidiferrales bacterium | reverse complement strand
GACGTGGCGTTTTTCGGGGCAGTGGTGACGGTGATGACGTTTGCGCTGAACGGCCTGGCGGTGGGGCTGGGCGTGCTGTTCCCGAACGTGAAGGAGACGAACCCGAACAAGATCGTGAGCGGGTTCGGCGGGACGCTGTGTTTCGTGCTGAGCTCGGTGTACATCATCGCTTCGCTGGCGCTGCTGGTGCTGGGCGGCGGCGGTTTTCATTCGCACAGCGACTGGGTGGTGGTGAGCATCATCACGTTTGTGTTGTTGTCGATCATCATCGGCTGGGTGCCGATGCACATCGGGCTGAAACACCTGAAAGATTTCGAGGCATAAATCATGAATGCAAAAGCCCACAAATTTTTTGCCCCGGTGATGTTGCTGGTGCCGGCCTGCGCGTTGCTCACGGGTTGCCCGCACAATGATTACACGGTCGAGCTGAAGCCCACGGCCCATGGGGTGGAGCGGACGCTGACGTTTTACCGGTTGGATGGCAATAATTCGAATGGCGTTCCCAACTATCAGGGATTTCCGTCCAACGAACTGATGGCGATCACGCAGGTTTACCCGGCAAACGCAGTGAAATGGGACGGCCAACAACATGTCGCCAAGGCTGAATTTGCCGGAGCCATGCCAAAGGATGTGGGCGGTGCGGGTTCCTACACGAATTATATCACGAGCCTTGGGGAATCCGGGTTTTACTCGGAACGATTTCGGGGCTCGGATGATCTGGCGGCGAGGACGCTCAAACAATTTCACGCAGCGGACCAGCTCACCGACCTGGTGATCGGCTGGAGCAAGACCGAGTTCGGGCGCGAACAAGGATACAAAAACCTCCGCAAGTTTCTGGATGAGGATCTGCGCCGCGACCTCAAGAATGCGGGGCAGTATTTTACGATGGCAGCCGCCAGCAACCTGTCGGACACGAATGCGCCGGAGGAATTCGTGGTGCGTTTCTCGCAATACCTGTTCGAACGCGGCTATGTCAAACCGGCCGATGCGCCCCAAGTGGCGGCATTGATGAACGGCAGTTCAGAGGATCAAGCCGCCTTCATGGATCTGGTCAGCCGGCTGGTGACGGATAAACTGGAAACGCCCTTCACCGTCTTGTCACCCAAGGTGCAGATGGTGCTGACGAACAACGATGCGCTGGTGAAATCGTGGGAAGGGTATCTGGCCAAGAGCGATTTGTATCGGGCAAAGCACAAGGAGTGGGAGGCGGAGGTGAAAACCAATCCCAAGCTGGATGAGCCAAAGCCGGCGGACGCGGCGAATGACCTGTTCATGGGATTGCTGGGCGTATCGAGCGGATTCGGTGGCGAAGCCGACCATCTGACCGTCAAGCTGGCACTGAAACACGCGCCGGATCATTCCAACGGCAAGTGGCAGGACGGGCTGGTCGTATGGGACAACGAACTGGACAAGGACCGCCCGTTGCCGGTGTTGTGCTATGCGAGCTGGAACAATCCCGACGAGATGTTCCAGAAGGCGCATTTTGGCCGCGTGCTGCTGGAGGGTGATGAATTGTCGAAATACAATCTTTGGCGGAGCGGCCTCAGCGAGCAAGGCAGCCGGGAATGGGATGCGTTTTTGGCGGGGCTGCAACCCGGGGCCGGGTTGAAGAAGCAAATCGAGGCTTTTCTGCCCGCTCACGGGGAAGACCAATTCGAGGCCGGCCGCAATCTGCTGACCGGCGCGCTGACCCCGACTGCTTCCGGAACCCCGGCCGCCGCAGATTCAAAGCAAGTGGCACGGGCTTTCATCGTTCTTTGACATATATAAATCAGCCGGCGGCGCGGCCGGTGATCAGCACGAAACGCACTGGCGGCCGGCGTTGTTCCCCGTCACAGCGCCGGCAGGGGGACGCCGTCGTGCAGGGCCTGCTGGTAGATCTCGGTCGCGTGCTTCTCATCACCCAAAAGTTGTTGCGCCCAGTATTGTTCCAGCGTCAGCGAAGCGTTCACCGGGCTCGTTTGGAACTGCAATTCATCCAACAGCCGGGCGCAATCGTTTTGCTTGTAGCGGTCGCCGGTGATGGTCGCAGCTTCGGGTGCCGTGGTCCGCAGCAGGGCCCAGCCGGCGATGTCCGCCCAGGCGGGGAAGTTCGTGATGCTTTCCTGCTCCATGGCAACGGCGTGGATGACGTTCTCATTTTTCCGGGCGAGGCCGGCGAGCGGATCGTTCCGGCCCAAAACCAGGACGATGAGATATTCCGGAGAAAGGCCATGACGGGTCTGGGCGACGAGCCGGGCAAAGTCCGGGCTCTGCTGCGCCAGTTCCTCGCTGGCCTTGAAAAAATAGGCCGATTGCAGCGCCGAATGGCTGGCAGAACTCTGGTGGCGTTGATACGTGGCCTGCGCCGCGGCCAGCAACTCCCCGCCGTTCACATCCATCCCGCAGGTCCAGGCCTCCTGCAACAGCCCGGTCAGGGTGACATTGAGAAATTCCAGCGTCATGGTGTCGTTGGCGAGGGCGGGTTTGGCGGCGTCCGCCTTGAGTTCCTGGATGCGCTGCTGGAGCTTTTCCAGGTTTTCCTTGTCCTTCTTGCCGGCGTAGTCGTCCAAGGTTTCCTGCCGGATCTCGGCCAGGTCCGGGGCGGCGATAAGGAAGCGCTGCTGAAGTTTTTTGAGCTGTTCGGTGTCACGGAATCCCCCGTAAATACTCATGGCGGTGGCATACAGGCCCAGATCCTTGGGGGCGAGCAGCAGCGCCTTGTCCAGGTAACCCAAAGCCTTCTTCATGGCCTCGTCTTCCTGCAACTGCCGGTAGACCTGGGTCCGGCCGGCCTCATCCCGATAGAGGTAGGACAGCACATGAGGGCCCGCCTGCTCGCCGAGCGCGGTCAGGTTGATGGTGTCATGATTGATGTTCTTGGCGGCCTGGCGGATCAAAGAATAAGTCGTGTTGTGGAGCAGGATGCTGCCGCTGGGGTCCAAGGCGATGGCTTCTTCCATCAATTCCATGCCGTGTTTCTGGTCGGCGATGTTGCCGGTGGCCTCGTAAAGGCTGAAACAAACGAGCGCCCAATTGTTCAACGACGCGGAGGTCTTGGGCAAATTCGCGTAACCGCCGGAGGCCTTGCCAAAGAAATCCGCGGCGAGCGTCTTGTTGCCCTGCTCCAAAGCCTTGGTCCCGCGGGCCGCGTTCAACTCGATTTGCACCCAGTCAGAAGACGGGTCGGCCTTTTGCAGCCACTCGATCTGGTCGTCCCCGTCTTTTTCCAACAAGGCGCGCTGGCCGGCGGCGGCGTATCTTTCCTTGTCGGTGGCGGCGGCCTTGTAAGCCTCCTCAACCATGGTGCGGGCGTCCCGTTTTTCCCCCACGGCGCGCAGCGTTCCGGCGATGTCCATCAGGATGGTGTAATTCCGTTTGCGGCTGGCCAGCAACTGGTCAAACAGTTCGCGCCCCTCCTTCGACTTGCCCAGCCAGTAATAAACCTGGCCAAGAAACAACCGGTATTCATCCGACTCGCCCGCGAAGCTGCGGATGGCGAGGAAGGTTTTTTCCGCCGCCTCGAGCTCCGTTTTGCGCGCGGCGGGATCCGACAATGCCTGCGCCCGGTTCAGTTGCACGATGCCCAGGTCCAGCGTGACGGGCACGATGTTATTGGCCTCCTTGAGCCGGGCCAGCGCCTGCTGATACGCGGGGCTGCTCTTGGTGCGGTTTTCAATGAAATCGTCCACCATCACGTCCTGCTGTTCCTTGCTGGCGGCCTTGTATTTCGCGTAAAAATCCTCCCCGCCACGCCCGGCGTTCAGGTCGGCGATCGCGTCCTTGGAAATGGAGGCGAGGGTTTGCTTGTAGGCGGCCTCGATCGCGTGCAGCGTGTCCAGCCGGGACTGCACATACGCAAACAGCAGGACATAGGCATCCGCATAATTTTGTTCCGACAACAATTTCTGGCCGAGAATCCGCGCGCCCTCGGTGGCACCGAGGCGGGCCTTGTAGGGCCGCAGCAGCGCCCAGCACTTCTCCATTTGGCCGTCCGTTTCGTAGGCGACCGCGAGTTCGGACACGTGGTTCGTGTCGTCGGGATTCGCCGCCACAACTTGCTGCAACAGGTCGATGTGCATCGCCGGCACGGCGGGGTTTTTGGGATCCAGTGGGACGGCGGCGTTAAAGATGTCCAGCGCGGCCGCCGGGTTGGCCGGGGCATATTTTTTCACGAACGTCAGGGCGCGATTGAACGCATCCGGCACCAGCGGCGCGGGTTGGTTCACATTTTCCGGCAGGCCGGCCAGCAGGCGAAAGGCGGCGGCGATGTCGGGAGCCCGGTCTGAAGCCAAGACGGCTTCGAGGGCGCCTTGCAGACCGGTGCGCGCATCCGCGCCGGACGGGCCGTTCAGTTGCTGACGGTAGATTCCGGCGGCCGCAAGCGCCTGTCCGGAATGCATCAGCCCGGCGGCGCGCTTGATTTCCTGCTGCGCCTGATAGGCCGGCGATGACTTATGGATATCCCAGCCAACCGCCAGCCCCACAATCAATAACAGGCAGCCCATCGCCATGTTCCACGAACGCGCAAAACTGGAAAGCGGCTCCTTGCCGAGAAAATACCAGCGGTTCTGCGTGGCATCCGCCACCCGGTAGGCGTCCACTGCAAAAATGGGGATGAGCAGGGCGCAGATGCAGCGTGTTTTGACATAGGTCTGCGTTTCCTCGTCAAAATCCCGCTTGCCGTAAACCCGGACGCCACAACCATTGATGGCCACCAGTGACGGCGGGTTATTGATCGGCCGCAGGTGGGGAAATTTGATCCGCAACTTGTCCGGAATGCCCGGCTGATTTTCATTCATGGCTTGCCCTTTGGGTTTGGTTTTTGAAACGCCTGATTTTGCCGAAATGGAACCACGGCCCGGAATTTAAACAACTCTTTTCTGAGAATTATCGATCACCCCGGCATGGATTTAAGCCATCAGGTTCGGCGTTTGCCCCCGCCCTGGTCCGGGCTTCGGTAAAATTGCGTGCACGCGGTGCACTGCCACCCATCCTTGTGGACGGTTAAAGGGCTTTTGCACCGGCCGCAAAAATATCCCGGTTTTTCGGGATGCATATAAAACCCAAACCGGTCGAGGTATTTATAGTTCGCCTGCGGAGTTGGCGGGGCATCGGCAGGTGCCGCCGGCGAAAATTTGGAGAATCTGGCCCGCAACCTTTTTTTTAATGATTCAAAAAAAGCGCTCATGATGGTTGGAGACATTCATCAACCCGAACTTTGCGCCGCCGACACAACCCGGAGGATAAGGTTATTAAGTTCGTTGATCTGCGGCGGCTTGCCGACCACGGCATCCACATCCGGCACCGTTTCTCCCTTCTCTTTCATCATCGCACCCCAGCCGGTCATCATGATGACGGGGGTTCGAGGCGATCCGGCCTTGATGGCCCGGGCCAGCTCATGGCCATCCATCTTGGGCATACCGAGGTCGGTGATGACGACCTCAAAAGGCCGGTTTTCCAACGCCGCGGCACGAAATAAATCAAGCCCCTGTTGGCCGTTGGTGGCAGTGACAACCTGGTGGGCATAGTGGGAAAGACAATCGGCGAGGAGCTGGCGGATCAGCTCCTCATCATCGATGCACAGGATGCGCAGGGAATGTTTTGATTCGATACGGGGCGTCGCAACGACGGCCGCGGACAGGGCACTTTCCGCGATGGGGAAAGTGAGACGCATGCAGGTTCCGCGTCCCGGGGCGCTGTCGATTTCGATGTTGCCTTCATGACGTTGCACCATGCCATAGACCATCGCCAAACCCAAGCCGGTGCCGCCGTTGAGAGTTTTGGTGGAATAGAACGGTTCCAGACAGTGTTGCCGGGTGGTTTCATCCATGCCGATGCCGTTGTCTTTAACTTCAACTTGAATCCGCGCCGGGGCATCGGCGCCGCCATTGGCGCCGGAAGCGGCCAGCGTACGGGTGACAAAAGTGATGGTGCCGCCCTTGGGCAGGGCGTCCACGGCGTTGAAAACCAGATTGATCAGCGCTTCGCGGAATTCGCTCGGATCACCGGAGAGTGACGGCAGGCGGGGTTCCAGTTCGTGAATGACCTGGATGAAAATGCCTTCGCGTTGTGAAATATCGCGCCAGCGCGGACGGGTGAGCTCGGTCACTTCCTGGACGATCTGGTTGATGTCCACCGGCACCAATGGCTCTGAATCGGCGCGCCGCCGGTAAAATTCCCTCATCCGGGCGACAATCTTGGCGATGTCCTGCCCCGCCTGTTTGATGGTTTGCAGGTATCCCCGGGATTCTTTCGGCAAATCCGGCAGCTTCATCAGGAGGATGTCGGCGTAGGCAACGACGGGGGACAAGGCGTTGTTCACATCATGAGCGACGCCACTGGCCATCTGTCCCAAGGCGCGAAGCCGTTCCTGCTGCACCACCGCCTGCTGGGTTTGGCGCAATTCTTCGTAGGCCTTTTGGAGCCCGTCGGTATTGCGCACCCGGTCATACAGGCTGCGGCATTGTTCCTCGGTGGTGATGACCTTGATCTGCAAGGCCTCCTTTTCCGAGCGGACCGCCGCGATTTCAGCCATCGTTTGCTCGCTCTTAAAACGGATTTCCTCCAGCACCAGCACGACCATGCTGACGGCGATAAAAAGCTGGAGCACCGCGGCCACAAAAAATCCGGCGCTGGAAAGATGTTCATCCTGTTGGGATAACGGATAGCTCGCCAGGTAAAGTCCCCAGAGAAAGAATCCCGCCGCCAGCATGCCTGCCCCCACGAACGGCATTTTTTTGCGCAACCGGAAAAAACAAACGCCGGCGAACACGCTGCTCAAGCCTACCAGAACGAACACCGGAAGCTGCATCTCCAGCAGCCTGGCCCGGGGCGCCAATGATTCGGGGATGAAACGGGGTCCGGCAAAAGTCCAGACCAGCAGGAACAACATGAACAGGCCGAACAAGGTCTGCCGGACAGGGATTTTCAGAAAGCGAAGGCTACCCCATAACAGAAAAACTGCGGACACGGCCACGCAACACTGCCTAATCTTGAAAATGACGGTGTCCGGCGTGGCGGTCTCAAATTTCAGCCCTAGCGTCAGCCACAGCGCGTAAAACAACCAGGCCGCCGTCCAAGCCGTGAAATAATCCCGTTTGGTATAATGGTTAAGGTAGTAAAACAGCCCCACCAGCATCCAAACACTCATCAGCGATACGATCAGCGCCGCGCGCAGGTATTGCCCGGAAAAGTCAGCCAGATCCAACCCAAGAAGTTTCATGGTGTTGTTTCCCGGTCAGTTGGTGGGCAGACTGTCACGGCCATGACCTGCCGGCCTCCAAAAATCCGGCCGGCTCCGCGGATTTTCCAGCCATGGTCCATGCTGGGTGATAATTTCATAATGGTTTTTCCTGGATTACATTTATGAACAAAACCCGCCCGTGATGTAAACAGCCGGCTTAATAAGACCCCGCCGGCTTTGAGTAAGACAGTCCGCTGCGAAAACGGGCTGCATCAAGTTGACTTGTTCAAGTGTCCGGTGTCAATTTCAATCATCTGGATGGATTCCTGCCCCCCAATGGCGACGTTTACCGCGTTTTAACCGGTATGCAAAAAGCGCAATAACAGCCACCCATTATTGGGGAATCAAAATGACAATCTTTGGCCGCCGGCAGCGAAGGAGCAAATGAAGATACACGGCTAAACGACCATCTGGCCACGGAAGGAATATGGTTCAAAAGTGATATGCCGTTCAGCAGCGTCGCGCATTCAATGCGCGGTTAAAAAAGTTTGGCCTGATTGCCGGTGGCCGGCTTCAATCCGAGTTTCTTGTAACTCAACTCCGTGGCGATGCGGCCTTGGGGGGTGCGGTTCAGGTAGCCTTCCATGATGAGATAAGGCTCATAGACTTCCTCGATCGTATCCGGCTCTTCACCCACCGCAACAGCGAGGGAATTGACACCGACCGGTCCGCCACCAAATTTCACGATGATGGCTTCGAGGATGCGCTTGTCCATCTCGTCGAGGCCGTTTTCATCGATCTCCAGCATGGCCAGCGCCTTGTCGGCCACTTCGGCGGTGATGCGGCCGTCGTGCCGCACCTGCGCGTAATCACGTACGCGGCGGAGGAGGTTGTTGGCGATGCGCGGCGTGCCGCGGCTGCGCCGGGCGATCTCATGCGCACCCGCGGGGTCGATCACCACATTGAGCAGGTTCGCCGAACGCAGGACGATTTTATCCAGATCGGCGGCGCAATAATAATCCAGCCGCTCACGCATCCCGAAACGCGTAAGCATCGGCGCGCTCAGCAGGCCGCTGCGCGTGGTCGCCCCAATGAGCGTGAAGCGCGGGAGATTCAGCCGCACACTGCGCGCGTTCGGCCCCTGATCGATGATGATATCGAGTTTAAAATCCTCCATCGCAGGATAAAGATATTCCTCGATGGTCTTTTGCAGGCGGTGGATCTCGTCGATGAACAGGACGTCGCCTTCTTCAAGGTTCGTCAGCAAGCCGGCGAGGTCGCTGGCTTTTTCGATAGTAGGGCCGCTGGTGGCCTTGACGTTCGCGCCCATCGCCTTGGCCAGGATGTTGGCGATGGTGGTCTTGCCGAGGCCGGGCGGGCCGGAGAGCAGGATATGGTCGAGCGCCTCGCCGCGCTGCTTGGCGGCGGCGACGGAAATCTCCAGGCGTTCTTTCACCTTCGGCTGGCCGGTGAAATCGGCAAAGAGCGAGGGCCGCAGCGTCATTTCGAGCGCGGCATCAGGTTTGTTCAAGGTGGCAACCGGACGTTCGGACATCGCGTGAAGGATGCGGAAAGCGGCGTGACGTGCAAGGTCAAAGCGTCCGCCGTACGGTGAAACGCATGCTTCCCAAACGCGGGCGGCATGCTAGAGTCAGTTCATCCAATGAGCCGGAATCTACCAGTGACAGATTCCACGTTGTCCGGCAGTTCATGCCGGCCGGCTCCAGGCTATTCCCTGCGCGGCGCCTTCACACTGGTGGAATTGCTGGTGGTGATCGCCATCATCGCCATTTTGGCCGCGCTGCTGTTGCCCGCGCTGGCCGGGGCCAAGTCCCAGGCGTATCGTATCAGTTGTGTCAGCAACCAAAAACAGCTGATCACCGCCTGGACGATTTATTCGGCCGACAATGCTGAACGGCTGGTCTTGAATGGCGGCGACTTCGCGACGACTTCGACGGCTCCACACCTGTGGGCCTACGGTGGCAACCATGGTTCACCCGAGACGTTGACGAACGCGCAATATCTCGTCGGCGGAACCTATGCGCTCTTCGCCCCGCTGCTGCCGGGTGAACGCGTTTACAAATGTCCCGCTGACAAATCGCTTTGGCCGCTTTGGTCGCCATCCGGGACGGTGGCCAACATGGTGGGAGAAATCCGCAGCTATTCGATGAACTGTTACATCGGCTCGGCCGTCGCCAGCAGCATCTCACCGGTTTCCCTCAACCCTGCGTACAAGATCTACTCAAAAACCTCCCAGCTCAACGCCGATGGCCCGGTCAATCGTTTTGTTTTCACGGACGTGAATCCCGCCAACATCTGCACACCCGCGTTCGGGGTGGACATGACCTTGAACTCATGGATCCATTATCCCTCCGGATTGCACAACCGCCGCGGGGTCATGGCGTTTGCCGACGGCCATGTCGAGGCGCATAAATGGCTCAACAAACTGACCATGCCGACACTTTCCAACGGCAGCTTTATCGGCCATTCTGATAACGCGATTGGCAACAATGACCTCGTGTGGATCGCCAGCCAGACGACTTCTCCCTGGTAAACCTCTCGCTGACGGATATCGCGGAAAGCTTGCGGCGGCCGGCACCAGCGGCCGGGCATCGCCACTTTTTTCAATAAAAAATGCTGGAAAATCAAAATTTCCCCGTACAAGCTCCCACAGCCGTATGACAAGGAATAATATGCATTTTCGCCTTTTGATCGCACTCGCCATGGTGTTTGGCGGGGTCAATACCTTTGCCGGCGATGCGGATATCAATCTGCCGGCGCTCGACAAAGTTTCTTTTCACGGCGGCGCCTTGGGCAGCCATGCCATCCTGTACCTTGGACTGGTCATATGCGTGGTCGGGGCGATATTTGGCCTGGTCGAATACAAGGTCATCCGTGCATTGCCGGTGCACAAATCCATGCGCGACGTCTCCAACATCATCTGGGAGACGTGCAAAACCTACCTGCTGCAACAGGGAAAATTTCTTGCCGCGCTTTGGATCCTGATTGCCCTCTGCATGATCTATTACTTCGGATTTCTCGTTGAACACATCGACCCGGTCACCCGGCAGCCGTTAAGCACCAGCCAGGTGGTTTTCAACGTGGCGGTGATCCTGGGCAGTTCCATCCTTGGCATCCTGGGCAGCTACGGCGTGGCGTGGTTCGGCATCCGCATCAACACCACGGCCAACAGCCGCGCGGCGTTTTCCGCGTTGCGCGGCAATCCGTTGAACACGCTGTTCATCCCGCTGCAGGCCGGCATGAGCATCGGCCTGCTGCTGGTCTGCGTGGAATTGACCTGCATGATCGGCATCCTGGCATTCGTGCCGGTGCAACTGGCCGGCGCCTGTTTCATCGGATTTGCGATCGGCGAATCCCTCGGAGCCTCCGTGCTGCGCATTGGCGGCGGCATCTTCACCAAGATCGCGGACATCGGCAGCGACCTGATGAAAATCGTCTTCAACCTGCCGGAGGATGATCCGAAGAATCCCGGCGTCATCGCGGATTGCACGGGTGACAATGCGGGCGATTCCGTGGGCCCGACGGCGGATGGCTTTGAGACCTACGGCGTTACGAGCGTGGCGCTCATCGCCTTTCTCGCGTTGTCCCTCGCCGCCTCGCCCTTGCTCTGCGGCAAATTGATCATCTGGTTGTTTGCGATCCAGGGGCTGATGGTGGTGGCGTCCCTTGCCTCATTTTACTTGAACAAAGTCATCGCCAGGGCGCGTTACGGGGGTAAAAAAGATTTCAACTGGGAGTCGCCCCTCACCGACCTTGTCTGGCTCACCAGCATCGTCTCCATCGCCGTATGTTTCGGTGCCAGCAAATGGCTGCTGGGCGATTTTACCATTGTGCAAACCATCAACGGTGATGACGGCACGATAAGGCCGTTGCCGGATTTATGGTGGGTTTTGTCCGCGATCATGGCCTGCGGGACGTTGGCGGGCGCGCTCATCATGGAGTTCACAAAAATTTTCGTCAGCACCAAGTCGCGCCACGTCCAGGAGGTGACCACCGCTTCCGGCCAGGGTGGCGCGTCATTGAACGTCCTCTCCGGGCTCGTTGCCGGCAATTTCTCCGCGTTCTGGATGGGATTGGTCATCCTTGCCTTGATGTTCACGGCGTATCTGTTTTCGCAGAACATGGATTTCATGGCGCTCATGCCGGCGCAGTTCAAGTTCGCCGCGCCCATCTTCGCCTTCGGCCTCGTCGCCTTCGGTTTCCTGGCGATGGCCCCGGTGACGATCGCGGTGGACAGCTTCGGTCCCGTGACGGACAACGCGCAATCGGTCTATGAATTGAGCCGCATCGAGGCGCAGTCCGGCATCGCCGCGGAGATCGAAAAGGATTTCGGCTTCAAGCCGAATTTCGCCGATGCCAAGCACGAGCTCGAAAAGGGCGATGGTGCGGGCAACACGTTCAAGGCCACCGCCAAGCCCGTGCTCATCGGCACCGCCGTGGTCGGCGCAACCACGATGATCTTCGGCATCATCATGGTGCTCGAACAGGCGTTTGGCGACGCCATCGCGCACCTGAGCCTGGTCCAGCCCCAGGTGGTTTTCGGCCTGCTCATGGGCGGCGCGGTGATCTATTGGTTTACCGGCGCGAGCACGCAGGCGGTCGTCGCCGGGGCTTACAGCGCGGTTGTTTTCATCAAGCAAAACATCAAGTTCGACAAGGACGCGGCGTCCATCGAGGACAGCAAGCGCGTGGTCGCCATCTGCACCCGTTACGCGCAGCGCGGCATGATCAACATCTTCATCGTGGTTTTCTCCTTCGCGCTGGGCCTGCCGTTTTTTAATCCGTACTTCTTCATCGGCTACCTTGTCGGCATCGCGTTCTTCGGATTGTTCCAGGCCATCTTCATGGCCAACGCCGGTGGCGCGTGGGACAATGCCAAGAAGATCGTCGAGGTGGATCTGAAACAGAAAGGCACCCCGCTGCACGCCGCCACGGTCGTGGGTGATACCGTGGGCGATCCGTTCAAGGACACGAGTTCGGTGGCGATGAATCCCATCATCAAATTCACAACGCTTTTCGGCCTGCTGGCGGTTGAGATTGCCGTGCAGTTGAAGCAAAAGAACCCCGATTCCTGCCTGTCTTATGCCATCGGCTCGGTCTGTTTTGCGGTCGCGCTCGTGTTCGTGTACCGATCATTCTACTGCATGCGGATTCCGGCAGACAAATCCTGAGCGGTCGCTTAGAACAAACAGACCGCAAATAAACCTCGAAAATCTCCGCGCGTGATTCAAAATCAGGTGCGTGTCTGTTATTGAGCGCCATATCCAAGTCAGCTGGCCGTTACGTGTTTTCTTCACGGAAAACGTTTTTGCGCCGGATAACCTGACCCTGCGCGACGCCCTCGCCAACACCGCGCCCCGCAAGGTGCTGGTGGTCTTGGAGGATTCGCTCGCCCAGGCGGCACCGGAGCTGGAGCAACGCATCGTTAACTATTTTGCCGCCCACACGGCAACCGCCCAGCTGGTCCGGTCGCCGCTGTACGTTTGCGGCAGCGAATCCGCCAAAAATTCCCCCACCATCATCACCGAGCTGCAGTCGCACATCAGCAAGAACCACATTGACCGGCACTCGTATCTCATCGCCGTGGGCGGCGGGGCCCTGCTGGATGTCGCGGGTTTCGCCGCCGCCATCGCCCACCGCGGCGTGCGCCATGTCCGCATCCCCACGACCACGTTGTCGCAGGCCGATTCCGGCGTGGGCGTGAAAAATGGCATCAATGCCTTCGGTAAAAAAAACTTCGTCGGCACCTTTGCGCCGCCGTTTGCCGTCATCAATGACTTCAACCTGCTCGCCACGCTCGAACCGCGTGACAGGCGCGGTGGCTATGTCGAGGCCGTGAAGGTCGCCTGCATCCGCGACGCGAAGTTCTTCGATGAACTGGAACGCGATGCCGCCAAGCTCGCCGCCTTCGAACCGGACGCCATGAAGCATCTCATCCGTCGCTGCGCGGAGCTGCACCTGGAGCATATCGCCACCGGCGGCGACCCGTTTGAGATGGGTTCGGCGAGGCCGCTGGATTTCGGACATTGGGCGGCGCACAAGCTGGAGCAGGTTTCGCGCTTCCAGATTTCGCACGGCGAGGCCGTGGCCATTGGCATTGCCGTGGACGTGGTCTATTCGCGCAACATCGGCCTGCTGGATGCGCCGGCCGCGGAACGGATACTGAAGCTGCTCGCGCAACTCGGGTTCCGGCTGTTTGCGGATGAGCTGCTGAATGCGAATGATGCGAACCGGCTCACCGTGTTGACCGGCTTGGAGGAATTTCGCGAGCATCTTGGCGGGGAATTGACCATCACGTTGCTGAAAGAGATCGGCCGCGGCGTGGAGGTGCATGAGATGGACGAGGCCAAGGTCGTTGCCGCCATCCACGAGCTGCGGCAAAGAAGGGCATGAAACGCCTGGCCGCCATCAACGTCGTCGGCCTCACCGAGGCGCTCATCGGCGAGTACACGCCGCGCATCGCGGAGTTCATGAAACGCGGAGCACTCAGCCGTATCGCGCCGGCTTTTCCCGCGGTCACCTGCACCGCGCAGACGAATTATCTCACGGGCGCGACGCCCGCGCAGCACGGTATCGTCGGCAACGGCTGGCACAATCGTGAATTGGCCGAAACCCATTTCTGGAAGCAGTCCAACCGCGTCGTCCAGGCCCCAAAAATTTGGGACGACCTTCGGACACACGTTCCAAACTTCACGGCGGCGAATTGCTTCTGGTGGTACAACATGTATTCGAGCGTGGATTATTCCATCACCCCACGCCCGATGTACCCGGCGGACGGACGGAAGTTCTTTGACGTCTACTCGTGGCCCTACTCCATCCGGGAAGACATCAAAACAGACCTCGGAGAATTTCCCTTCTTCGGCTTCTGGGGGCCCGCGGCAGGCATCAAATCCCCGCAAGGGGCCGCCGATTGCGCCACGCGCTGGATTGCGGAATCGGCGAAGTGGATCGAGAACAAATATTCGCCCACGTTGAACCTCGTCTATCTGCCGCATCTGGATTACAACCTGCAACGCCATGGCGTTTATTCCTTCGGCTACGGTTATCCGCAAAGGTCGTCGCCGATCGACCCGAAATACAAGGATGCGATCATTAGTGATAAGGTTCCCTTGCTTGACCCGGCGATCCATCCCGACCTGCGGGCGATTGACGCCATCGTCGGCGACTTGATTGAACATTTCGGGAAACGCGGCGTGCAGGTGGTCCTGCTTTCCGAATACGGCATCACGAACGTGGACACACCCGTGCATCTCAACCGTCTTTTCCGCCAGCAAGGCTGGTTGATGGTGAAGGATGAACTCGGCCTGGAGATCCTGGATGCGGGCGCGAGCAAGGTTTTCGCCGTGGCCGACCATCAGGTCGCACACATTTATCTCAACGACCGCTCGCTCGAATCCAAAGTGCGTGATATGCTGGAAAAGCAGGTGCCGGTGGATCTGACCGTGCTCGGCG
>DATHQS010000303.1:0-29621 GCA_035482455.1 Candidatus Acidiferrales bacterium | reverse complement strand
ATGGTGTATCGTCAGTCCCGAATCCAGCCTGGCGAACCTCAAGGGCTGCGACGGCTACATCGCGCAGGTCTGGACCGGCACCTCGCGCGAGCCAAACCGTTTCCGCGGCGAAGTCCGCTCCCGCACCTTCGAAACCGCCTTCCTCGAATACGGCGCGATGCAAAATCTTGTCCGCGCCACCGGCCGTTCCGTCTGGTATCTGAACGACCCGATCGAGGACAACCCGAACTATGACTGGACGGATTACCGTCGCAATTGGGAATCAACCCTCGTCGCCTCGTTGTTCCAGCCGGAAGTCAGCCAGTATGAGGTCGCGCCCTGGCCGGAACGTGTTTTCGGCGGACACTATCCGCGTTCCGCCCCCCGTGACCAGCGGCAGGCCATGCCGCCGGCCTATGCCACCGAGTTGCAGACGGTCATCAACACCCTCAACGACCTCAAGCAGCCGCGCGTGGAATGGGACTGCGGCACCACCGGCATCGGCGTGCTTGTCAGCGATTCCCTGATGTTCCAGCGCGGCGAACCGACCCCCAGCGATCCGCATCTCGGAAACATTTACGGCCTTGCCATGCCGCTCGTCAAACACGGCCTGCCCGTCGCGCCCGTGCAACTGGAGACCGTCACCGTGCCGCATGCGCTCGACAAGATGCGCGTCCTCTTCCTGAGCTACGATGGCCAGAAGCCGCTGTCACCCGAAGTTCATGCGCCCCTCGCCAAATGGGTGAAAGATGGCGGCGTGCTTGTTTTCTGTGACAACGACGCCGATCCCTACCTGCAAGTCCGCGACTGGTGGAACAGCGACGGCAAAAATTATTCCACGCCGCGTCAACATCTGTTCGAGCAACTCGACTTGAAGGATGACATCGCCGCTGACCAATTCCATCGCGTGGGCAAGGGCGGCTTGATCTGGTTGCGCGAACGCCCCGCGCAATTTTCCATGAGTCCCGATGGCGCCGACCGCATCGTGGCCGCCGCCAAACTCGCCGCGCAATCCGTCGGCTTGGACTGGCGCGAGAAAAATTACCTGCTTCTGCGCCGCGGCCCCTACGTCATCGCCTCCGGGCTGGATGAATCCATCGACGGCGCGCCGCGCACGTTGTCCGGCCGCTATGTGGATCTTTTTGATGCCACCTTGAGCGTCCAGACGAACATTGTCATCACGCCTGGCTCCCGCCAGTTCTGCTTGGACCTCGACACCGCACAGACCGGCAAAACTCATCTGCTCGCCTCCGCCTGTAAGGCCGTGACCAAAGAAAATAATTCCGGCCAGATGACCTTCACGGTGGAAGGCGTCGCGAACACCCCGGCCATCTTGCTCATTGAATCCGCGCAAGCCCCCAAGTCCATCGTGCTGGCTGGAAACAAGCTGGATACGTTTGAATATTCGGCCAGGGAACATCTGCTCTGGATTCATTTCGACAACACTTCCGCCCCGCGTGAATTGACGGTAAAATTTTAACCATCACTCAAACATCATGAAAAAAATCAGCTCGCTCCTGTCACTGTTTGTCGCCGCCTCGGCGTTGGCCGGCACCAGCCCGGTACTGCTCATCAATCCGCTGATGGGCACGGATTCCACGCGTGAATTTTCGCACGGCAACGAGTATCCCGCGATCGCGCTGCCGTTTCCCATGAACACGTGGGCACCGTACACGGAGCCGCAGCGTGATTCGTTCTTTTACCAGTATGACAGCGACAAGATCCGCGGCATCCGGCAGACGCACCAGCCGAGCCCGTGGATCGCGGACTACGCCCAGTTCTCACTCATGCCCGTGTCCGGCAAGCTGGTTGTGACCGACAACGACCGCGCCTCCGGCTTCACCCACGCTAACGAGACCGTCCAGCCGAGCTACTACGGCGTGCAACTCGACACGTGGAACGCGAAGGCGGAAGTCACGCCCACCGAACGCGCCGCCCGGTTTCGCTTCACCTTCAACGGCAAAGATGATTCGTATGTGATCCTGGATGCCTTCGACAAGGGCGCCTCGGTGCAGATCATTCCCAAGGAAAACAAGATCATCGGCTTCGTCCGCTACCATTGCGGCGACGTGCCGAACATCTATTCGAGCAATTATTTTGTGATCGTGTTCGACCGGCCGTTCACGGCGCACGGTGTCTGGACCTCCGCCAAGGACATTAAGGCAAACGTGGACAGCCTGTCTTCCGGCAAACAGCTGGGCGCTTATCTGCAGTTCAAGACTGGCTGGAACAAGGTCGTCGGCTGCAAGGTGGCGTCTTCCTTCATCAGCCCCGAACAGGCGCAACTGAATCTGGATAAAGAAATTGGCAACGCCGACTTTGACACCATCCGCACCCGTGCGGAGGCACGCTGGAACGAGATGCTCGGCCGCGCGAAGGTTGAGGGTGGCTCCGACGAGCAGCAGCGCACGTTCTACAGCTGCCTCTATCGCTGCATCCTGTTCCCGCACAAATTTTATGAAAAGGACGGGCAGGGGAAGTCCGTCTATTTCAGTCCGTACGATGGCAAGGTGCATGACGGCGTGCTCTACACCGACAGCGGCTTCTGGGACACCTTCCGCGCCGCGCAGCCGCTTTACAACCTGCTGTACCCCGAAGTGAACGCCGAGATTTTGCAGGGCGTGGTCAATGCCGCCGCGGAAAGCGGCTGGCTGCCCGCGTGGGCGAGCCCCGGCCATCGCGAGTGCATGGTCGGCAATAATTCCTTCTCGCTGCTGGCGGACGGCTGGGTAAAAGGCGTCCGCTCCTTTGACCCCAACCAGGCGGTGGATGCGATGATCCACGATGCGAACAACAGCGGTCCCATCTCCACCATCGGCCGCGACGGAACAAAATTTTATCAGTCCATCGGCTATCTGCCGTACTCGCCGGTGAAGGGCGAGACCAGCTTCCACGAAGCCACGGCCAAGACATTGGAGTTCGCCTACGACGATTACTGCCTGGCCAAGCTGGCGAATTCAATCGGCCGCAAGGACGATGCCCGGCTCTTTGCGCAGCGCGCGATGAACTGGACGAACGTGTTCGATGCGAAAATCGGCTTTGTGCGCGAACGCAAGGAAGACGGCTCGTGGGTGGAACCGTTTTATCCGAACCAGTGGGGCGGCGGCTTCACCGAGGGCTGCTCGTGGCATTGGACGTGGTGCGTGTTCCACGACATCCCCGGCCTGATGGATTTGATGGGCGGTCAGCAGGCGTTTGCCGACAAGCTGGATGCTGTCTTCACCGCCCCCACGGATGTGCGCCCCGGTACTTACGGCGGGATGATCCATGAGATGACGGAGATGGTCGCGGCCGACATGGGCCAGTACGCCCACGGCAACGAACCCATCCAGCACATGCTGTATTTGTATGACTACGCCGGCCAGCCGTGGAAGGCGCAATCCCGCGTGCGCTGGGCGATGGGCAAGCTCTACGCGCCCACGCCGGACGGCTATTGCGGGGATGAGGACAACGGCCAGACGTCGGCGTGGTACGTTTTCAGCGCGCTCGGCTTTTACCCGGTCTGCCCCGGCGATGATAATTATCTGATCGGCGTTCCGTTATTTGACCGGGCCACCATCACGACCGGGCAGGGGAAAACCTTTGTCATCGCTGCGCACAACAACGGGCCGTTGAAACCCTACATCGACAGCGCGACGTTGAATGGCGAAGCCTTCAACCGCACCTACCTCACCCATGACGAGCTGTTGCAAGGCGGTGAACTCGGTTTTCACATGACTTCGGCGCCTAACTACAAGTGGGCGATCGATCCCGCCAGCCGTCCGGTTTCCGCCCTCGCTAAGCTCAATGCGGAACTGGCCAAATAGAAATGACTGTCCAAAAGAGCGTGAAATGTCTCCGGATTTTGTCAGCGGTGATTGGCCTTTGCCTTGTGGGCTGGAGCCAGTCCGTTGTGGCGGCGGAGGTGGAGGTGAACCTGCCGCTCAAACTGGAGAAGCACTATCTCAACCTGCCCGTGAAGAACGGTGCGCCGGGCCGGCACGTGACTTTGCTGGTGGAGGGCCAGGTCGCGCGCGAGTTCGATATCGAACTCGCCGATAGCCAGCCAGATTGGTGGACGTTCGTGGACCTCACGCTGTTTAAGGGCAGGACGGCGGCGCTCATGGTGGACAGGCTTCCGGATGACCTGGGCGCCTTGAAGCTGATCGGGCAATCGGACGCGATCAACGGTTCGGAAAATCTGTATCACGAAGCGCTGCGTCCGCAGTTTCATTTCACCTCCCGCCGCGGCTGGCTTAACGACCCGAATGGTCTCGTTTTTTACAAAGGAGAGTATCATCTGTTCTACCAGCACAATCCCTACGGCTGGCGCTCGGGAAATTTGACCTGGGGCCACGCCGTCAGCCGTGACCTGGTGCATTGGCAGGAACTGTCCAATGCGCTGTATCCTGATGAACACGGCCCCATGTGGTCCGGTTCCGCGGTGGTGGATTGGAATAATACCGCCGGTCTCCAATCTGGCTGGGAAAAGACGCTCATCACCATGTTCACCGCGGCGGGCGACCCGTTCACGCAGGGCATCGCCTTCAGCAACGACCGTGGGCGTACCTGGAATAAATACACGAACAATCCCGTCCTCCCGCACATCATCGGCGGCGACCGCGACCCCAAGGTCATCTGGTACGCGCCGGAAAAGAAATGGGTGATGGCGCTCTATCTCGACCAGAGCGACTACGCCCTGTTCTCCTCGCCGGACCTCAAGCATTGGGAACGCATGGGTGGTGTGACCATCCCCGGCACCAGCGAGTGTCCGGAATTTTTCGAGATGCCCGTGGATGGCGACGCGCACAATACGCGTTGGATTTTTTACGGCGGCAACGGGCGGTATCTGATCGGCAAATTCGACGGCCACACCTTTACCCCCGAGTCCGGGCCGTTCCCGCTGCATCATGGCAATTGCTGGTATGCCTCCCAGACATTTAACGACATCCCCGCCGCCGATGGCCGGCGCATCCTGGTGCCGTGGGGACAGATTGATTTTCCCGGGATGTCGTTCAACCAGATGATGGGCCTGCCCGTGGAACTCAGTCTGGTGATCACGGATGCCGGTCTGAGGATCACGGCCAATCCGGTCAAGGAACTCGCCTCACTGCGTGGGAAATCGCACGCCATCAACCCCCAAACGCTTTCACCCGGTGAAAACCCGCTGGCCAACCTGTCCGGCCAGTTGTTTGATATCATCGCGGAAATCAGCCCCGGCGATGCGAAGGAAATTGGCTTCAACCTGCGCGGTGTGCCGGTGAAATACGACGTGGAAAAACAGGAGCTTTCCTGTCTCGACCGTACGGCCGCGCTCAAGCTGGTGGCTGGAAAGATCAGACTCCGCCTGCTGGTTGACCGGACCTCTGTGGATATCTTCGGCAACGATGGTGCGTTATACATGCCGATGGGCATGATCATCCCCGCCGACAAAACCACCTTGGAACTTTACGCCAAAGGCGGCTCTGCCCGCATCAATTCGCTGAAGGTGTATGATCTGAAATCGGCCTGGAAGTGACCGGTTCCTGTCACTCCACCCATACCGGCTGCGTGAAGGCGCCGTTCGCCGCGACATCCCACACTTCGACGCGCACCCACTTCTGATGTCGCAGGTCAGCGGTGAGATTTAACGTGCGTGACCCGAACGCGTCCGTGTCGGTCAGGTCGACTTTCTGGCGGCGAACGTCTTTGCCGTCGCCGGAAATGATTTCGACGTAGGACAACGGGAAAGTCCAATCGAGCCGCAGTTTGATTTTCGTGCGCTCGCGTCCGGCGATGGTCTCACCGCTCGCCTTGCCTCCGGCGGTGAATTGCGGGATAAGGATTTCACCCGTGGTGGTGAAAAATTGCCCGTGCCGCAGCGTATCCAGCACCGGCTGCCAACCGTCGGAAAATTTCGGGAGCCGGTCGAGTTTCAGGTAATTGATGTTCATGTGCCCGTACAGTTCGTAATCAGGTTGGACTTGGAACACATCCACTTCGCCGAGCACCTGCTTGTGTTGGCCCCATTGGTTCATGTCGTTGAACAGGTCTAGCGCACGCCAACCGAGCGTTGGGTGCGACAAGTTCGCCGGCAATGCCTTCCATGCTGCGCCGAGAAAATGGTCGGATTGATAAAACGGCTCATTGCGATACCCGTCGGGGTAGGGGATCGAGCCTTTGATGCGTGCGTGCGCCGTCCACATCAGGCCGTTTTCGCGTTCCATCAATGCCAGCACGTCGTCCGCGTTGCCCACGTGATAGACCTTGCCGTAGTTTACCACCTCATCGGCAAACGGTTCGTTGGTCGCCCGGTTCAGGATCCAATAAACCGGTTTGGGGAAAAGTGCGATCCAATGCCCGCCCAGATGCACGTTTGGTTCCTCGCCGGGCAGCAGCAGGAAATCGCCACCGGACAGCCGCCCGCATTCCGAGAACATCGTCTGCATCATCTTCAAACGCTCGGGAGTTTTTTGCGTGGGTGTCCAGCCCTGGTGAAATTCGGCCAGGTGAACGATGTTCACGCCCGCATCCTTGAACTTCGTGACAAAGCCCGGCGTTTCAAGCCCGGCGGGAATGCCGTTGGTCTTCTGTTGTTTTTGGCGGCTCAGAAAATCCAGCGTGTGCTCAATGTGATAGTGGCTGGTGAATGTCTTGTATCCGGCCAGCTCCTGGTAACGGTCTTCATGGGTATAGCGGGCGACTTCGGCCAGCGTCTGTTCACCATCACCGGGATTGAGAAGGTAAAAAACGCCCAGGTGTTGTTCCGTGTCGGCCGGCGCATCAAACCACGGCACCCAGCGTTTGTCGCCTTCCGGCGGCTGGCGGATGCCAAAACCGAAACCCGCCGGCATTTTGCCGTAGCCGGTGCCGAACCAGTTGAATTTAAAGTTGTCCGCGAAATCGAGCGGGTAAAAATATTGGTGCGGCGCCGGAAACACCGCGACCGAACCGCCCGGGCCTTCCGCAACCATCGTCCGGAACTTCGTGCCCACCGGTTGCGCCTGGGCATCGATAGTGACCGGGGCCCGCCTGATTTTTCCGAGCGGGTCATCCCAGACCATGTTCGTCCACAGCGGTGTGGCGCTGCTCAGGCCGCTGTCATACAGGATGGCCCGTAATTTTTCATGCGTGCTCACCACCGTCTCCGCATGGATCAACAGGCTGTTGCGGAAAAAACTGAAACGCAGATCGCCGTTGAACGAACCGGCCGTGACACCGCCAAGCGCGACCGTCAAACGCGAGCCGTCGCTGATGACCCGCGCGTTCCGGTTTGTGAGCGTGACCAGATACGTTTGATGCGGCCGCTCATAGACTTTTTCAAAAAAGACCATTTGCTGATAACCCTCGTCGGCCTTTTGCTGGTCACGTTCACCGATGGTCAGCGTGGTGACCGGGTCCAGCGCGGTGGCGATGACATGAACCGCCTGTCCGGATTTTCCAACTCCCAGCGACCGGATCAGTGGTTGTCCCTCGCGCAGGTCGAAGAGGATCTCCGCCTGAAGCTGGTTGCCCGCCGCCCAAGCAACTCGCAGGGAGTCCGGGCCATCCGTGGCAACCGTGAAGCCGGAGCCTTTCTGATATTGGGTGAAATCTGCTTTGGTTTGCGCCTGCGCCCTTCCGCCAAGCGCTGGCAGCAATAGCAGTGACAGGCAGCAGAGGAGGCATTTCTTAATCATAAGGCATTTGGTAACCACACCAGAGCGGGCGGCCGGCGATTTCGGGTGCGTGCCAACTCTAACGCCAACCGCCTGGCGGCTCAATGTCGCAGTCTGTGGCCATTTTATGCCACGTTGACTTGCTGTTGGGGCTTGCGAAAATCAAAGGCAAACCAACACCCATGAAGTGCAAATGGCTCATCCGCGGTCTGTCCATCGTTTTTCGCGGACTGACCGTCACCGTGGTGGTTCATCGTTCGCTGGCCGCGGCCTCCGCGGCGGAAACGGCCCCGCCCGTCCGCCCAAACATCGTCGTCATCCTGGCGGATGACATGGGCTATTCCGACCTTGGCTGTTATGGTTCGGAAATCTCCACGCCGAACCTCGATCAGCTCGCGAAGAACGGCCAGCGCTTCACCCAGTATTACACCACGCCGCGGTGCTGTCCGTCGCGCGCCTCCCTCTTGACCGGGCTGTACCCGCATCAGGCCGGCATCGGGCACATGATGGAAGACCACGGTGTGCCGGGCTACCGCGGTGAACTTAATAACCAATGCGTGACTATCGCCGAGGCGCTGCGCCCCGCCGGCTATCACACGTTGATGGTGGGCAAGTGGCACATCACGCACATCAATTTCGACGGCAAACGCCAGCTGAATTTTCAAAGCGACGAACCGTTCTGGACCGATCAATCGGGCTGGCCGTTGCAACGCGGGTTTGAGGACTACTTTGGCACCATTCACGGCGTCAGCAGTTACTTTGACCCGTTTTCCTTGGTGGAAGGCAATGTGCCGGCCAAACCGCCCGGGACGAATTTTTATTACACGGATGCCATCGCCGACCGGGCCGTGACAGACATCCAGAAATATGCCGGCAAAGACCGGCCGTTCTTTCTCTACGTGGCCTTCACCGCCCCGCATTGGCCGATGATGGCGCCCGCGGAAGACATCGACAAATATAAATCAAAGTATGAGGCCGGCTGGGACGCGCTGCGGACGAACCGTTATGAGCGGATGATCAACCTGGGCATCATCGATCCCAAGTGGCCATTGTCGCCGCGTGATTCGCGCGTGCGTGCGTGGCCGGATGCGCCGAACAAGGGCTGGCAGATCCAACGCATGGCCACCTACGCCGCGATGGTCAGCCGGCTGGACCAGGGCGTGGGCCAGATCATGGCCAAACTGAAAGAATTGAAAGTCGATCAGAATACGCTCGTACTGTTCGCTTCGGACAATGGCGCTTGCGACGAAATCGTCCAGCCGGACTGGTACGATGTGCCGTCCAAGACGCGGGACGGCCGCACCATCAAGGTGGGCAACAATCCCGCCGTGATGCCCGGACCGGATGACGTCTGGCAAAGCTACGGCGTGCCGTGGGCCAACGTCAGCGACACGCCGTTCCGGCTCTACAAACATTTTGTGCATGAAGGCGGCATCGCGTCACCGTTGATCGCCTCCTGGCCGGCCACCATCAAGAACACCGGCGGTTTTACCCCGCAACTCGCGCACGTCACCGACATCATGGCCACCTGCTTGGATGCGGCTGGTGCACCGTACCCCACGACTTATGGCGGTCACACGATTTTGCCGCCGGAAGGCCGGAGCCTGCTGCCGGTTTTTAAAGGCGGGACACGGGAAGACCATCCGATCTTTTGGGAACATGAAGGCAACCGTGCCGTCCGGCTCGGAAAATGGAAGCTCGTCACCCGTTATCCCGGTGGCTGGGAACTGTACGACATGGAAGCCGACCGCACGGAATTGAACAACCTCGCCGCCGCGCATCCTGAAAAGGTTGCGGAACTGGCGGCCTTGTACGACGCCTGGGCAAAGCGATGCAACGTGTTGCCGTGGGACAAGGTGCCGCCCGTGCGATCAACGTCGTCAGATTAAAAGAACTTAAAAGAACTGAAGCCGCAGATGTGGGGGCGGCAAACTGTCTGAGATCATTTTTTCACGGGCGTGTGGCCATTTCATGCCACACATTTGCGGCGAAGAAAGCTTTTGTTACACGAACGTGTAATCGCTATCCTCCTTCAAATCACGCAACTATAACCAAACCTCTATGGCATCCATATCCACCTCCACGAGCTCTGCTTCTGGATCCTCCAACGGTCAAAGCTATCGCGGTCCGTTTGCGATCATGACGACACTGTTTTTCATGTGGGGGTTCATGACGGTGCTCAATGACATTCTGATTCCGCGGTTTCGCGAGGCGTTCGCCTTGGATTATTTTCACGCGATGCTGGTGCAAGGCGCCTTTTTCGGCGCTTATTTTGTCGGTTCCCTCATTTATTTCATCATTTCGGCCAATGCGGGCGACCCAATTGCGAAGATTGGCTATAAAAACGGCGTGGTCATCGGCCTGCTCCTGTCCGCGCTTTCGTGCGGCCTGTTCTGGCCCGCCGCCACCCAAGCGCCGCGTGCGAGCATGATCGTCGCTTCGGACGTGAAAAATATCCCGGCTTTGTCGCAGCAGTTGGCACATCCCACCAATGCGGTTGCCACCTTTGTGGCCAGTCAGCTTTCGGATGCCACGCGCCAATTGCTAAACGCAAATTCGGCTGGCCTCACGCCGGCCTTGGCGGGAGATTTGAATCAACTGATCAACGGTCCGGTGATTTATGACACCAATCGCTTTGCTGGCGTGAGCCTGAGCGATACCACCAAAGAACTTGTGGCTAAAAATCCGGAGGGAGTTGGCCTGGTGTTGCTAAACCGGACATTGTTGGAAGATGCTTTTCCAGGTGAAGTGACCAAAAATTTCATGCCCTATTGGTTTTTTCTGATGGCTTATTTCATCCTCGGGTTGGGCTTTGCCATGCTCCAGATCGCGGCCAATCCGTACGTTACCATCTTGGGGCCGGAACGGACTGCTTCCAGCCGGTTGAACCTGGCGCAGGCTTTCAATTCTATCGGCACGACGGTAGGTCCATTGATTGGTGGTTTTCTTATCTTTTACTATTTTGCCAAAACCGGGGCTCATGGGACGGATTCCGTAAAAGTTCCCTTTCTTGGTTTTTGCGTTCTGTTCCTGCTTCTAGCGGGCATTTTCTTTGTAATCCGTTTGCCACATGTGGGTGAGGGCAAGGTTGAACCGGGGGCGGGAGCCTTGAAATATCCGCACGTGCTACTGGGGATACTTGCAATTTTTATGTATGTCGGCGGCGAAGTATCCATTGGCAGCGCCATCATCAATTTTCTCGGCCAAAAATCGGTTGCTGGCATGGCGGCAGTCGAGGCGAGCAAATATGTTTCCATCTACTGGGGCGGCTTGATGATCGGCCGTTTCATGGCAGCGGTCGAACTGAGTGAAATGAAGAAATTGAACAAGCAGATCATGCTCGTCTTCATTCCTTTGCTCGCGTATCTGCTGCTCTGGGTCGCGAAAAGCGCGCCGCTGGACGCCCTTTACGGCAACGCTTCGCAGCCGGTGATGACCCTCTGGAAAAACGCCTTCGTGGACAATTGGCAAGTTTTCAAATACTACCTGCCGTTTGTCGGCCTCTGCTGGTTGTTGTTCCAATTTGGACAGGCCAAGGCGGGGCGCACCTTGTTGATTTTCTCGCTCACCGTGGTGGGCTTGCTGTTGACGGCGATCATGGTCGGCGGCTATGTGGCCATGTGGTGCATTGTCGGCATCGGTTTGTTCACTTCAATCGGCTGGCCGAACATTTTCTCGCTGGCGTTGGACGGAACTGGTGTTTACAAGAGCCAGGTGTCGTCGCTGCTGGTGATGGCGATCTTGGGCGGGGCGATATTGCCACCGTTGCAAGGCTGGATCGCTGACACGACGCACAATTTGCAAATCTCGTTCATCGTCCCCCTCATCGCCTATGCCTACGTCGCCTTCTACGGCGCCATCGGCCATAAAATCGGACGCAAAAATTTACCCAACTGATTTCATCACGTCATGAATCGCCGCCAGTTCATTCAAAACACCGCCGTCATCGCTTCCACCATGGCCCTGGCCCCGGGCCTGATGGCGGCGGAAGCGGATTTCCCAGTGGTCCGCATCCCAGAGGCGAAGCGCAGGTTCAAGAGCGTGGCGGTTGAGCGCACCATCGCGCAGGTGCAGTCGTCCATCGGCAACCGGGAGTTGGCGTGGATGTTCGGCAATTGTTTTCCCAACACGCTAGATACCACGGTGGATTTTGCGATGGTGGACGGCAAGCCGGACACGTATGTCATCACCGGGGACATCGACGCGATGTGGTTGCGCGACAGCTCGGCGCAGGTCTATCCGTACCTGTCGCTGATGAAAGATGACCAGCCGTTGCAACAACTGATTGCCGGGGTCATCAACCGGCAGACGCGCAATGTGCTGCTTGACCCGTATGCGAACGCCTTTTACAAGGACGCCACCAAGGTGAGCGAATGGAAGAGCGACCTGACGGACATGAAACCCGGCGTGCATGAACGCAAATGGGAGATCGATTCGCTGTGCTACACCATCCGGCTGGCGCATGGGTATTGGAAGGAATCGGGCGACACGGCGCCGTTTGATGATGCGTGGCACAATGCGATCAAGCTGATCCTGCAGACCTTTCACGAGCAGCAGCGGAAGGAAAACCACGGTCCATATCATTTCATGCGGCGCACCGAGTGGGCGTCGGACAGCTTGCCGGGGCGTGGCTATGGCAACCCGGCCAAGCCGGTCGGCCTGATCCGTTCGATGTTCCGGCCGAGCGACGACGCCACGGTTTTTCCCTATCTGGTGCCGTCCAATTTCTTCGCGGTGGTGAGCCTGCGGCAGGCGGCGGAGATGGTGGAGACGATCCGGCAGGACAAGGACTTGGCCGCGCAATGCCTGGCGCTGGCGGACGAAGTGGAAACCGCGTTGCAGGAATATGCCATCGTGAACCACCCGAAGGCGGGGAAGGTGTATGCGTTCGAGGTGGACGCGTTTGGAAATTATTATTGCACGGATGACGGCAACATACCGAACCTGCTGTCGTTGACCTATCTCGGGGCGGTGAAGCGGGATGACAAGGTTTACCGGAACACGCGGAAGCTGCTGCTCTCGACGGACAATCCGTATTATTGCATCGGCAAGGCGGCGAGCGGGCTGGGTGGTCCGCACGTGGGCGTGGACATGATCTGGCCGCTGGGGTTGGTCATCGAGGGCCTGACGGCCACGAGCGATGATGAGATCAAACAGTGCCTGATGATCCTGCAAAAAACGCACGCGGGCACGGGCTTCATGCATGAGGCCTTCCACAAGGACGATCCCAAGAAGTTCACGCGCTCATGGTTTGCGTGGGCGAACACCATCTTCGGGGAACTGGTGCTGAAGACCTATCATGAGCGGCCCCGGTTGCTGGCTTGACCGGCTATGAGCAGTCCAATCAAGCGACGATCGATTTCCCAAGCCGCGTTAGCGGCGGGTTTACTGGGCCTTCTTTTGAACGGACAGGAGGCGTCCGCTTCTAACGATACCAATTCTTTCCAGTTCAAGACGGCGGACGGGCAATGTGAGGTCAGCATCGACACCGCGGCGGCGCCGGAATTGAACGGCTGGGCGCGGGAGAAACTGGAGCCCGCGTTGACGGAATGGTACCCGAAAATCACGTCGCTCCTGCCCAGCGAACATTTCACCGCGCCAGACCGGTTCAACATCGTCATCGAGCCGATGGATGGCGTGGCGTACACAACGGGCACGGAGGTTCATGCCAGCGCGGGCTGGTTGAAAAAGGAAATCAGTCGCGAGGCGGTGGGCTCGCTCATTCACGAGGCGGTGCATGTGGTGCAGCAATACGGGGATGGCAAGCATAACCCGGGCTGGCTGGTGGAGGGCTGCGCGGATTACGTACGCTGGTTTCAATACGAGCCAGAGAGCCATGGCGCTGACATGGTCTGGATGGCGCACCATGGCAAGAAATTTTCGCCGCATTACAACGACAGCTACCGCATCACGGCCAATTTTTTGGACTGGGTCACCCGGAAATACGACCGTGACATCGTCAAGGAAGTGAATGCGGCGATGCGCGAAGGGCGTTATGACAATGGGTTGTGGGAGAAACAAACGGGCAAGACCATTGAAGAATTGGGCGAGGAATGGCGGGTGGAGATCACTGCCGGGCTTAAGCCCGCGGTCACAAATTAAAGCGCCGGGCTCCAGGAGCGGGCCGGCAACCGGTTCCGGGGGCGGTGGTGAATGGAAATTCGCCGGCGGGTTTGCTTGCACCGGTCAAACCTTCTTTTCCAAAATGGAACTCGCCCTGGAAAAAACAGCCGCACCGCAATGCGGCCGGCGTTTCAGTAAGCATCTTTCCTCAATTTGGCCACCGCTTCCACCCGGCTGCGCACGTGCATCTTGTAGCAGATGTTCTTCACGTACGTCCGCACCGTCTCCGCGCCAATGTGGAGTTGATCCGCAATCTCCTTGTAGATGTAGCCGGAGGCCAGCAAGGTCAACACCTGCTGTTCGCGCGGCGACAGGTTGTTTGCCTCCTCGATGGACGGACCGATCAGATGAAAATGCTGCACGACCTTGCGCGCGATGTGACTGGACATCGGCGAGCCGCCGGCGAAAACATCACGGATGGCTTCTATCAGTTGTTCCGGCGGACCGGATTTCACAAGGTAACCGCTGGCCCCGGCCTTGAGCGCCTTGAAGATGCGTTCGCTGTCCTCATAGATCGTCACCATGATGACCTGCAGTTTGGGCAGGGATTTTTTGAGTTCAGCCACGCATTGGATGCCGGACATGCCGGGCAGTTTGATATCCATCAGCACCACATCAGGCGGTCTGAGCGGGATCACCTTCAACGCTTCCTCCCCCGATGAACAGGTGGCGATGCACTCGATGTCCTTGATGTTTTCCAGCACCTGCACAAGTTTTTCACGCAGGCGGCGGTCGTCTTCAACCACCGCCACGGTTTTTTTCGTATTCATATATAAGTCCGACTGGGCAAAATAATCTGGTTAAACCTTTAGGCACAACTGAACCATGGAACCCTGGCCGGGGTGGCTTTCAATGGTACAGCTCCCGCCGATGTCGGCGAGGCGCCGTTTCATATTATTCAGGCCGTTGCCAAAAGAATCTTCCAATTTGGCCGGGTCAAAGCCCACGCCATTATCCTTGATGCAAACCCGCAGCTCGCCGTTTTCCAAGGCCATGCCCAGTGTGATCTCCGTTGCCTTGGCATGCTTGATGACATTGTGCGTGGCCTCCTTGACGGCCATGGCGACATTATGCCGGACCTGGCTCGAAACATGGATGTTTTGCGGCAGGTCAAGTATCTCCAACCGGCAGGGCAGTTGCGCGTGTTTGCAAAGGTGGTTCGTCATCTGGCACAGATAATTTCCCAGCGCATCCAGGTTGTCGTTTTCCGGGTTCACGGCCCACACTGTTTCGTACAGGGCCGAAACCAGATCCCGGCTCATCGTGGAGATTTTGTCAAAATCAGCCCGGGCAGATTCCGGTGATGCGGAACCTTTTTTCGCCAGCGCGCTGACCAATGAAATTTCCGTGATGCGCGCGCCCAGGTCATCGTGAATGTCCTGCGCGATGCGCAACCGCTCTTTTTCCAATACCTGCTGGTTCTTCAGGCGCAACATCTCGCCCCGCATGCGCCGCCAGACCAGATAGCGCCAGATGCCGATGACCACCGCAAGGGCGGCGGCGGCGCACGCCGGCCAGAACCACGATTGTCTCCAAAAAGGGGGCGATACGACCACTGCCACCATGCTTTCATTGCCAGCAGGTTTGCCAAAGATGTCGAAGTCCGCGACGCGCAGCCGGAAATTTCCCACCGGTAAATTTTGGTAATGTGCCGTGCGCAGATCGGCCACGCCCATGCTGTACATCTCGTTCCATTCCACGAGGATTTGATCCCCCGGGGTGACCTCCGGTGCTGTCGGCAAAGAATTGTGCCACTCGGCGTGGCTGTTCGGGTCGTTGTCCAGAAGCCCGAGGGCCGGCTGGGACGGGGATTGGCCCACCGTCACGATCTTCGCCATGCTGGGCACGTTGCCATCGCGCACCCAGTCGGAAAGGTTGAAATTGGTCGCGTCATTCAGGCCGTGGTTTGGCGGAAATTCCATCAACATCTCCGGGGTCGAATTGCCGTTGATTTTTGAAACGGTCAGGTTGGCCACCACATACACGCCCAACGCGGCCGGCGGCCCGGCCGAGGAGATGACCACCAGCAGCCGTGAAGCGCGCGGCGGAACCACGACCAGTTCGCGGCGATGTGTCAAAGGCGAGGTGGCCAGCGAGCCGTTCCAACCGGCGCTCTCACCGCTGACCGTGAAAGTATTCTGGATGATCTGGTCACCCTGGCTGTTAAAGAAACGGACGGCAAAATACATTTCACACGGGCCGTCGTGCCAGGCGTTTTCGTACCCGTCCAGCTTGTGGCGTATCCGCAGACCCGGAAGCAGGGGGTTGGTGACGGAACCGAAATAGAAGGTGGTGTCCGCCGGAAACGGCCCCAGATTCAGGTTGCGGGCGCGGTTGACGGTCACGGTTCTGCCATCAACCGTGGCCGAATGGATGGTCAGGTAATCGGGTGTATCTTGCGCCCGGAGCGGCTGGCAGAGGCTGGTTTCCCATGCGGCCAGAAACAGGATTAGCGTCCATCTTATCATGGTATTTCGGTGCTAAACGCAAACTAGAACAAATCAGCGGGGGCGTCTATCACCATGAGTCGCGAATGTTATCCCCGCTTTCGGGGATGGAGCAGGAAAACCCCGGCCTGTATTTTTCACACCCACACCGAAATGGCCCGATTAAATAACCACCTGTACTCGCGCACCGAATAGCCTATGGCCAGCATCGCCTCCCCAACCACCTCATCCGGTTCCTCCCCCAACGGTCAAAGCTATCGCGGTCCGTTTGCGATCATGACGACACTGTTTTTCATGTGGGGGTTCATGACCGTACTGAATGACATCCTCATTCCGCGATTTCGCGAGGCGTTCGCCCTGGATTATTTCCACGCGATGCTGGTGCAATTCGCCTTTTTTGGCGCTTATTTTGTCGGTTCCCTCATTTATTTCATCATTTCGGCCAATGCGGGCGACCCCATCGCCAAGATCGGGTACAAGAACGGCGTGGTCATCGGCCTGCTCCTGTCCGCGCTTTCGTGCGGCCTGTTCTGGCCCGCCGCCACCCAGGCGCCGCGCGCCAGCATGATCGTTCCTGCTGACCTGAAAAATGTCCCGGCCTTGTCCCAGCAATTGACGCATCCCACCAATGAGGTTTCCACCTTTGTCGCCGGCCAGCTTTCGGATGCCACGCGCCGGCTGCTGGGGGCGAATTCCCCGGATCTGACCCCGGCCCTGGCGGGAGATTTGAACCGGCTGATTGGCGGCCCCGCGATTTACGACCCCAACCGTTTTGCCACGGTGAGTCTCAGTGATACCACCAAGGAGATCCTTGCCAAAAAACCGGACGGGGTCGGGCTGGTCTTGCTGAACCGGGCTTTGCTGGAAGATGCTTTTCCAGGTGAAGTAACCAAAAATTTCATGCCCTATTGGTTTTTCCTCATGGCTTATTTCATCCTGGGCCTGGGCTTTGCCATGCTCCAGATCGCGGCCAATCCGTACGTTACCATCTTGGGGCCGGAACGGACCGCCTCCAGCCGGTTGAACCTGGCGCAAGGCTTCAACTCCATCGGCACCACCATCGGGCCCCTCATCGGCGGTTTTCTCATCTTCTCATACTTTGCCAAGACCGGGGCGCACGGGACGGATTCGGTGAAAGTTCCGTTCCTGGCCTTCTGCATCCTGTTTCTGATTCTGGCGGCCATTTTCTACTGCATCCATCTGCCGCATGTGGGCGAAGGGCACGTGGAACCCGGGGCGGGGGCGTTGAAGCATCCGCATGTGGTGCTGGGGGTGATCGGGATTTTCATGTACGTCGGCGGTGAAGTGTCCATCGGCAGCGCCATCATCAACTTTTTGGGCCAGGGTTCGGTGGCGGGCATGGACGCCGCCGAGGCCAGCAAATATGTCGCCATCTATTGGGGCGGACTGATGATCGGCCGTTTCATGGGCTCGGTGGAATTGAGTGAAATGAGAAAGGCAAACAAGCGGATCATGCTCGTCGCGATTCCTTTGCTGGCGTATCTGTTTCTTTGGGCGGCCAAGAGCGCACCGCTGGACGCCATCCAGGGTCAGGCGACCCGGCCGGTGATGACCCTGTGGAAAGATTCGTTTGTGGCTAACTGGCAGGTTTTCAAACTGTACCTGCCGTTCGTTGCCCTCTGCTGGCTGCTGTTCCAATTCGGACAGGCGAAGGCGGGGCGGACCCTGTTCATTTTCTCGCTCACCGTGGTGGCCTTGCTGTTGACGGCGATCCTGGTCGGCGGACATGTGGCGATGTGGTGCATCGTCGGCATCGGCCTGTTCACTTCGATTGGCTGGTCCAACACGTTCTCGTTGGCGCTGGAAGGCACGGGCATCTACAAGAGCCAGGTATCATCGCTCCTCGTGATGGCGATCTTGGGCGGGGCGGTCCTGCCGCCGTTGTTCGGCAAGATTGCGGACGTGCTCACCGCGCATGGCAACACCCATGGCCTGCAAATCGCCTTCATCGTCCCCCTCATCGCCTACGCTTACGTCGCTTTCTACGGCGCCATCGGCCATAAGATCGGACGCAAAATATAATTACGTCCGAAATATTTGCGGGCTACAGCGGGCTGACTTCGATGTAATCCACATTCACCCCGCCGTTGCCGCCGGTAAGTTGAATGGTGTTGTTTTTGCCGGGCTGCAACGGCACGGTCAACGCAGACAGCCCGGTGAACTGATCCCAGCCGCCCGTGGAGAAAATGTTTACAAACGAATAATCCACGTCATTCGCCGTCAGCCTGAGCTTGGCCCTGTCGGCCGTCGCGTAATGAATGGTGATCGTCGCCTGCCCGCCTTTTTCACCGCCATCAATCTGCGACAACTGCAGACCGGCTCCGCCGAGGTGCAGGTTCTGAACGCATTTGCCACCCCTGGCGGCGTCATCATCGCTGACGGTTGCGCCATTGGTGACGACAGCCGCCGCCACACTGTATTTGACGGCCTTGGGATTCGGTGCCGGTGCCGGACCGACGGCCGGAACGCCCGTCTTTGTCTGCACAATCGTCTGGATGGTTCCGTCTTCATTGAAATTCACCTTGTCCACGCAGATGGAGCGCAAGTTGCCGACGCCGGACAACGACTTGTTGTGATAAAACTGGTACCACTGGCCTTTATATTCCACCAAGGAGCCGTGGCTGGTGTCGCAACCGGTCGGTTCCAAGTAGACGCCTTTGTACGTCCACGGTCCGAGTGGGCTGGAACTCGTGGCGTAGCGCAGCCGGTTGACTTCGGGGTTGTTGTCGGCGTAGGTCAGATAATAAATTTCCTTCCGCTTGAAGACCCACGTCGCTTCGTGAAAATCAACCAGTCCCGTCATGTCCTGCACCGCCCCGTCGACTTCGACCATGTTCGCTTTCAGCTTCGCACCCTGGCAATGCGCGCCACCGCCGAAATAGATGTACGCTTGCCCGTCCGTATCCATGAACACCGCCGGATCAATCATGGCGAAGCCGCCCAACCCTTCGAGATAGCCGGTCACCTTGAAATCGCCCGCCGGCTTGGTGCTCGTGGCCACGCCGATCTTCCACGTGTCATTCCAGCGGGTTCCGCTCGGGTGCGGGAAATAATAATAGTAGGTGCCGTTGCGGTACGCGCAATCCGGCGCCCACATGAAGCCGCCTTCCTTGCGGCCCCACGGCACCTGGTCTGCCCGCAGGATCTCGCCTTCATCCCGCCAGTTGACCATGTCCGCCGTGGAAAACACATGGTACCGGTCCATCAGGTCGCAGCCGCGCGGCGGATCGATGTCCCGCGAGGGATAGACATACAGCCGTCCGTCCTGCCAGACATGCGCTGACGGGTCGGCAGTGTAAATGCTGGTGATGAAAGGATTGGCGGCTTCACTGACCGTGGCCAGTGAAACGCAAAAGGCAGCCGTGGCAATACGGGTAAATCGGGATGTGAGCGGTGACATAATGGTAGTGTCTATTATGCTCGCAAGCGTGTTGCGCGCTGACCATCCCCTAAAACGGGGAGTGGGGCTCCGGCTTCGTCCGGCCGCAGGCTGGAATTGCAGATGGGGAACACGTTGACGGCGGAAAATCATCCGCTTTCCGGGCGAGCGGACGAATTACATTCCAGATTGGGCAATGATCACGTCCTTGGCCCGGGCCGCCGGCGTCACTTTCAGGTTGCTCAACTTGCCGTGCTCGACGTGGCCTTCCACGATCGTTTGGTAGGGGGCATGCAATTTAAAATCAGCCGTCCAGTCATCCGGCCAGGCCGGCAGCATCTCGATGTTTTTGCCATGGCATTGCATGAGCATCAATTGAAGCGTGGCCATGCCGGCGCCGCCATTATCCATGTCGGGGATCCAGTCGCGGTTTTTAGACCAGAACCAGGGAAATCTTTGGTCGCCATAAGAAGTGAGTTCTTGCCGGACCCCCTGCACGGCCTCGCCGGTCAGCCCGAGCATGGCTGCCTCGATGCCGTCCTGGCCCCAGCATTTGCTGTAATGATAATGCCGGGCGGCGTAAGTGTCCCGCGCCAGTTTCAGGCCGGGCTGGCCGACGCCGTAGAGGCGGTAGGGAAACACGGTGTATAGCTCCGGGTTTTCGTCATTTTTGGCGTCGTCATATTCTTGTGCCGGAAGCATGACGGGGATGCCGTTGGTATCACCCTGTCCGCGGGGCGGCAGTTTTCCATTGGCTGTGGTGCCGATGGGAATTGGCGGAAGGCCGGCCAGCACTTTTTTCCACAAGGCGCGTTGCGATTCGTTGGCCAAACCGGCCGGCAACTCCAGCAGGCGGGGCAGGGTGGACATCAAGCCGGCAATGTCTGGCGTCGGGTTGACGGCGGTTTTTTGATAAGTCTCGATGGCTTGGGCCGGCTCAAAGCGGATTTTCCCGTCCGCGTCCCGTTTCCAATGCTGGTCATAGTAGGTGATTGTGGCATCGGCCATCGGCAGCAGCGAATGGGTGGCAAAACCGGCATCCTGGGTGTGATCGTAACAGTCCAGCATCTGGGCCAGGACTTCGAGCCCGCCCTGAACATGGTACCGCATCCATTCGCTTTGCAGTTCAACGCCCGGATTATTCCAGCCAAAGTCATTGACGTTGGGCAGGCCCCAAAAATAAATGGTTTCGATGAAGGCGCCGCCGTCGTGGTGGAAATATTCCCGGGTGCGATCCTTGGCCAGCGGCAAAGCATGCACATACATGTTGAACCAGGGCGAAAGCAGGTCGTAGTCGCCGGAAGCGATCAACGGCCAGTAAACCAGCCGGGTGTTTTGATTCCAGAACGACGCGCCCCACGCCCGGTAATCGGGATCATGATCTTTTTCGGTGGAACTGGCCCCTGCCGCCAGCGGGTGACCCACGGTAAACAGCGAGCCGTTAAATTTGATCGGTTGTGCCCCGCGCCCGGCACACGCCGACATATAACGCTGGATGGCGTAGCTTTGGGATACTTGTCCCGCCGCAGGAGTGCCCTGCACGCTAATCCAACTCCGATCCCAAAATTTCGCCCACCATTCCTCATGGGCTTTCCGGGCCGTGTTGATATTGACTGTGTTGACGGATGCGATGGTTGTTTTCAGGTCTTGGCGCCATTTTTCCGGGGAATCGCTTTGTTTGGTGAGGGCGTACAGGTCAAGCCGTTGCGAGCGTGAAGGAACGGCAGATTGTAAAGTCGCGTCGCCGGTGCTTGCCAGGCCGGGACCGGTCAGGGTGACGCCAAAACAATCATGGAGCAGAGGGTCGGGATATTTCGGCAGCAAGGATTCGAGATGTTCCTTCGTGAACACCAGCGGATAAATGCTGCGGGAATTGAAATGGCACCAGGAGATACGATTGGGCTCAGCCGGGAATATGACATCGGGATCAAATGTCAGGCCTTCGGGATCATTGCCCAATTCGAAAAAGCCACCCCGTGCGACGGCTGATTGATTGAGATGATATGACCGGGTGCGCCAGACTTCTGACCGCGCTTCCATTTGCACCGGCACGGCCGATTTGACTTCCACATGCGCGACCGGGTGATTGGCATCCACCCAGATATGGGCGGCATTTTTGCCATCGGAGATCTCAATTTCGCCGGTCTCGAGCTTTAACTTTTCGGTGAACGCCGGTGTCGATGTGAACGGATTGGGGGAGAGTTTGACACGCACCTGTCCCAGCTTGAGCAACTGCCCGTTTTCACTCCAGGCATCGGACTTGGCGATCAGCAAAACAATGTCGCCATTCTGTTCCGTCCAGACGTTCAGCGCGATGTCGCCGTTGCCGACAGGCAGCGAGTCGTTTTCATTCGTGCCCAGGGAGTTCCAAGTGACATCGTTTCCAGCGACGTAACCGGCATCTTTTCCAGATGCCAGGGTGCAGGAAACAACCAGAAGAATTGAGGCTGCCAGTTTCATTTTAGAGGAAGTGCAGCGACAGTCGCGCTGTGGTTGCCGGGCTTACTGTGTGCTGTTTTTGTCCAGGCTAACCAGAACCTTGCTTTTATTGGTGATCTGTGGCTTGCCGGAAAAAATATTGTCCGAGACGACAGCGCGCTTCACGCCTTCGCCGAGGCTGATTTGCGGTTTGTCCTCCTTGAATTCGCAGCCGCGTACCAGGACCGAACCGCCTTCGGCCTGGATGGCATAGCGTCCTTCCTTGTCCCGGTCCCATTGCACAAACGTGCAGTCGCTGAATCCGACCGTGCCGGTGCCGGCAATCTTGGCGATCTGGTTGCATGGCCCCCAGAATGCGCAATTCACGAAACGCACCGTGCCGGAATTGCCGGCATCCACCCGCACCATCGTCGGATCGGGCCCGTGAAACGACGTGAACTCGCCGTTCGAGATGAGCAGTCCGAACGCGGCAGAATCCTCCACCTCCACCGCGGTCGTGCAATCGTCCGCGCCGATGCCGAGAAAATTGCCGTTGCAGACGCCCGTTTTGGATTTGATGAACTTGTAGCCCGTCTGGTAACCGAAACAGAACGTGTTCAACACATATTGCCAGTCGCTGCGCGCAAAGATAAACGCCTCGCCGTGTTCCATCTGCCACTGGAACAGCTTCGGCTTGACGCTCCACCACGGGTTGAAATGGACATCCTCAATGCGTCCGATGTCATAGATCGCATCCACAAAAATCCCGCGCCGCAACGGCTGGCCGTGGACATCGCGGATCAGGTGGCGTTCGTTGTGGCTGGCGTCGATGCCGTTGTACGGGTTCAGCAATTCCACCCCCAGCACCGCCGGATTTTTCCCGCGCATCGCGATCGCCCACGGATACGCCTTCGGTTCCTCGTCGGTTTTTTGTTTGGGATAATAGAGCACCACGCCCTTGAGTGTGCTGTTGTCGTTCAAGGTGATGAACGGCGTCCCGTCTTCCGTGCCTTCATTTTCAGTGACCAAAAAAGTGGTGCCTTCATCGGTGGGCTTGGCCGATTCATGGTTGCGAAGGCCGGTATGCGAAGGGACGGATTCCCACATGCCTTTCAAGGTCACGGCCCCGGGCACATTCAGGTGGCCGGCAAAAAAGTAATTTCCCCGCGCCGCATAGACCGATCCGCCGCCGGCTTCGGCCGCCGCATCCAGCGCCTTTTGAAACGCGGCCGTATCGTCCGTCTTGCCATCGCCCTTTGCCCCGAAATCGCGGACGGAAAACGTATCCGGTTCGCCCGCCGCGGCCAGCGCGATGGAACCGAGCAGGGTCAGGAAGGCGGTGGCGGTTCGATGCATGCGTTTGTTCTTGATTGGCTGACAGTTGACGACGGGACGGCCCTTCGTTCTTTTGTGTTTCTCAATCATCTCATTCCAGCGGACGGGCCTGCATCCCCGTTTTCGGGGATGTTTGACCTGCCAAAACCGGAGTAACGTCCGATGCTGGACCATAGCCCCCTGTTTTCGCAACCGCAAAGCGGGCGGGGCCGGTGTCTTTTTAAATGAATAAACTATTAACCGCACTGGTTTTGTTTGCAGCCTGTCTGGTCACTGCCGTCGCCCAGGTCAACAAGCACGCAGCCACGTCGCAATTTCCATCCTATGAAGGCCGGGTGATGTGTGGTTATCAGGGCTGGTTTCGGGCGCCGGACGATGGTGCGAACCAGGGCTGGGGGCATTACGCCATGCGGGGAAAATTTGATGCCGCGCATGTCCATCTGGATTTCTGGCCGGATGTTTCGGAATACCCGCAAACTTATCCCACCGCCCTGACCAACCAGAACGGTGAAGCCGCCCGCGTTTTCAGTTCCTGGGATGACAGCACCACGGATCTGCATTTTCACTGGATGCAGCAATACGGAATCGATGGCGTGTTCGTGCAACGATTTTTTGGCGAGACGCGGACCAAAGAAAGCCGGGCCAAAAGCCGTGTGATTCTCGGCCAGGCGCTCAAAGCCTCCCAAAAATATGACCGGGCCATCGCCGTGATGTATGACCTTTCCGGCCTGGCAGCGTCGGGCGAAGATTGCTCCTCCATCATCCAGGACTGGAAGGAACTGGTGGACGAGATGAAACTCACCTCGCAGGGCACCAATCAAACTTATCTCTACCACAAGGGCAAGCCGTTGGTGGCCATATGGGGGCTTGGTTTTCCCGACCGTTCTTACAACATCCGTAACATCGGCATGGACAAACTTCTCAAGTTTTTGCGGGACGATCCGGAATATGGCGGCTGCTCCATCATGCTGGGCGTGCCGACGTACTTTCGTGACTTGAACGTGGATTGCCTGCCCGACCCCTATCTGCATGAACTGCTCGGGCAGGCGGACATCGTCATGCCGTGGACCGTACAACGCTTCACGCCGCTGTTGCAGGCGGACAAGGCGCGCTATGCGGCGCAGGTGCAGGCCGACCTCGCGTGGTGTGCCGCACGGCACATCGACTATGCGCCCTGCATCTATCCGGGCTTCAGCTGGTATAATCTGGGCCAGGTGGAATTTCGCGGGCTTCCGCCGCTGAACCAGATCCCCCGACAGAAGGGCGAATTTTACTGGAGCCAGGTCAGCGCGGCGGTGTCAGCGGGCGCCAAAATGTTTTATGTGGCCATGTTTGATGAGATGGATGAAGGCACCGCCATCTTCAAATGTTCAAATATGCTTCCCGTCGGACCACAGTTGTGCGATTACGAAGGCATGCCCACGGATCATTACCTCTGGCTGACCGGCAAGGCCGGACAGATGTTGCGGAAGGAAATGCCCTTCTCCGACAAAGTTCCCGCCCGCCCGCTTTCCGCCAAGTCCAAGTCCGTGGTGCGCGACGAGTAATCGCATGAAAAGATTTCTTTTGGCGGCGGGCATCAGCTGGTTGCTCGCGTGTTCAACGGTGTTGTCGGCGGAGACGGCCAGCGGTGCATTTCCACCCTACACATCGGAGTTGGATATCGTTTACGCCAACGTTGCAGGCACGGACCTGAAGTTGAACGCCTTTTTGCCGGCTGGTCGCACCAACCCCGTGCCGGCCATCGTGGAGATCCACGGCGGCTGGTGGACCGGTGGTGGCGTGGCGACCGCCGCCGAGCACGTCGGCGGCTGGCAAATCTTCATGCGCGACCGGCTGGCGATCTTTTCCATCGAGTACCGCCTTGGCGAAGCCGGTGGTTTCCCACAAAGCATCCGCGATTGTCGCAATGCCATCCGCTTTCTCCGCCAGAATGCCAAACGGTTTAACATCGACCCGGATCGCATGGCGGTCACGGGCGGTTCGGCGGGCGGCCATCTGAGCCTCATGGTGGCGATGGTGCCGGAGAATTTTGACGATGGCGGCCCGGTCCCGGAACTGGCCGGCGTCAGCGCGCGGGTGGCCGGCAGCTTCAGTTACATCCCGCCAACGGACTTTGTGCGGTTTTGGACTGAAGGCCCCGACGACGTCATCACCAATCAAGATGGGACCATCACTTATCGCCGCGTAGATGAAAAAATTCCGAACGATGTCCGCCCGCACTTCCGGACGCTCTTTCATGGCGTGATTCCCGATACCGTGGAACATAAAACAATTTATACGAATACATGCCCGATTGGTTGGATACGCAAGGATGTCCCACCACTGCTGATTTGTGACGGTGAAAAGGACCCCATCGTTCCCGGCCTTGAAGGCAAGGAACTCCATGAAAAATTGCAAGCTGCCGGCGCGGATACGACGTATTGGATGACCCCCAACGGCGGTCACGCTTTTCCCGGCGGGCCGGGTTTTGAAAAAGTGCTGGATGATTTTATTTTTCGCACGCTACGGCCGGAATAAATCAGGGAAGGTCAATTATCAAGGTGTGTTCCGGGCTGGAGTTGGATCCATCCTGGCGCCGGTATTTCCGCCGGAACTGCGCATTTTTTCGATTTTAAAAATCTGCAAATACCCCAGAAAATACGCAAATTTCGCCTCCGGCCAATCGTATAATGCATACATTATCCCTAATATTTACAGGGCGATTCTGGTTTTTAGGGAATTATTTTGGCCGGACCCCCTTCCCACTCCGGTTTTTTGAAAATAAATGGCATAAATCTGCATTCTACATTCCCGGGAGAAATTCAACTATTGACTACCTGTGATAGCGTGGGCGAATGCAGAATGAAAAATGCAGAATGAAGAAGTCCGGGGAATCGAATGTACGGTTGCAAGCGTGGCTGCTGCGGCTGGCCCCTTGCTCCCAACACAGCCGCCGCCCGTTGTTTCCTGGTCTTGCCGTGCCGGAGGCCGGCGCTCCGGGGAGGGAATGCCGGCGTACGGCCACCGGGCGAACAGCCCCGGGATTATCCACGCGCTGCGAGTTGGGACAACTCGCGCTCCGTACTCGCGTTCGGCCATATTCGGCGAGATTCGGTCAAATTCGGTGATATTCGTCCATTCCGGAAAAAAATTTATGAAAACAGGTGCCTGCGTACGGGCCATCTTTCTCACACAAAGGCCGCGAAGGCCGCAAAGGGTCTGGACGGCGAAATTCCCAAAGATTCACAAGCTTTCCCAAAGTTTCCCAAGGTTTCCCAACACTTTTGAAAAAAATGCGCGAGCCGCACGGGCAACACGAAGCGGGAGATACAACCCAGCCGAGGTCGCGTGGGCCAGGGGTTGGCAGAACGAAGCCAAAATGGGACGCCGTACGGGCCCGCAACGGGCGGGCTGGATTTGCAAAATGCCCTTATTTACAGGGCAATGCGACGTTTCAGCCGGTTTTGAGGCGCAGGGCCGGGTACCGGGGAAAATTACAGAACGAAGCCATCTGCCTTTGCCAAAGCTTCGGCACGAAAGGTCCATCTTCGTTGGACTACGACGCGACAGGCCAGCCGGATGGAAAGCGACCCCGCCAACCAAGCGGGACGGACCTCCGAACAAGGACAGGGGCAAGATGCACCCTTCCCCGATTTCGGGGAGGTTGTGAAATCGTATCAACGCATTACTTTGTGCCTGTTCCCATGCCGTCCACGCCGTAACATTCTATGCGTTTTGAATTTTGTGCCCCCCAATCATTACGGATTCAACTTCAGCCGGAAGGTATCCGGGCCTATCGTAGAAAGGTGTCTTCGCGAAAGGGTCTTGGACCCATGAAAAATTCATCCAGCCTGGGCTGCTGGCTGATGATCGGGATCGCGTGTCTATGTCTTGGTGGCAGGGCGTACGCCACGGTCGGTGCCGTGACGCCGTTTATCAGCCTGGAGGCGGAAGATGGTGCTTTGGGCGGCGGTGCCAGTGTGGTCTCGGTTACCTCCGCGCCCACGACACCGTATTCCAGCCCGGAATTGGAGGCTTCGGGACATGCATACGTTCAACTCACGGTCACCGGCCAGTCCGTGACGTGGACGAACAATACCGGTCAAGCCCTGACCGCCTTGAATCTGCGCTCGTGCATTCCGGATGCGCCCGCGGGTGGGGGCACGACCAACTCGTTGGATTTATACGTCAATGGCGTGTTCCGCCAGGCATTCAGTGTCAACTCGTTGCAAAACTATTGTTACGAGGGCACCAACTATAACGGGCAGGAGGACAAAAATCCTGCCGACGGCAACCCGCGCGGATTTTGGAATGACACGCATGCCTTCATCGCCGGCGCTGCCGTCGCCCCGGGGGATACCATCATGTTCCGGAAAGATTCCACGAACACGGCCACGTTTTATTATATTGATGTGGTTGATCTGGAGAATCCGCCGGCGCCGCTCGCGCAGCCGGCCAACTCCCTGTCCATCCTCAGTTACGGGGCGGTTTCAAATAATATCACGTTTGATAATACTGCCGCGATCAACAGTTGTTTCACGGCTGCCCAATCCCAGGGGAAAAGTGCCTGGATTCCGGCCGGCACCTATTATTTTAGCGCGATCAATGGCGGCCTGCGCGCCTCCGGCATAACCATCCAAGGGGCCGGCGCATGGTATAGCACCCTGTATCGGGTCACACCCAACGGCAACGGCCAGGGCGTGAACAACATCATCACCACGACTTCTTCCACCTTGCGGGGCGTGGCTCTGGATTGCAACTCCTCCAGCCGGGCGGGGAATAACAACAATGGCGCGGTTAATTTCAGCGGTAACGACTGGGTCGTAGACAGCGTGTGGATACAGCACGTGACTTCCGCCTTTTGGTGTTCCGGCGTCGGCGGGACGGCGAAAAATTGTCGGGTGCTGAGCGTGTGGTCGGATGGCGGTAACTTTAACAATGTGGAAGGTAGCGCCGGGATCGGGATGAATTTGACGTATTCCAACAACTTCGTCCGCGGCACCGGTGATGACGCCATGGCCATCAACTCGGTCAATTACAACGTGAACGGTTCCACCACCACTTACTACACGATGATGAGCAACATCACCTACGTCAACAACACGGCGGTGGGTGCGTGGGGCGGCAAGGGCATCGGGATCTACGGCGGTATCAACGAGGTGGTGGCGAATAATTTGTTGCGGGATACCGCGCGATACATTGGCCTGGGCGTCGGCAAATTTGGCGTGAATGGATCAGATCTCGTGTCGGCGACGGTGCTGGGGAATACCGTCCTCCGTTGCGGCGGCAACGGCTACAGCCAGCAACAGCCGGCCATGATGATCGGCAATGGTGGCGATGGTCAGGGCGTCGGTACGGTGGCCAACGCTTATTGCGCCTCAAACACCATCATTGATTCGCTTTACAGCGCGGTTGGTTTTTCGTCAGGCACCAACAACACCTTTCAATACAATGCCATCATCAATCCGGGGCAGGATGGGATCATGGTTGGTGGCGGCAGCCTGGGGATCGGTGTGCTGGGCAATGCCATCATCAATTCAAATTCCATCACGGGGCTGGGAGGGACATACGTATCATATACAAACAGCGCTGCAGGTTATGCGGTGATATTTCCGGTCGCGGCGGCGAAATATTACGCCATGTCCGGTGTCGTGACTGAACCGTGTACGGAAGGCGGGCAGGACCTCACCGGCATCGAATCGGGCGATTGGTCGGCTTATACAAATATTGATCTGACCGGGGTGAATGCTTTTGTTGCCCGTGCGGCCTGTGCCGGCCCGGGTGGCACCATTGAAGTCCGCCTGGATGGGCCGGCGGGAACGTTGGTCGGTGTTTGCTCCGTTTCCGGCACCGGCGGATCGCAAACCTATCTGAACGCGTATGGCGGCATCAGTGGTGCCAGTGGAATCCATACGGTTTATCTGGTTTATACCGGTGGCGCAGGCAGCCTGTTCAACCTGCAATTCTTTGGTTTCTATGCGGCCCCGCCGGTGACGTCGCATCAGTTGATTGCCGGCAATACGTATGCGCTAAAGTCCCTGGTCAATGGCAAATATGTCACCGCCCCGAATGGCGGCAGCAATGCCCTGGTGGCGCAGAGCGTTTCGATCGGCACGGCCGAGCAGTTTCAAGTGGTGGATGCCGGCGGCGGCAATATCGGCCTGCTGGCGCTGGTCAATGCCCAGTATGTCTGCGCGGATAATAACGGGGCCAGCCCGTTGATCGCCAATCGGACGGGGGTCGGCAGTTGGGAGACTTACACGGAATTTGATGCGGGTGGCGGCAATCTCAGCCTGCGCGCCATGAACGACGGCCGCTATG
>DATHQS010000302.1:0-14061 GCA_035482455.1 Candidatus Acidiferrales bacterium | reverse complement strand
TATATTCCGACGTCACCGTCGGGATGATCATATTGTTGGAGTCATTGCCACCGGCGAGAAAGATGCAGACGAGCGCCTTGTAATCGGTGATGTTCGACTGCGCGACGGCGGCGTTCATGAAGCGGAGGTCGCGAATGGCCGAGGTCATGGCGGCGGTACCGACGGCGGCACAGGCGGCGCGGCGGATGAAATCGCGGCGGGTGATGACGGAAACATTTTTCTCGTTCATAGGATCATTTCTGGATGGTGAAATCCGGAGAGCAGATGAGCAGGTGGACCACGGCGTTCACGCGGTCACGGATCTGGGCCTGCGTCGGCGGCGTGCCGTACGTGAAGTTGGCGGTGTTCGTGACGTAGTTGATGATGTCGGTGCGGGCGGCATTGTTCAACTGGCCGGCGAGCAGGACGGAGTTCAAATTATCCACCAGCCCGGGGATGCCGGCGGCCGAGGTGTAGTTGGTGGTCATCCACGGACCGATATCGAGCACGATGTCGCCATCGTTGGCGGTGAAGCTGGAGAGGCCATTGGTGTTGTTGCTGTTGTTAAAGAGGCCGGACTCCAGGAAGTTCATCTGCAACGCGACGCTGGTATCGGAGGTGAGCTGGAATTCCGGCGTGGTCAGGCCCGCGGCCGAGAGCGCGCCGGGGAATTCGTAAGCCGGGAAAAAGAAATTGAACACCGTGTTCGGGCTTAGCGGCGATTGCGCGAGGTTGTAGGTCGTGCCATTGTCGGTATAGCCCATGTTCCAAGTGCTCCACTGCATGGTGGCATTGCCGGAGCGCGTCAAGGCGGGCGGGCCGAGGGGGTAGATGCTGGAACCGCTTATGGTCTGGCCGGCGGAGTTGGTGGCCACCACCGTGAAGTGGGTCGCATCCGGGATGCCCTTGACCTGATACTGGCCAATGGCCGGCGTGGGCGAGCCGGCGCTGAAGACGATGTACAAGGTTTCATTGGTGACCAGCCCGTGCGGACCCGCGCAGCTGATGGTGATATTGGTTCCGCTTTGCACATAGCCGCTGGCGGTGATCTTGGGCATCAGGCAGTTGCCGGATCGTACGGCGCCGTCGGGCGTGGAGACCGTGAACGAACCGGAGGAAATCACACTGGTGACGAGATACAGGCCGTTGACCGCCCCGCCGGTGGTGAACACCAGATAGGCCGCGTTGCCGGTTGAGAGGCCATGGCTGGAGATGTTCACAGTGATGACGTTGGTGTTCTGCGTGTAGGAGCCGGTGGCGAGGTTGGGGCAGGTGACGTTGAACGTGTTCGAGCCGGTCCAACTGATGCCGTAACTCTGGCTTGGCGGGGCAGGGTTGCCGGAGGTATCGGCAAAACTTATGTCCACCGTATCGTTGTTGTTCATGCGATGCGGCTGGGGCGTGGTGATGGAAATGGTCTGCGAGCCGCTTTCGGTGTAGATCCCGGTCAGGTTAGGGGGCGAGGGAAATGCCCGGGCCGTGGCGGTGATACGGAGCAACGGCTCGCGCTGTTTGCCGAAGCTTGAAACGGCAATCATGTTCGGGTCGCGGGCCTCGGGGTCGAGCAGGATGGCCCTGACGACCGCCGCCATGTCGCCGCGCACGCCGGAGCCGTTGTCATTAAACTTTTGGACGACCCGGTACAGGTAGCCACGGCTCGGATTGCTGGTGACGAGCCGCTGGATCAGCTCGCGGCAGACGAACGGGCCGACGTTCGGGTGGTTATAGATGGCATCCAAAGCCTGTTCAAAATCTTGCAGGCCATAGTTGTCGAGGTTGGTGGAAAGCGTGTTCGTCTGCGCGCCCCACGCGGGCGGGAGCGTCACGTTGTCGAGCAGAAGCTTGGCGTTCAAGTCGTGATGCAGCGGAAAGAGCGTCATCGGGTTGGTGTAATTCACCGCCGGACTGAAAGTGTTGGTGGGGAGCCGTCCGTTCGCACCATTGGTCTGGAAATAGTTCCAGCCGGTGAAGGTCTGGGCGAAGCCGCTGACGGTGCTTTGATTATAGGTCGGGACCAGGCTGCCGGAGGAATTCAAAACCAGCGAACCATCCGGCCAAAGGCGGTTCAGGCCGATGGAGAAAAGCTGGTTGATCTCGCGCGCATAATTTTCATTCGCGTGCGTGCCGGCGGTCAGGCTGCCCTTGTCGTTGCCCTGCATGTTCAGGTAGAGGCCCATCGCGGGCGTGAGGGAGACGGACTTGAGCAAGGTACGAAAGTTGCCAAAGGAATTATCCAGCAGGGTGTCGTAGTAATAAGCGAGGGCGTCAGAATGATCCTGCAAGGTGCCGGATTCGGAAGCGACCATGATTTCGCTCAAGGCGAAAGCGACGCGCTGGCGCAACTGGTCGGGCGCGGTCACGGAGTTCTGCCACCAAGTGTTGAACCAGTCGCTGCTCGGGAAAATGTTCGAAGGGTCGGGGCTCTTGTTCGTCTGCACGATGCCGAGCGCATGCGTGGCCGGCAAGGAGAGCTGGTTGTTGATCCAGTTGGTGTAGCCGATGGATTGAACCAAGGCGATGTCCGCGGGGCTGGCGCCAAAGGTGGCCTGGGTGAGGAAGCGCACCGCGCCGTTCGTGGTGGCGGAATCATCGGCCCACGCGGGAGGGTCAGGCGGCGCGGTAAAAGATTGCGCGCCACTGGCGAGGGTGAAGTGGCCGCCGATCTCGCCGGCGGGATAGGCCGGAGTCTGGATGACGATGGAGCATTTTCCCTCGATCAAGGCTTCCTGGATGTCGGCGGAACTAAAGGGTGACGCCGGGTTGATTTTCCAGAGATAACTGCCGTCCGTTTGCGGATGAGCGGCGGCGATGTCAAAGATCAGCGTCGTAGGATAGGTCAGATACGGATCGGAATAGATATGGTCCACATGGGTGCCGGGGATGCCATTGACGGAGTAGTTCAAGACCGCCTGCGAGCCATCCGCGCTCACGCGCAAGGTGGCCGATCCAACGGCGGTGCTGACTGCGCCGGGCAGCGCCAGCATGTTGGCGGTGTAGAGAGTGCCGGGAATGTTCACGGCCAGCGGGGTGAAATAACGCGTGACAAGGTAGGGCGGAGTGACGCCAGCGGGGGCGGTGTTGGTGCCGGTGGGGTCAAGCAGCCAGCCAACGGACCAGTGGTCGTTGGTCCCGATGCCGGCCTTGTGCAGGACTTCGAAGTAATATTTCTGGCCGGCGTTCAGCGCAAGCCAGCCGGAGCGCTGTTTCGCCTGGAGATTCCATTGGTGCGGGGAGGTGCCGTTCTGCCCGCTGGCGGTGGGATTGTTGGTGGGCGTGACCCAGCAACGCAGCAGCTTGTTCACCGGCTCGCCGTCGTCGGAGATCCACAACTGCACGGAATCGCTGCCGGCGGCCCAGAAGTAGTAATTGGTCGTGGCCGGGGCGATAAAGTAGCCGCGAATCCGTTCACCGTAGTTATCGCCGAAGTTTGTGATGCCGTCCAAGCCGGCGAATGCGCCGGTGATGTTAGGCAATGTGCCCAACGGGATGTCCGAAATGTTGGTGCCGGGTGCGTTGGTCCAGACCTCGATGGAAACGGCGCCGCCAGTGTTGTAGATGACGATGTCCACGATGGAGGCGCTGAGGCCGGCCGCGTTGCTGGCGGTGAGCGGAACCTGATAATCACCGGCGAGCGACGGGGTGCCGCTGACAAGACCGTTGGTAATGTTAAACACGAGGCCCGGAGGCAAATTCGTGGCGGTGAAGCGTTGAGGGGTGTTGGCCGCGGTGACGGTGAAACTAAAAGGTTGTCCGGCGAATCCCACCGCCGACAATGCGCTCGTGATAATGGGCAGGCCATTGGAAACGGCTCCGCTTGAGCTGCTATTGGTCGGATACAGGCGGTTGCTGGGAATGATCTGTTTCACCTGGTCGGCGCTGTACCAGGACAGATGGGCCTGAGCCGCGCCATTGGTCTGAAGGTATTCCAACTTTAAATCGTAGTGAGAGTCGGCCTGCAAGGCGATGGTGCCGGTCAAGTCTGAGGCACCCTTAGCGGCCCAGTTATCGATGATCAACTGGTCGTTGACCCACAATTTGCAGCCGTCATCCGAGTTCACCACGAAGAAGTAGGTTTCCGAGTATTGGGGCTGGACCTGTCCCGTCCAACGGACGGAGTAGAGCCCGTTGCTCAAGTTGGGTACGTAAAGGCTGTTCGTCCAGTTGAAATCAATCATCGGATCGATGCGATTGGTGATGAGGTTTGCAGGGTTGAAATTGTTGGCACTGGAGTAGACCGTGGCGGAATTGGTATAATACAAGCCGGTGAGGCCGGTGCCGCCGGGGGTTGACGAGGGATAGATGAGCACGGTGGCATTGCTGGCGGTGCCCAGCGAGTACTTTGCGCCCGGAAGCAACTTGACCTGGGTGAAGACGGGCGCCTGCAGATTTGTGTTCGCCAGCGGCACGACGGAGAGGGTCTTCGAGGCGGTGCCAACGGGCAGGGTAATGGAGCGGGCGATGGCGACGTAATCAGTGCCTTCCAAGGCGTAACCAACGTTGGCGAAATTCACCGTGATCGCATTCAGAGCAAAGCCGCCGCGATTGAAGGTGAACACGCCGAGATCCGTCGCCGGATGGCCGGGGTCCGGCTGCATGGTCACCGGGTCCGTGGCAGTGACGGTGATCACGTTTTGTTGCGCCATCATGTTGGTGACGTACTGATAATCACCCATGGCTATGCCGTTGCCATCGAGCGTGGCGTTGCTCATGGCGTTGCTGGGGTCGAGGCCCAGCTTGTATTCCTCCCAGTCGTTCACCCCGTCGCCATCCGTATCCACATCCGAGATCAAGACGCGATAAAATTTCATGGCACCACCCGCCGGCGAGGGAAAGGCGAAGGTCGACCCGGAACGGACGACGGTGCTGGTTTCCGTGAGCCAGTTGGTGCTGGCGAGGTTGGTGATGCTTTGCAACTGGTAGAGCTTGCCCAGTTGTGCGGCCATGGAGATGACCGCGTTGGTAGGCGAAACGATGAGGGGAGAAATCTGGGGCAGCGAACTTGCGTTCAGGGGATCGGTGCCGGCCTGAGCTTCGTTAATGTTGGAGACACCGTCGTTATCCGAGTCCGCGGCCGGGGGGAGGTTGGTGGCACCGTAGACCCACTCCCAGACATCGCTCATGCCATTGCCGTTGACATCGATCATCTGGGCGACCGCAGAGAAGCCGGCGAGCAGGGAAAAACTGGCGACAGCGGTGCGCGAAAATGTGGCAAAAAATTTAAGGCTCATGGAACGGCGCGGCTGATAGTATTGGGACGGCTTCACCCTGCCTCGCGCAGGGGTGAAAGTCAAGCGGTGTACAGCCGTTTTCGTGCCAACCAATCCGGCCATCCCGGCGGGTGATTTATGACAAAGATGATTGCTTCCCGCCCAGAATTTTCTAAAGTTTTCCCATCTTCAAGTGAACAATCATGGGAACAACGGGCGGCAGATTTTGGTGGTGGACGACGAGCCAAGTGTTTGTCGCGCCATCAAGATGTTGTTAGAGGTTGATGGCCACGAGGTCAGCATCGCAGCTGGTGGCTATGAGGCACTCGACATTTTTGACAAGGGCAACTTTGACCTCGTCCTGACGGACTATTCCATGCCCGACATGAAGGGCGATGAATTTGCGGCCATCATCAAGCAGCGCCGACCCACCCAGCGGATCATCATGATCACCGCCTTCGGCAGCGAACTGAAGGCATCGGGCAAACTGGACGGACTGGTGGAGGCGCTGATCGACAAGCCGTTTTCTTTGGCCGACCTGCGCTCGGTGACGGCGCGGGTGTTAGCCAGCTAATCACCGACCACCTTCCCGCTGGTGACGCCGCTTATGGCGATTCAACCGCAATCTGGCCGCCAGCGACCAGCTTGTCCTTGAAGTCCAGCTGGCGTTCGTATTCTTCCGCACATTCCGGACAGAGACTGGCGGGGACAAGGTTATCCGCGTTTTCAGAGAGGCGGGCCTTGACCTGCTCCCAGAATTGTTTGTCATCACGAATGCGGTGGCAGGAAGAACAGGCTGGCAACAGCTCATGGAGCCGGCTGAGCTGGCCGGCGGCGGCGGAAAGTTTTTCGAACAGATGCTGGCGATCCTGTTCAAACCGGCGCTCTTGCCGGGTGTCGCGGGCGATGCCCGAGGCGCCAATGATCTCACCCTGGCTGTTTTTGATGGGCGACACGATGACGGATACGGGGACGATGTCGCCGTTCTGGTGGACGCGAGCAGTGTTGCGCAGGCTGACAGTTTCGCCGCGGCGGACGCTGGCAAGGGTGTCAAGCATTTCGTCCCGGTGACTCAAAGGGAAAAGCTTCACAATGGAGCGGCCGATCATTTCATGCGCCTTGTAACCGAACAGGTGCTCAGCCGCCGGGTTCCAACTCAGGATATGACTATCAAGGGTTTTGCTGTAGATGGCGTCCTCACTGGATTGGATGATGGCTGTGAAATGTTGCATGGCGGCCTCGGCGCGTTTTTGCTGGCGGCGGATTTGCGCGGCATCCCATTCTCGTTCCAAGGCCGGCACCAAGCGGGAGAGGTTGTTTTTGATGATGTAATCATTGGCGCCGGCGCGCATCACGGCCACGGCGTGTTCTTCGCCATAGACGCCGGAGACCATGACAAAAGGTGTGACCTGATCACGCTCGCGCAAGAGCCGGAGGGCCTCCGGGCCACTGAAGTGGGGGAGGCAATAGTCGGAGATGATCGCGTCCCAGGCGTGCGTTTGCAGGGCGTCCAAGAAATCCTCCTGCGAGTCCACGCAGCGATGCACGACGGTGTACCCGTTCTGCCGCAATTCCGCGAGCAACAGCAACGCGTCGTTGATGGAATCCTCCACGATTAGAATCTGCATGATGCAATTACCCATAAAAAACCTTTCTCCAAGAGTAGATTTACTCTGGCACAACTGATTTGGCCGTCAACAGCGAAATCATGTTTTTAGCCCGGTTTTTTTACATTTTCGATATTTTGCATCGTATAAGTGACATGGGCCAACGTGCCGGAAGAAACCCGCTGCGATTTTTCCTAAATATGGTATGCTTTTCCACCAATATTTGATGATAATTATATAGATAGAAAACCCGCATTCTTGTGAAATTTGCAATCTGTTGTGTCCTGTTATTCCTATCCGCCGTTCTTGCCTCCGCCACGATCGATTCCACCCTACAGATGCAGTTGGGGAATCCTTCCGGGGCCATCGTGGACACCAACAACCACGATCATTATCTGATCCAGCGTCCGGTTGAGGCCTTAGATTACAGTGACAACCTGGGTGAACCCGTCTGGGCGAGCTGGGATTTGACCGCGGGTGACGTGGGGAGCGTCCCGCGCTCACCCAATTTTTTTACGGACACAAACCTGCCGCCGAATTTTTACCGGGTAACGGACAGCGACTATGACGGTGACAGCACCGTCGGCATCAACCGCGGGCACCTCTGTCCTTCGGAAGACCGGACCGATACGACCAATGACAACAACATGGTCTTTCTCATGTCCAACATCATGGCGCAGAATGACACCAACAACTCCGGCGTGTGGGGCACGTTTGAAGGCTATTGCCGCTCGCAACTTTCCTCCAACGAAATGCTCATCATCTGCGGGCCGAGCGGGTTTGGCACCAACCGCATCCCCAGCGGCAAGGCCGTCATCGCCGACTATGTTTGGAAGATCGCCGTTTTCGTACCCACGAACAGCGGCACCGCGCTGAGCCGCATCACCGCGACCAACCGCGTCGTCGCGCTGAAGATTCCGAACAACGCCACGGCCACGAACGCGTGGCAGCACTACGTGACTTCGGCCGCGCAGATCGAGGTGGATACCGGCTTTACTTTTTTCACGGCACTGCCGCCGACGATCGCCGCGGCGTTGCGGGCGAAGGTGGACGGGCAGACGAATCCGCCGCCGGTCATCCTGACGTTCTCGCCGACGAGTGGCGCGGCGGGTACGAACGTGGTCATCACGGGCACCAATTTCAGCGCCGCCACGGCGGTGACGTTTAACGGGGCGCCGGCGGTTTATACGGTGAACTCCAGCAACCAGATCACCGCCACCGTGCCGGCTAATGCGGGGTCCGGCTTCATCAGCGTCACCACGCCAAGCGGGACGGCCGTGAGCACAAACAGCTTCACGGTGTTCAGCAGCGGAGGAGGCATGGTTTACAGCGGTGTGCTGGCGGGGTGGGATGTCAGCGGCATACCGACCGGAATGGCGGGCAATGCCGCTAATTTCGGGGTTTCCCCGTTGCCGCCAACCACCAATGGGCTCAATCTCGGGGTCGTTGGCCTGACGCGCGGGAGTGGTGTCGGGCAGTCCGGCAGCGGGGCGGCCCGGGGCTGGGGTGGCACAGGATTTACCAGCGTGACCGCAGCCAACGCCATCAGTGCGAACCAATTTGTCAGTTTCAGTTTGGCGGTCAGCAACGGTTACAAGGTTTCGTACACCACGATAAACCGGCTGGATTTCCGCCGCTCCGCCTCGGGGCCGACGAATGGTGTGTTGCAATTCCAAGTTGGCAATGGCGCGTTCACGGACATCACGACATTGGTCTATACGAATACTTCCAATGGCTCCACGAATGTGCCGGTCGATTTGACCGTTTATCCAACCTTACAGAACGTGGGGGCGAATACCAATGTGACTTTCCGCATCGCAAACTACAACGGGGCATCCGGTGGTACGTGGTATGTCTGGGATAATGCGAGCAGCACGGCGCTGGATTTATCCGTGCAAGGCACGGTCACGCAGGTGTTGACGGTGACAAGCAATCCGGGGTTCCAATCCTTCAGCTTTGCGGGAGGAAATCCGAGCCTGACGATCACCGGCGCGGTGGCGATGAGTTATACGATCCTGGCGAGCACGAACCTGTCGGCGACAAACTGGACGACCTTGCTGACGACGAATCCCGGGAGCCTGCCGTTCACGTTTGTGGATACCAACGGGCTGCCGCTACGTTTCTATCGCGTACAAAATCCGTAAGACCGAGATTGAGATGACATTATTGGCGGAGAGGTTATCCTTCGCTCATGTCTGATTTTGTACAAGCGCTGCAGAACGGTTCGGGCAGCCTTTGGCTATTCATCCCCGCCGCCATCCTGCTGGGCGCGCTGCATGGGCTGGAGCCGGGCCACTCCAAGACGATGATGGCCGCGTTCATCGTGGCCATCCGCGGGACGATGGGGCAGGCGGTATTGCTGGGACTGTCCGCCGCGATCTCGCACTCGTTGCTCATCTGGGTCCTGGCCGCCGTGGCGCTGCATTTTGGGAATCAGTGGAATGCGGAAAGCGTCGAGCCGTACCTGCAACTGGGTTCCGCCGTGCTCATCCTTGGGCTGGCGCTGTGGATGTTTCTCCGGACCCGCCGCGAAGTCCTTGAGGCGGGGCATCATCACGATCACGGGCATGACCATGATCATTCACATGGGCATAGCCATGACCACGGGCACGAGCATGGCCATGCGCGCAGCGAAAATTTCCTGCTCGATCTTGGCCACGGCAACAAGCTTGAGCTGAGTGTGTTTGAGGAAGGCGTACCGCCAGTCTTTCAATTACGCGCGCCCGCCGGACGACGGTTGCCGGCGGCGAACGATGTGAGTATCGAGACGGTCCGGCCGGATGGAACGCGCCAGACATTTCAATTCATCGCCAAGAAAGATTTTCTAGAATCGACCACGGACATACCCGAGCCGCATGAGTTTGATGTCACGCTGACACTGGGGCATGGGTCACATCACCATACGGCGCGGGTGGAATTTCGCGAGGATGCGCATCACCACCATCATGGCCACGAACATGGCATGGAGGAGTCGGGCGAAGATTTTCAGGACGCGCACGAGCGCGCCCATGCGGAGGACATCGCGAAGCGTTTCGCCGGGCGCGCGGTGACCACGCCGCAGATCATCCTGTTTGGCATCACGGGCGGGCTGATGCCGTGTCCGGCGGCGTTCACGGTGCTGCTGGTTTGCCTGCAACTCAAACGAGTGGCGCTGGGTTTTGTGATGGTAGGTGCGTTCAGTTTCGGGCTGGCAATCACGATGGTCACCGTCGGCGTGCTCGCGGCGTGGAGCGTGCGGCATGCGGAGAAAAGATTTAGCGGCTTCGGCGAACTCATGCGGCGTGCACCGTATGTGTCTTGTGTGCTGCTGGTGCTTTTGGCCAGCTACATGGGCTGGCATGGGTGGCATGCGTTGAGCAAGTAGCTCAAGGTGTGGACGCCACTTGGAAATAAACAGGAGAGGGCAGGTTTTTGGTATCGAAGCATACCGAGGCGGAATCACCCGTGGCGGTCAATGACTGCGAGGCCCGGACTGTCTTGTGGCTGTCCAAAGCGCTGACAGTATAATTCTGATTTGCTTGCGTGGTGATTTTCACTGCAATTTTTCCGCCTGAAACCTGGCAGCCGGAGACGCGCGAGGCGGTGCTTGTCGTGGCGATGGCGGTTTTGGCGACCGCAGGTTTGGCCAGCAGGACATTTGAGTTGAGGGACGGCAGATTGGTGGCATGGCCGCTGGCGACCAGACTGATCTGGAAGAATTGCCCAAAGTCGTCCAACGACCGGTTGGTCGTCCACAGGGTCTCCGGCGGGTAGCTCCAAATGTAGGCGATATTTGTCCATGAATTAAAGTCAGTGCTCGCTTGCAGCAGGAAAGTCGATTCGTAATCCCAAAGAAAATCCACGCCCTGCACAACCCCGTTTGATTGGATCAACGAGGTGATGTTCACATCCGGCAGGAGCTTTAATGCGTAGGAGAAACTGGCCGGAGAACCATCGGCATCCTCCGGGCGGCAGGGTATCAAGCAAGGCATTCTGGCGAAGCCGACAATGTTCTGGCTGTAAACGCCACCATCGAACGATGGGGTATAATCGGCCAGCAACAATGAGAAGGCGACTATGGCGCTGTCGAAGACATTTGTTCCCAGCCGGTAGGATGTTTCGCTGCTGCGCATCAGAAAAACCGCATCGTAGGGCCGGGTGGAGGAGCCCTGGCTGGACTCCCACGAGGAGTAGGAGTAGGTGCTGTCGGGGCCGCTGTTGGACCAGGTGGAAGAGGTTGTGCTTTGATCGATCTGATTGGTGAAATTAACGCTCAACTGGGTGACGTCCGCCTCCAGAAAAAACGGATCCTTGTTGATGTGCATTTTGTATTGGAACCAGCCATCGCCGAGGTAGGTGCTGTCGAATTGCAGGAAGGTCGTGGCGAAGCTGGGGCCCAAGCCCAGTCCGAAAAGTACGAGAAAAAACACCCGCCAATTTGTTTTCATTGGTTCCTACTTTTAAGCCACATCAATCAGATTGTCCAGATGCATAAATCATTTATGGCCATATTTTACAATGATACCAAGGGTTTTCCCGCGGTCGTCCGCCGCGCCGGTCGCCGGCCGGAGCCTCCGGGTTTTAATGGGTCCGTGCATCCCGGGTGGCAGCAGACAATAACAATTGATTTGGAGATGCTTATTTATCTGGCATCACCGGATGGGGCATCAGAGGGGATGGTGGAATCGCGTGAGGACCACGCTTTTTGCGTGAAAATTTCACGCATCGGCGCGTCATCCGCGACAGTGTCCGCCCAATCATTGCGGGTTTCACGTGGTTGTCCGGCGGAATGGAACATGCTATTCTGGCCCAGTTCCCAAAACCCTGTAGCGATGTTTTTCGTATGAAAACGTTCAGTAGACTGCTTCTGTGCGGTTTGTTGTTTTTTCTGGTGGGCATGGCCCGCAGCCAGACCATCCCGTTCGGCATCGCCTTGTTTGCGCCGACCAATCATCAGGCCTTTCTTACGCCCGCCAACATCTATGTCCACGCCCGGGTGACTGATTCCAATGTCGTCCAGACGGTGCAATATTTTGCGGGCACGACGAGCATCGGGCTGGCGACCAACACAGCGGGGTTGTTGTATACGAACTCGACGCAGGGCAATCCATTGTTCATCACGTGGAGCAATGTTCCGCCGGGAGCGTATGCTTTGACGGCGGTGGCAAGCGACAGCGCGGGCATGATGGTGACGTCCGCGCCAGTCAATATCACGGTGTCCAATCCGGTGGTCCGGCCATCGGTCTATATTTATTCCCCGACCAATGGCGCGAAATTTCTCGCCCCGGCGAACTTGAATCTTTATGCCCGTGCCGCTGAAAGCTCCAACGCCGTCGCCACCGTCGAATTTTTTGCGAACAACTTGAGCCTCGGTGTTGTGCCGAACAGCAGCCAGATGGTTTTCAGCAACATCAGCAGCGAACCGCTGTTCCCGCTGGGGTGGTCCAATGTGTTGACGGGCACTTATGCGTTGAAAGCGGTCGCGACTGATGTGAAGGGCAATTCCGCGACCTCATCCGTGGTCAGCATCACAGTGGCCACCAATTTTCCGCCGCCCGTGGTGCGACCGTCGGTTTACATTTATTCTCCCGCCAACGGATCAACCTATCTGGCACCGACCAACGTGAACATCTATGCGCGGGCCGTTGAAAGCACCGGCCTGGTGGCCACGGTCACGTTTTACGCCAACAGCATCAATCTGGGCGTGGTATCAAACAGCAGCCAGGTGATTGTCTCCAATATCAGTTCGGTTCCGGTCTTTCCGCTGACGTGGTTGAACCCGCCGGCGGGCAGTTTTGCGCTGAAAGCCGTGGCGACGGATACCAACGGCAATTCTGCGACTTCATCCGTGGTCAACATCACCGTGATCACGAACGTGCCACCACCACCGCCCATTCCGTTTCTGGTCGCGTTCTGGTATCCGACCAACGGGCAGACGTTCAAGGCCCCGGCGACGATCGGGGTGCACGCGCTGGTGGTGGATTCGAACGTGGTGCAAACCATACAGTATTTTGCGAACGGGAGCGGCATCGGCATCGTGACCAACACCGGTGGCGTGCTGCTGACGAACTCGACACAGGGAAATCCGTTCTTCCTGTCCTGGAGCAATGTGCTGGCCGGCAACTATGGCCTGACCGCCGTGGCGACGGATAACGCGGGCAATACGGCGACCTCATCGGTGGTGAATGTCACCGTCACCAATGCGCCGCCGGTGATCGGGCATCCATCGGTGGCCATCTATTCGCCTCAGAACGGGGCGACGTATCACACGCCGACGAATGTGAACATCTACGCACGGGCCGTGGAAACTTCCGGCATGGTGGCGAGCGTGGAGTTTTTTGCGAACAACGTCAGCCTGGGCGTGGTGCCGAACAGCAGTCAATTGATCGTCTCCAACATCAGCTCGGTGCCGGTGTTCCCGTTCACATGGTCCAATCCGGCGACGGGCGGTTATGCGTTGAAGGTGATCGCGACGGATACCAACGGCTACACCGCCACGTCATCCGTGGTGAATATTTACGTCCTCACCAATCCGCCGCCGCCGGTCATCCCGTTTACCGTGGCCTTCTGGTATCCGACGAACGGGCAGATGTTCCTTGCGCCGGCGAACGTCGGGGTTCATGCCCGGGTGACGGATTCCAACGTGGTTGAGACCGTGGAATATTTTGCGAACGGCAGCAGCATCGGCACCGTGTCCAACACCGGCGGGGTGCTGTTGACGAGTTCCACGCAGGCCAATCCATTTTTCCTGGATTGGAGCAATGTGCCGGCGGGGGCGTATGCCTTGACCGCCGTGGCGTTGGACAGCGCGGGCAACACCGCCACTTCCGCACCGGTCAACATCTACGTCGTGACCAATCTGCCGCCCGTGATCACCATGTATGCGACCGACCCGGTGGCCATCGAGGGAACCAACTACGTGAACTGGTATTATCCGACCTCCACCATCAGCAGTTACGTGAGCAACTACGTCAGCGGAGCGAATACGGCGACGTTTCTGGTGCATCGCAGCAGCGCGACGAATACGGACCTGACAGTTTATTACAGCATCGGCGGAACGGCCATTAACGGCGAAGATTATGCGGAGTTGCCGGGCACGGTGATGATTCCCGCGGGCAAAAGTTATGCCTTGATCACCATCTACCCGCTGAATGACAGCGATTCCGATTATCGGCATTACGACACCGTGGTGCTATCGTTGCTTGCCGCGCCGGTGGCTTATAATTCGCCGGGCATCTATAGCATCGGTTCCCCGGCGCAGGCGGGGGCAATCATCTTGGAGGAAGATT